>CAZTBA010000217.1:0-10629 GCA_964611725.1 uncultured bacterium
TAGATTCTGCCTGAGGACAATTGAGAAAAATCCAAAGCTCATGAACCCTTGTGAATCTCTTCAATATCATGATTATCAAAAACTTAACAATGAGCCTGTCACTGTAGATCTTAGGTCTCCCCCTTTTGGAGATCTCTTTTGGTATAGGTATTTCATCTACAAGCAGAATTAACGTGACAAGGAGCGAGTTTTTTCTTATCATTTGGCATCCCTCCATATCTTTAGGGTTTTTGGTATCCTCAAAAATATGGAGGATGCCGCGCTTAGGTCAATACCTTTGCGCGGCTGCCTATTTATGACCAACCCTCAATTAATTCTGATTGGGGTTTGGTTTTCTTCGTTTTCCATAACTATTCTGGTTTTTCGCAAGCAGAGGGGAAATGCCCCTTCCCTGGCTGCGGGGAGGGCTGGGAGGGTATCAGGATTATGTTGGTGGAGTATTTAGTTTAATAGCTAAACATATCCTTCAGAAAGAGCCTGAAGAGCCAGCGCAATTCCATATCGAAGAGCAGCCTCTTAAGGGAAATCCTCCTCGGGGGAAGCTCAACGAGATTGACGGAGCCATCTACGCCGGCTTTGCCCTTTGCTATCTCCAGGGTCTCTGCCATGCCGCCAATCACATCCACCAACCCGTTCTCGTAGCCCTGTCTCCCGGTATATATCTTCCCCTCTCCGAGCCTGTTGGCAAGCGTGCGGTCCATCCTTCTCCCTTCAGCCACCTTGAGTATGAAGCTCTCGTATGAACGGCCTATACTCTTCCTTACAAGTTCCCTCTGGGACTCGGTAAGCCCGCCGTAGAGCGAGAGAAAGTCGGCATTCTCGCCCCTCTTGAAGACCTCCTTCTTTATACCAAGCTTATCGTAGAGTCCTTTAAGGTTCGGCTTTATGGCGAATACCCCTATGCTCCCCACAGTGGCAGATGGATTCGAGACTATCGAGTCGGCCCCACATATTATGTAGTATCCGCCGGAGGCAGCCATATCAGCTACAGATGCTATCACAGGCTTACCTTCTTCTCTGGCTTTTCTAACCTCACGCCATATAACATCGGAGGCAAGGGCACTTCCCCCCGGGCTGTTGACCCTGAGAATTATGGCCTTTATTGAGCGGTCTTCCCTTGCGCTCCTTAAAGCTTCCGACACGGTATGTGAACCCGAGGCCCACGAGCCGCTCAAAAGATCGGTTTTGCTGCTGCCGGGAATTATGTCCCCCGATACGTATATGATAGCGATATTCGGTGACTTTTTCCACTGGCAGCGCCAGTAGCTCCTATTCGACATACCGACAACCGTTGCATTGCCCTCAAGCTCGGCGAGCTTTCCTGCGGTCTTGAGCGCATCCTCGTAGTATCCCAGGCTGTCCACAAGCCCTTTCTTGAAAGCATCCTCTGCATCTATGATTCCTTCATCCACAAGACCCTTCAGCTTTTCGGCCGGTACTCCGCGCTCCCTGGCGATAGAGTTTATAAAGATATCGTAGCGCTCATCCAGAAAGGATTCAACCTGTTCCCTGAAGGCTTCTGACATCTCATCCTCAGCGTAGGCTTCCGGGGTGACCTTATATTTTCCGACCTTTTCGTAGTCAACGTCAATCCCAAGCTTTCCGAGGAATCCCCTGTACAGTGATATCTCGGCACGCATACCGGTCAGGAAGACATAGCCCACAGGCTCAGAGACTATCCTGTCGGAGGCTGAGGCGATGTAATACTCCTTTCCTCCGACCGACTCGATATACGATACGATCGGCTTGCCTGTACCTTTGAAGCGTTTGATCGCCCCGACTATCTCCTCGACCGTCCCCATGCCGGCCTCTATAACGCCGATTCTGAGCACCATCCCTGCCACGGCCGGGTCGGTTGCCGCCTTGTCTATTTCATCTGTTATATCCCGGAGCGGACGTGGCCCCACTCCGAGAAGGGAGAGCCCGGCCTCCCGGTCCGATATTACCCCGGATATATTGACCTGAGCTAAGCTGTTTTTCCTCTGCAGGAACGTACGATGTCTGTCGGCAGAGTAGGTGACTTTGAGAAAAGGGGTCCCGGCAGTATCGTCTTTTCTCCCAATCTCCGAAAGGCCAATCCCGACCTTTGCGAAACTTATCCGGAGTCCGGCCGAAATCCTGCGATCCCTATCTATATCTGCTGAGAAAACAAGTCCATCGAGAGGCTCTATGCTCATCCCAACCCGAAAATCCGATTTTCTAAGAGATTTTCCCTTTACAATTTCTGAGGCGAAGAAGATCTCGGATCTGTCGGCAAAAGGCCTCAGGGCAATCCCGAGGTCCAAGCTTGGTTCGACAGTAATGCTTGATACCTCCTCCTGGGAGGTGCTACGCTTTTTACTTTCCAATATGGAATTTATATCCGACCTGACTGGCTTCTTGGGGCGGTTGAGATCCCTCCCGACTGCCCCTACCGAAAGGGAATTGAGGGGACGAAACAGAGCACCCAAAGTTACCGAATTGAACCTTCCGGCGTCTTTCACGTCGACATTGTGGTATGAGGCACCAACATAGAAATTGTCGGCAATCTCAGTCCCGAGCGATGTCGTCCATCTGTGACTTCGGTCCATCTCGGGGAAATCGCGGCTTTGATATCCGATGAAGAACCACCTGCTGGCAAGCCCGAAGGAGAAAAGATCACCCCTGTGTTCCCCGATTGAGCCGGATGCATGGATATTCAATCTTCTGTCTATTCCGAGCGCAGAGGGGTTTACAAACCCCGACGCAGCGTCATCGCAGTTCGCAACCGAATTCTGTAGCCCCAGATCATGTTCCTCCAGAGAGAACGCTGCGCAGGCGAAACCTAGAACTGCTGCAAATGCAGCAACCGATGTGAAAAGAGATTTGAGTAATACTTTCATATTCGCAACCTGGATAATTTTTGAAGGGCCTTTAGCTCTCGAACTCCTGAGCTTTCTGACCCGTTAACTTACCTCACAAACATTCACCTTTCCTTGACGACAGGATTCCTAAGTAACCCTATCCTTTCGATATCGCACTCAACCATATCCCCTTCCTTAAGGAACACGTTCCTCCCGAGGCCGACACCCGACGGGGTGCCTGTGGATATTATGTCCCCTGGCTCAAGTGTCACTATTCTCGAGATGAACTCAACTATCTCATTACAGCTAAAGATCATGTCCTTTGTGTTTGAATCCTGCATAACCTCCCCGTTGACCCTGAGCCTGATATCGAGGTCATGAGGATCGGGGATCTCATCCCTGGTCACGATTACCGGGCCTGAAGGGGCAAAGCCGTCGAACCATTTTCCGTTCAACCAGTCGAAGAACTTATCCATCTCGCGCTTGGACGACCTCTGACCCGCGTAGAACTTTCTTTCTGAGACGTCGTTCATTATCGTATAGCCGAAAATGTATCTTTCAGTCTCGGAAGCGGGGATATATTTTCCCTTCCTGCCGATCACCAGGGCAAGCTCCACCTCCCAGTCTATGGCAACCCCAATCTTCGGTATGACTATCGGATCGCCGTCCCCCGATACGGTCGTCGAAGGAGGTTTCATGAAAACATATGGAGTTATCTTCTCCTCCTCCATCGGGAGCTTCCCTTTGCTCTCCTTTATGTGTTCCATATAGTTTCCGGCGAGTGCAAGGACCTTTTTCGGATTGGGGACAGGCGGACCGAAGCTTAAATCGGCTATTCTGTGCCAGACAGGTTCAGACATATCAGCCTTTGAGAGTTCTGCCAGTGTTTCTTTGAGAGAACTGAGGGCCTCTTCTCCCCCCTCCATGAGGGAGATCATATCATCCGGGAGCTCTCTCCGACCAAGTCTGGATTTCGCCTCGGATACATCGAGCACAAGATCCCTAGATACAACACCAAGCCTTAACCCCCCATCAAATCTGAAAGTAGCTAACCTCATCTATACCCTCCAGTAGTTCGTTGTTATGAGAAAGTCATTTATTTATCAAAGGTTTTTCTATGTTAAATCAAAAGGCGTGATTTTGCAAGATAAAAAATTGATAGATAATGAACAAAAGGTTTGCGTTTCACACTAAATTTTCGCAAATTCCCTCTAAGCCAAGATCTTAACCACTAACTGGAAATCGAGAGGAGGAAAGCCATGGAAGCTCTATCTGGACAACAGGTATTCTGGCTGGGCGTCCTCGCGAGCCTCGCAGCCGGTCTCGCTACAGGTCTGGGGGCGCTTCCGGTGATATTCACCCGGAAGGTTTCTGAAAAAGTGATGGATTCCATGCTTGGCTTTGCGGCAGGTATAATGCTCGCGGCCACATCCTTTAGCCTCATAGTCCCGGCGATAGATATGGGAGGGGTGTGGAGAACTACCGCAGGCTTGGCCATGGGAGCGGTCTTCCTCCATATCGCCGACCAGTTCACCCCTCATCTTCACTTCATATCCGGCCCTGAGGGACCGTCGTCCACCCTCAGGAGGATATGGCTTTTTATATTTGCCATAACCATACACAACTTCCCCGAGGGTCTGGCTGTCGGCGTCGGATTTGGGCAGGGCGATGTCGGGGCCGGGACGGCGCTCGCCATCGGGATCGGATTCCAGAACATGCCGGAGGGCCTCGCGGTAGCACTCCCTCTCCTGCGCGAAAACTACAGCCGCGGTAGAGCCATCCTCTATGCGCTCCTTACGGGGCTCGTGGAACCGATCGGTGGAGTGATAGGGGCGGGGATGGTAACGGTAGCGCGCCCCATATTGCCTTATGCCCTGGCTTTTGCGGCGGGCGCGATGCTCTTCGTAATAAGCGACGAGATCATACCTGAAACCCACATGAAAGGATACGAGAGGGAGGCAACCTTCGGCGTGATCGCAGGGTTCCTGGTGATGATGATCCTGGACAACATTTTCGGTTGAGATATCCACCGATTATTCCAAACGTAGATTGAACAAACACTTTCCGGGCCGAAAAAAGTTCTTGACTTCCTGTGCCCGATTTCTTAGTGTAAAGCCAGAAATCTCCACTCAAATACCCCGCTTAGCTTCTTCCTCTGCAAAGCCGACTTAATCCCTTGCCCTCCAGATGGCCCTTCCGAGGAGGGTGTATTCATGTTATCGAGAGTCCTGAGCAGTGCCGTAATGGGTGTAAACGCCTACCTTGTCCGCGTTGAAACCGATATAGACCGCCAGCTTCCTTCCTTCTCCACAGTTGGTCTCCCGGATATGGCGGTCAAAGAGAGCAAGGACCGGGTCATGGCGGCGATAAAGAATTCCGGCTATCCGATACCTCGAAAGAAGATAACCGTGAACCTGGCACCCGCTGACATAAGGAAGGAAGGTTCCTCTTTCGATCTACCGATAGCGATCGGGATATTGTCAGCCATCTCCCAGGTGAAACCCGATCGCCTGGAAAGGTATGTGCTCGTGGGAGAACTCTCCCTGGATGGCACACTGAGACCTGTCAGGGGAGTGCTTCCGATGGCGGTTGCCGTGCGTGATTCCGGGATCAGCGGATTTGTGGTCCCGGAGAGGAATGTGAGGGAAGCCGCGATAGTGGATGGCATAGAGGTCTACCCGGCGAGTGAACTCAGGGGGGTCGTGGAACTACTGAACGGGGAAAGCTCCATAGGGCCATACAGACTCGATATAGAGGGAGTCTTCAGGAAGGGAAGCTCCTACAACGTCAATTTCGCAGAAGTGAAGGGTCAGGAGCACGTAAAGAGGGCGCTTGAGGTTGCCGCCGCAGGATCGCACAATATCCTCATGATCGGTCCGCCGGGATCAGGAAAGACCATGCTCGCCAGGCGCCTCCCGACGATCCTGCCGGATATGACCCTTGATGAAGCTCTATCAACGACGAAGATAAATTCGGTCGCCGGGCTCCTGTCGCCCGGATCAGCACTCGTGGCGACGCGCCCCTTCAGGTCACCTCACCACACGATAAGCGACGCGGGGCTCATAGGGGGTGGCAGAACCCCCCGCCCTGGAGAGGTGAGTCTGGCCCACAACGGCGTCCTCTTCCTGGATGAGCTCCCGGAGTTCAAGAAGAATGTACTCGAGGTCCTGAGACAGCCAATTGAGGATGGGCAGGTAACGATCGCAAGGGCAATGATATCGCTTACCTACCCGGCAAGGTTTATGCTCGCTGCCGCCATGAATCCCTGCCCATGCGGGTATTACTCCGATCCGACACACGAATGCACGTGCAGCATAACGGCAATACAGCGATACATGTCCAGGATATCGGGTCCACTCTTAGACAGGATAGATATCCACATAGAGGTCCCATCGGTAAAATACAGGGAGCTTTCAAGCGATAGGGCCGGAGAGCCTTCTGAAAAGATGAGGCAAAGGGTGAACGTGGCAAAGGAAATCCAGCTCCAGAGGTTCAGCGGCAGGGATGGAATATTCTTTAACTCACATATGGGACCGAAGGAGATAGGGGAATTCTGCAAATTAGATGAAAAGGGACGTGAGCTTCTGAGGCTTGCGATAACCAAGCTCGGTCTATCTGCAAGGGCCTATGACAGGATACTCAAAGTAGCCAGGACGATAGCCGATCTCGAGGGTACAGACAGCATCCAGGGCCAACACATAAGTGAGGCAATCCAGTACAGGAGCCTTGACAGGAGATGGCTGATGTGAATCATGCCATACTATCAAAAAATCCTTGTGTTGATTCAGGATCTCAACTATCGTAATATAGATTTCGAGTGATACAAGATGAATCACGGACTATGGGTAAAAATGGAGCGTAAGCGATGAATGACTGGGAAAATCAGAAGGTGTTTGAACGCAACAGACTGCCAGCTCGCGCAAGTTTCGTGCCTTATCCAGATGAGGATTCAGCACTGACCGGCCAAAGGGGCAGTTCGCCGTGGTTCAAGCTCCTCAACGGCAACTGGAAATTCCAATATGCCGAAACGCCCGCGCTGGCACCTGAAGGTTTCTTCGAGGAATCCTACGATGTTAGCGATTGGGATGACATTCAGGTCCCGTGTAGCTGGCAGTTGTTGGGCTACGGCCGTCCGCATTACACCAACGTCAAATATCCGTTCCCGGTGGACCCACCGAATGTCCCCACCGAGAACCCTACTGGTTCGTATCGGCGGGATTTCTTCATACCGGACGAATGGTCCGATCGCCAGATCTTCCTCCGATTTGAGGGCGTGGACTCTGCTTTCTACGTGTGGATTAACGGCCAGCAGGTGGGGTACAGCCAGGGCAGCCGGCTGCCGGCGGAATTTGATATTACGGAGTATGTCCGTGCCGGTACCAATAACATAGCAGTCCGGGTCTACCGGTGGTCCGATGGCAGCTACTTAGAGGACCAGGACATGTGGTGGCTCAGCGGCATCTTCCGGGATGTCTACCTCATAACCGTACCTCGCGTTCATGTGTTCGATTTCCGCATCCGCACGGAGCTCGACTCGAACTACCGTGACGCAGTTCTCAAGATCCGCACGATTTTGAAAAATCACGGTGAACAGGCGGATAAGTATCAGATTGAGCTTCGATTGCTGGATTCCGATTTGAGGCCGATGCCCGGGCAATCCCCCTCCAGTGAGGTCACGATACAGGCCGATGGCGAGGTTGCTCTGGATCTGGAAGAATCTGTCACGAATCCCGAGAAATGGTCGGCAGAGAACCCATGTCTGTACACCTTACTTATCACTCTGAGGGATGCAAAGGGCGAAATCATAGAGGTTATTCCAGGCAAGTTCGGGTTCCGCTCCGTCGAGTTGAAGGATGGCAATATGCTTGTGAACGGTGTTCCAATCATGATCAAAGGCGTGAACCGTCACGATCATCATCCCGACCTCGGAAGGGCAGTACCGCTCGAATGTATGGTCGAGGATATCCTGCTGATGAAGCGACATAATATCAACGCCGTCCGTACCTCACACTATCCCAACGACCCGCGCTTTCTCGATCTTTGCGACTACTATGGCCTCTATGTCCTTGATGAAACAGATTTGGAGTGTCACGGTTTTCAAATAGTCAAAAACACCAAGGGCCCGAGCCATGACCCGGAATGGGAAGGGGCCTATATAGACCGCATCGTCCGGATGGTGGAACGCGACAAGAACCATCCCTGCGTCATCATATGGTCCCTCGGCAACGAATCGGATTTCGGACGGAACCACGTAGCTATGGCAAAGTGGGTGCACGAAGCCGATCCGACACGCTTGCTTCACTATGAGAGAGACCTCGAAGCGGAGGTGGCGGACATTCTCAGTCAGATGTATACCCGAATTGACAAGCTCATCGAATTGGGCAGGAAACGAAACGCGGAAAAGCCGATGATCCTCTGTGAGTACGCCCATGCCATGGGCAACGGCCCCGGCAATTTGAAGGAATACTGGGACGTCTTCTACAAATACAAACGCCTCCAGGGTGGGTTTGTCTGGGACTGGATAGATCAGGGCATCCGCAAGCGCACGGAAGACGGTCGTGAGTATTTCGCCTACGGCGGTGATTTTGGCGATGAGCCGAACGACCGAAATTTCCTCATCAACGGACTGATATTTCCGGATCGCAAACCCTCACCCGGATTAGTAGAATACAAGAAGGTTCTGGAACCCGTCAAAGTGGAGTCGATAGATCTGGCCGCGGGCAAGGTCCGTATCACCAACCTCTACGATTTCATTTCACTCAGTCACCTGGATGCCTCCTGGAATCTGATGGCGGACGGCAAAGTCCTTCAGTCCGGCACCGTCCCCATGCCTAATGTCCCCGCTGGCGGGAGCAGGAGCATCACAATTCCCTATGCCCCCCCAGCGCCAGCGCCCGCCACGGAGCACTGGCTGAATATCAGCCTTGCACTGGCAAGCGATGCTCCGTGGGCGTCCAGGGGACATGAGATCGCCTGGGCACAGTTCAAGCTCCCGTCCAATGCTCCCCCCGCGAAGGCGGTCAAGTTTGAATCGATCCCGCCGGTACATTGCGAGGAATCCTCGAAAACGGCCAGGATCACAGGTGCCGATTTCGAGCTGGTCTTTGACAAAATCTACGGAGTGATTGCATCGTGGCACCATGAGGGTTTGAAGGTCATCAACAGGGGGCCGAAATTGAATTTCTGGCGTGCTCCCATAGATAATGACAGGCGATCGCTCGAAGCGGAATGGCGCAGGATCGGGCTCCACCTTTTGGCCCATCGGGTGAACTCTGTAGAATGCGAGGAGATCAAAGGCAAAGCAATCAGGATAAGAGTTGCTTCCAGGATCGCCCCGCCGATCCTGGACCTGGCTTTTGAATGTGATTACATCTACACCATCTACGGCAGTGGCGATGTGATCATCGAGATACACGGAGCACCAAAGGGAGAATTCCCAGTCTTGCCGAGAATTGGCCTGCAGATGATGCTCCCCAGAGGGCTTGATCATGTTTCCTGGTATGGCCGCGGTCCGGGAGAATGCTACATCGACAGCAAACAGGCCAACCGTATAGGTGTCTACTCCTGCATGGTAGACGAGCTTTACGTTCCCTATGTCTATCCTCAGGATAACGGCAACCGAACGGATGTACGGTGGGTAAACTTAACCAATACGCGTGGCATGGGCCTGATTTGCGTTGGCATGCCACTCCTGGATTTCAGCGCACACCGGTTCAGCACAGAGGATCTGGAGAAAGCGGAGCATACTTGCGATCTCGTGCCACGCGATGAAATAACCCTCAACCTGGATTACCGGCATCACGGTCTGGGAAGTGCAAGCTGCGGACCGGGGCCGCTACCACAGTACGAGTTGCGTCCGCATGATTTCAGTTTCAGCGTTCGACTGAAGCCATTCTCAGTGGATTGCATATCTGCGATGGATCTGGGCAAGAAATTGATTGTGATGTAACGGGGCCCTTAGGATTATGGATGCTCCGGATGTGTATTCATAAAATGACCGGGGCATACTCTGGATTCAAGGAGATCCTGAAACAAGTAAACGTTTCTCTTTCTGAAACGCAATTTTGTGGAAGGAGACGCCTCACCGAGGCGTCTCTACGACGGACGTGTAAACATACTGGTTCGGCGTCTTGCAGAAAATCGTTGCACGGTTTAATTCTTAATCTTCATGCGGAGCATCTCTACAAACCAATGGCAGGTAAAACGCTTCATGAGGCTCCAAGTTCATGCACCAGGTCGCAATACTTGCGTACTCTTTCCACCGATGTCCCCGGCGTAACGGGGCTGCCGAGACTCATTATAAATCTACTGCCATTCCGCCGACCTGCGGCTATTTGCCTCGATATTTCAGCCCGCAGTTCCTCCTCGGTGCCATCCTGAAGTACATTGATGGCATCGAGGTTCCCTAATACCGTGCATCGGCCCTGCACCCTCTCTACCGCATCTTCGATGTCAATAAGAAAGCCTTTCTTGCTCTCCTCCAGAGAAATTGCATCAGCGCCGACGGAGATAATATGCTCCCACTTTCCAGCGGGATCTCCGCAGAAGTAGTAAATGCTCCTCAAATCCGCGGCGTGAGTTTTCTCTACCAGCTGACGGAGAAATGGGACATTGAGCGAGGCAAATGCTTCAGGACTGATGAGATCCGTTAAACATTCCTCTATCCAAATGCCCGCTGCTCCGAGCGAAACAGCCTCGCGGAGATCGCGTATGCTCAGGGTAAGGAAACGCTGACAGGCATATTCCACCAGATCTGGCCGGGTGGCTATCATGATCATCATTCCTTCAAATCCCCACAGGCTATAGT
>CAZTBA010000218.1:0-10621 GCA_964611725.1 uncultured bacterium
AACGATGACCTATTCATCCTTAATCATTTTTACACCAATTTACGGACACAACCTGGCATTCGCCGAGCATTCAGGTCACCTCTATTTCGATCGTGACACCTACTGGGGCGGAGGGCATCTCGAAGACGGGATCGACAGCGCAAAGGAATCCGACAACCGGATTGATGCCTATCTTGCGGCAACTTCGGATGCGGGCTGCGCTCCTGACTGTGTCGGGATGGAGGTTGACTGTGATTTCAGCGGCAGGCCTGTGATACGTCCCGGGGATCGGTCCCGGGTCAGTTTTCTCATCGGCGCTGTCCACCAGCTACCCGCCCTGAGAAATCGGCGGGCCGATAACACAGGGGTCTGTGAAGAGTTCCTGTCGATCCTTCAGCGTTTTTTATCTACTGGCATCCGGGTTCTGGCACACCCCTTCAGGGTCTTCCGGCGTGCCGGACGTGAGACGCCAGGGTCGCTTTTCGAACCGACAGTTGGGCTACTTCGCGGAAGCGGGGTCGCTGCGGAAATCAATTTCCATACTAATGAACCGCCCGTCGAGTTCGTGAGACTCTGTATGGATTCAGGTGTGAAGCTCACCCTCGGCAGCGACGCACACAACCTCTATGAAGTGGGTGAATTCGCTCCCCACCTGGAGCTCCTCCGGTCGTGCGGTTTCGATGGAGATCTGAAGGATATCATAGTAGATCCGAGGAGATGATTTCCGGGACCGTTCATACCCACCCATTTGTAGAAATTGCCCTGTTGGCCATCGTTTCTGAGTGGCGGACGGTGCTCTGCCCATCAGTGAACCACGGCGTGTTTCTCCAGAAATTCCTGGTTCAATTCAACTCCCAGCCCCGGTCCGTCGGGAGGTATGATATACCCATCTTCCCACTTAATGGGTTCTTCCAGGATATCGGCGTGCCACCTATCCCATCTCTCGATACCTTCCTGTATCAGAAAATTGGGACTGCAAGCGGACAATTGGATATCTGCAGCACCGGCAACTGGGCCTCCGCACATGTGAGGTGCGATGGTCGCGTAGTGCGCTTCAGCCATCCCAGCGATCTTTTTCCCCTCGAGAATCCCGCCAACGATGGATATGTCCATCTGTAAAATCGAAGCGGCCTGTAGCTCCAGGAGTTCGCTGAATTCATACTTCGACAGAAGGCGCTCACCTGTGGCGATCGGGATGTCCGTCGCCCGGGCAACGCGCGCCATTTCCTTTATGTTTGACGGGGGGACCGGTTCCTCAAACCACAGGGGATCGTAGTCTTCCATACGTTTAGCGAATCGGATCGCGCCCTCGGTCGTGAACTGGCCGTGCGTACCCAGAAGGATGTCGCACGTGTCGCCCACCGCTTCGCGGATAGCACGTATGATGTTCTCTGCGTATCGAAGGGTTTCCCGATCCGGATTCCGCACAAACCGGCCCAGACCCTCACCAGGTAAAGGATCGAGCTTCACGGCCGTGAAACCTCGCTCGATATATTGAAGTGTGATTTCCGAGATCTTTTCCGGTGGGTCGCCATATTCCCACCCGCGGAGATACGAGTATGAGCGCAGTTTCTTATTGAAGGCACCGCCCAGCAGGTTATAGACAGGCTGATTCGATGCCTTGCCGACGATGTCCCAGCACGCCATCTCAAACGCGCTCAGTACCGGCCCCAGAAATGGCCCGGATCGTTCTGCTCCCTGTCCGTCGATGATCTCCCAAAGGAGCCTCTCGATCTGGAAGGGATCAGAGCCGACGACAAAACGCGTTCCAAGATCCTTAGCTATTTCAGCAGTAAGATGGTTGAGCCGGCAGTGGTATGTACATTCGCCGACGCCGGAAATGCCTTCGTCAGTCCTCAAAAGCATGAATATCCAGAATGGCCCTCCTCTGTCCGGGTCAATGTTTTCCACCACGTACGTCTTGACGTCCACAACTTTCATCTCAGCTCTCCTGCAAAGATTTTTGGTGTTTATCTACAGTTTACAGCTTTTCGGCTTGCTCCCAGATAGCCTCATCATATGTGATCCCCAACCCTGACCCTGTTGGCACTGTGATTCTACCGCCCTCGTGAATCTCAAATGCCGGATGATACCATGAATCATAATTCACTATAGCAGCAGGAAATTCCATAAACGGTCCTGTATTACGCACCACTGAGGCGAAATGAAGCAGTGTGGCAAGTTCCGGGTTATGCTTGGGGCTGTGAGGTGTTACCTTCATCCCGGCTTCCTCTGCCATACGGGCTACCCGCATCGCTCTTATGATCCCACCGTTGTACATCGGATCCGGCTGCACAATGTCCACGATTCGATCGCGGATCATTACCCGGAAATGTCCCATATTGCAGTCCTGCTCACCACCGGCTACATCTATGTCCAGTGCATCGGCAACCTTTTTGGTCTCCTCATACTGCTCGAACGGACATGGCTCCTCGAAAAAGGAATACCCGTTATCTTCAAGGATATGCCCGATTTCAATAGCCTTACGATGGTCATAGGACCCGTTAGCATCTACATACAGAGTAATATCGTCTCCAAATCTCTTTCTTGCCAGTGGAATCAAACCTTCCGTGCGCCCTGTTATCGAGTCCGCATTGGCCCGCATCCTCCCACCTATCTTCATCTTGACTGCACGTGCCCTGGTCGCTTCCAGTCGCTCCGAAATCCACCTGACCTCCTCCTCCGGCGTCGTATCCCGCCGCATGCTGGAAAGATAAACCGGAATCTCGTACCTCCAAGTACCTCCCAGCAGCTCACCCGCAGATTTCGCGGTCACCTGCCCCAGGAGATCCAACAGGCTTGCCTCCACATAAGCCACACAGTTCCAGAAAGGTGTACCTTGATACTTGTAATTGGACCTGTAAATATAGACCTCATTCACCAGCGACTCCAGCTCCCGCACATCCCGTCCGATGAACGCTGGGATCACCAGGTTCTTTAAAATCGGTAGAAGGTTTGCGGCCCTGCCATTACACGCCGCAATTCCTACCGCTCCATCTGCATTGGCCGACCGCACCAGATAAACACCTGCATATTTCAAAACCTCGATAGATTTCACGATAACTGGGCTGGAATGAGCTTTCTCCAGATTCAAGAAAGGAGGGAAAGTGTGCTGATCCGAATATGTAGACTCTAGCATAACAACCCTTTCTGTTTAAGGCAATCGGAACGGAATAAAATATGAAATCACAGGATCTCCGGCTCATGGCTAATACCAAATTGCGTTTCACAAAGTAAAATATCCTTCCATGTGTCGATAGAGACTCCCCGGCGGGGCGTCTCTACAGATCAACATCCGAAGGAACAATAGTAACTGAAAAAATCTCACGAGAAATGAGCAAAAGCCAAAAACATTACTGGAATTTTTCTAATTCGACTTCAGACTGTTGAGGAAAAATAGGCGACCTGTGACTTGCGCGAGCGGCCCTCGACAGCTATCTTACAGATGTGAAGATTTATACATTTGCTGCCGAGGAACAGTATACGAAATTGCAGGTTTTCCGTCAAGCTTGTTATCAGACCCTGGGAACCGCATGGGATGCGCAGTTTGATTTAGTGGATGCGGTAGTTCTCACCTCGGCGGTTCCCTGCTTCGCGGAGTTTTCCTCATCACCGCTGTTTCGTCTCGGATCGGTACACTGGCTGTGCATCCCAAACCCAGGGATAGTCTCCGGGATGGCCGAGGGGGATGGCCAAGTTGGATTACATGAAAACCGTAGTGGGGTAATTTTGCGAAATATCTTTGAAAATACCGGGAAGTCACTTGACGCAATCGGAGGCTATGTTTAACCTTTAGTATGGACCTTGATTGTGCCGGAATTCTTCTAAATGCAGATCGGTGACAGTGTAGGAGCGACCGGCGTTTGTCCTTACTAAGGCATATGAAATTCTTCGATGAGTCGGGGAGGCAAAAATGCAACATGAGAACAGGAAAACAGGTACAACGAATCTTATAGGACAGGCCGCAAAGCTTATCGACTTGCTGGATTATCAGGAAGGATCTGTCGTCAGCAGGACGGTGATTGACAAGGGAACAGGCACCGTAACCTTGTTCGCCTTTGATAAAGGTGAGGGATTAAGCGAACATAAAGCACCGTTTGATGCTTTAGTGTATATTATCGACGGTGAGGCAGAGATCATCATCTCCGGCAAGGCAAATCACTTGAAAGGAGGGCAGATGATCATAATGCCCGCAAACGATCCTCATGCCCTGAAGGCACTGGAAAGATTTAAGATGTTGCTGGTCATGATACGTTGATCTACCTCATAATCTTCCCCCCGTTTACGGCTATGGCCTGATCAGTGATGTAATCCGCTTGGTCGGATGCGAGAAATGCGACCGAGATAGCTCTGCAATTAACAAGGGGAAGCTATCTAAGTGCTTGAACACAAAAGTATTGACAAGTCTCTGTCGGTTAGTTATACTGCAAGTTGTAGAATGTCTCTGTTTGGTTAACGTAGAGGTTAGGTTTTCCTCCTAAAAGAGGTAATGTGACATACTGATTTACCAATGACCCAGCTTTATAAGTATGAAAGCTGGGTTTTTTGGTATGGTAGTCAACCCGACAAAGGCATGAGGCTCTAAAGGACGTTTCGCAAAGCAGCAGGCTCTCACCTGATTGGTATAGAAATGGGATGAGTTGCTCAGATTATAAGGCAGCAGGTCAAACCTATGGAAAAACACTCGAGGTTTGAAAGCCCTTCATCTCCGATTGACCTCCGGGGTATGCTCCGAAAGGCCACAGGAGCTTTCTGGATTTGCCTGGTTATGGCCTTGGCAATCCACCTGATCATGGCCCAGGTGAGGGTATCCGGAGCCGAAAAGCGGGTTTTTAAGCCCCTAAATGCCAAGTTTGTGAAGAGAGAACCACGCTTGGCGAAACCTCTTGAGCTGAGGAAACGACCCAGGCCGAAGCCGAGGACTATGAAGAGAAAGATGATCGAGATAGAGGTCAAGGTGAACACCGGGGATGCTGATTTAGGGACATCCTCTTCTCTGAAGGTTCTGGACAGCATGATGAAACCTCGTGCGAGGATTTCAAGGGAAGTGAGCTTTGTCCGGAATTCCCTGGAACCGTTTATCGATGTTATGGAAATAAGGGGTATTAAAGACCCCGAGCACCAGATAGATATGTCCCTTGAGATGCTCGATATCGATGCTTTGGATACAGGCAGATACCATGCTATGGTGATACAAGATCCTCGTGACAAGAAATCTATAAGGGGATATTTTCACCTTGCTGTGGCCTACTCTGAAGGCATGAGGCTTCACACGAATCAGAACACAAGTTTGGTGTTGGTTCTGCAAACTCTCGCAGAGGCTATGAACAAATATACCGATATAGCCACTGACATAGTGGGCTCCTACACTTTCGACTCCAGTGAGATTTTCAAGACTCCTTTCATTATGATAACCGCCGGGGGGATCAGGAAGTTTGAGATTACCCAATCTGGGGCCGCTAACCTTGGGAAATATCTTTTAAATGGTGGCTTCGCATTCGTGGATGACGATGATGCTCGTATCCATGGGATTGTGACGACATGCTTGAGGGAGATGATAAGGGTATCGCTTGCCGAAAATGGATATGAAGAGGAGAGGGACTGGGATTTCGAGAGATTGCCGAACGATCATCCTCTGTATCGCTGCTACTTTGATTTCGATGGGGTACCGCTGTCCAATGATAATTATTGTCTCGGACGAAATCCTGAGATATTCCCTCAGGATTCCCTGGAGGGGATAATTATAGGCGGACGCCTTATACTTGTCTTCTCAGCCAAGGATTTCACCACCGCATGGGTCGGCTGGGGTAGAGATGGAACAGGATACACTGACCTCAATAACACCCGCCAACTGCAATTCGGGGTAAATGCTATAGTTTTTGCTCTGACACAGGAGGGCTCAATCACTCAGCAGGTGATGGAGCAGGTGCGTTAGGAAATTTGTGGCTTAACGCCTCCTTTGGAGCAAAGATAAGTGCCATCGTAGACAACAGGGAATATTTATGGGTTGGAGTAATAGGGGGGACCTACAAAGTTGAACAAAGCCACAGGCAAGATAACTTTTCTGCAACACAGGTAACCCCAAGCTGCCGCATAGCAAATCTCTCGATCATTTTTCCTCATTTAATCTGGATATCACAAACTCCTTAATCTTTATAGCCGTTTCTATGGCTTCTTTAGCTTCATCTTTTGTAGGTTCTTCAAGTAGAATAGGATATCTAATATCAACTGCGTAATCGGTCAGTTTTTCTCCCAAATCGATAATTTCAAAGAAATATTTATCAGCCTTTGCAGCAAGTGATATGAGTTGGCCCAAATCATGAGTCTTCTCAAATTCTACATCGTGAAATACAAGAAACGCTTTGAGATATTTCTCAGCACATTGTTGAGCATGAAAGCAAATGGTATCAAAAGGCGCTTCTGGCTTTATATTAGAGGAATTTTGAGCTGTAATTAAGTCGTTTTCTGCCTTTTTAATCCACGCTTTCACAAGGTCAATCTTTTTTTTCATAGATTATCTTTCCCTTTTTCATGATCGATGTAATAAACGCCTGGGGCACATTCTCCCATTCCTCAATATCCTCGGGTGTAGAAACCACGATATCTTTGGAAATGAGAAGATTTCTAAGGACACTACGAATTTTGATCCTTATCTCCCGCCTTGAGAACTTAAGATTGTCAACCACCACGAAGATATCCAGATCACTTCCTTTTTCAGGCTTTCCATATGCCCATGAGCCAAATAGGATTATCTTAAGCGGATTGACAGCTTCAACAATTCTCTCTTCTACCTCCTTAAGGAGGACATCGTCCACTTCTTCAACTTTTATTACCTCAGATTCCTTCATACTTTACCACCTTTGACAATCCCAGTGCATTATCCTTTTCTTTCATCACCACCGTGTTTGACGCTACTTTGTTCCTATGTGAACTCGCCATTTCATAATAAAGGCTGGCTGCTAAACCGGCACCATGTTTAATTCAGCTAGTAGACATTCTCACGCCATGCGTGAGGGAGTCAGCTTGATCAAGAATGCCAGCTTTCCCCACCCATCGGTATTTGCTCAGATGCAATTTCTTCTGATGTCCAAGTTCTCTGATAATGCTTTAATAATTCTACCACAGTTTTGCTAGTCAAACCATTGAAATTAAAAAAGTCATTCGCAAGAATTATGGAAGTTGCTTCCCTCAGTTCAGAAGGATTTAGATTCTTATATTGATAATACCACTCATCTCTTTTCCCATTTTCTTCAAAATGAAATCGATAAATGATATAAGACTCAGGCATCATTAAAATGTCAAAGTATTCACTCAAATTCCTACCAAAAGCTTTCTCAAAGAATGTTTTGCCTGGCATACATATACCTTTCAATACATTCAATATGTTTTGTATTGCCCTAAGGTATTTGTAATTCCAATGGATACCAATATATGATCTATCCAGTGATTCACGGCCATATAAAGGTATATATTTCATTGGGAATGAAAAAATACTTGCATTTAACTCCTCGTTTAATTCAATGTTTATTTTAAGTCGTTGCCATAAGTGTTCAGGTTTATCTTTATAATTGAAAAGAATATAATTTGAAAGTCTTTTAACACCATACTTATCAGCCAATCGTATGGCATTTTCATAAGGTTTTTGAAGAGAAATATGATCAAATGCTATTCTCATAGGGTGAATGGGGATCTGGCTAAGTAATCTCATCTTCTCTTCATCTACATATCTGCAATCAATTCCCTGATTAAAGTCAACATATCGCTTTCTTGGAGCCTTGTTTCGGTGTTTATCGATGAATTCATTCAAAATCTCCCTTGAGGATAGAATACCCTCTTTGGATATATAATCCAAATTGTCCAAACGGAAATCATGCAATATTTGGAAGAATCTTTCCTTGATGTTTTCACGTTTAATTTTTTGTTTTCCAAAAGCAATTAAGCATTTATGAACAGCCTCGATATACTTTCTTTCACTATCCCCAAATTGCTCTTTTTGAAGATGCTCAACTAAGACCAAATAATGATTAGGTTCAATAAAACTCGAATCATTTGTAAATCCCATTTCCTTAATTTCCTCAATGATTTGAGGAAATAAAGGCGAGCCAAGAACATTGTTATCCATGAGAATCAAATCTTTCCTATCACCAAATTTCCCCTCGATAATTTGGAGTTGCTCTTTAATAGAAATATAATCTTTGTATATAGGCTCTAACTTTGGAACCGCGCAGAAGGCACAGGACCGTGTACAACCTCTTGTCATATAGGCAAGAAAGCCCGTGTCAAGAGGATATTTGTAATCAACAGTTTCCAATATACTATAATCAGGAACTAATGAATCAATGATTAAATCATTATCATCAAATATACCTGGCTTATCTAAAAGCCCAATCACAATATTCTTTCCAATTTCAAGACCAGTTTCTTCAGCAATTATTTTCGGGATTAAAGAAGCAGCTACTCCACCAATGTACACACCATCGATGGATTTAACGACTTTCTTGGCAAACTCAATAGCATTCTTAGTCTGCTTCCAGTAAAATGTAAAAAGGGTAGTAATATAGATCCGATCCCACTTCCTTTCAGGTCTATATTTAAACGCAAAATAGCGTAGGATATTCTCAATTGTATGAAAATACTCTAATGGAACTACCTTTGAAATATCAATCAATATTGAATTCTTCCGATACTTTAGATATTTATAAACAAGAGATTTAAAATGAAACCAATCTTCTAAACATAAATTTTGCTCCAGTATTTTCCTTAGGCATTTGGAAAATTTCTCATCAAAAAAATATCTACTATAATCGCCTTTGAAAAAAAGTACATTATCATTCAATAATTTGTGATACGTGCTTAATTTCATTAAACCCAAGGGAGGATATTTGTTTCTATAATTCGGTTCCAATAAAAGTATATTTCGTATTTCAGAATTATGTTGGCAAAGTGATGAATCTCCGTTATCAAATAAGCCCTTATTATTCAATTCTTTTTCCTTGTTATAGAACATAATTCTTCGATTATTCTGTCCTGTAACTCACGCGCTTGTTCTTCAGGGAGACTCCGGTCGATTACCTCTAAAATGATTTGAACAATTTTCTTTGCTTCCCTCGAATAACTACTAGGTATTTTATTGATTTTATAATTTCTTGAATTGACGACTTTCCTTTTCAACGTTTCAGTTTTTCTAAGAATCCCGTTTTTCTCTTTGAGAATCTCAATCTTCTTAGATTCGCCAGCTTTGTCAAAATCATTTGGAGTTGTCTTTCCAGTAATCCTTTTAATTCTTGTCTCAATCTTCTCTAGATCCTCAATTAATTTCTCTTTCTTTGAAGAAGTAAGCCCTGAAACTAAGTGTTCTTCGACTTTCTTAATTGCTTTTTTGCCAGAATCAAGTGCAGTCTTTTCAGATCTCTCATTAGAAAAACGTTGAGGTAACTTTGCTAATTTATTTTTTGTTGTCTTTTCAACTGCTCGCTTGAACTCAAAATATGCCGCGTTTTTTTCAAAATCATCTCTTCTTGCATTTGGAATCAGATTTTCATCATATACATAAATCTCTCCCAAAAACCACTTGTTATAACCTTGATAGGTGGGATTATTCCCGAAAAATGAATTAAGAGTCTTATCATCGCCGATAAGAATATTATGTTTCCTTACACGTAAACCCCTAACTTTTTCTTCTTCTTTTATAGCACCTGAAAGGTCAGTGACACCATACCAACCAATGAAAAATATCGAGCCATCAGATCTTATCTCATGGAAAAACTCAAGGTCTTTAATAAAGTCAAATTCTGGTCTACCCGATTTTATTTTTCGTTTATAGGGCTTGTAAATTTGTTCCTCATTTAGAAAAATACTGTATTCCTCCGGTTCTTTGCCTAATTCAAGTAATCTCTTATTAATTCTTTGCAGTTCGGTAAATTTCTGATAATTAAACGGAACAGGAGTAACTTGAGACAAATAATCCTTTATTTCATGCATATCTAATAAAACGTCATGGTCCTGTTCTATTCCGGTCAAGACTACTTCAAAATAGTGCTTATTTTCATCTTCTTCAAGAATATCGATTCTTGTAACTTCGTTAACAACACCTATTACATCCATATCAGGTGCAACATTTGGTTGAAGCAAATTCTTTAATTTTACACAATCCCATGTTTGAATAGATCTCTTGTTCTCGCCTTTGTAACTCGTAATAAATTTCAATTCCTCGCAATAACCTAATCCACCGAGCCGGCCAATACCCCTGAAACCTCTCTGCTCTTTATAATCCTTTACAGATTTACCTATATCACCTAGAGTGTTATAAACTTTTGATTGAGGGATTCCAACACCATTGTCTCTTATGCGAATCTCCCTACGATTAACATTAATGATGATATCAATTCGGTTTTTTTCTCTCTCTAAAGCACCCTGTCTAATAGCTGTATCAATAGCATCAGTTGCATTCTGAATATATTCACGATAAATAATTTTATTGTCAGCATACATCCCTGTTGTTAATGATTCAAGAACATTCTTTCCTACAATCAATGGCATTTATTTCTTCTCCTGATTCTGGTGATATGCGGGAAAAGGAAATTTGACTCTATATTGGACCCTATAAACTGGACCAGCGTATAAAGTGTAAATTCGAAGCAAC
>CAZTBA010000219.1:0-10605 GCA_964611725.1 uncultured bacterium
CATATATCTGGTCCAGGTCACTGCAAGGGGGGATAACGGAAAGACCGTCAAGGCCAGGGAGGCTCTGGCGATCGTAAGGTGACAGGGGACCTTACCGTGAAAGGAAAAAAAATTGAAAAAGGAGGTATCATTATGCTGAGAAAAGCGTCCCTTCTGATAATTTCAGCGGCGCTCTTTATTTTCTGGTCATTGCCCGCGGACGCCACCAGTGAAAACCAGGCGGCTGTCCTCTTCCTCCTGATAGAGCCGGGGGCAAGGGTCGGCGGTATGGGAAAATCGTTTGCGACAATATCTGACGATGCCACCGCAGTCTATTATAACCCGGCGGGACTGGCAGGCCAGAGGGAAAGGGAGCTGACTGCTATGTATACCCCCTGGCTATCAGCTCTTGGGTTCAACGACATATATTATGTCTTCCTCGGCTACTCCGACTATCTGGAGAAATGGGGAAACATAGGTCTCAGCTTCGCCTACTTTTCCCTGGGAGAAAACATAAGGACTGACGAGTTCGGGAATAAGATCGGTGAATTCCAGAGCTTCGACCTTGCCCTTTCCGCATCCTACGGCGGTTTTATATCCAAGAACCTCGCTGGCGGTATAACGGCAAAGGTTATCCGCAGCCAGCTTGCGGAGCGGGGGGCCGGCGAGGAAAAAGGGAAAGGGATTGGAAGTTCCTTTGCCGCCGACTTCGGTATTATATACCATACCCCTTTCCTCAGAGGTTTTAAGATCGGCGTTGCCATAAGGAACCTGGGGCCAAAGATATCCTATATAAATGTGTCTCAGGCCGATCCGCTCCCGATGCACATTGTGGTGGGCTCCTCATACAGGATAATAGATACTGAATATAACGACCTATTAGCCGTATTTGATATCTATAAGCCTCTTGTAAAGCCGGATGCAAACTTCCTGGAAGCGCTTTTCACGGCCTGGACTGATGAGGATATGTATTTCGAGAGAAAGCAGATGGATTACCACTTTGGGCTTGAGTATACTTACGCATCCTTCCTTCCTATCCGGGCAGGGTATTCCCGCGATCGCGACGGAGGAATAGAGACGCCGACCTTCGGTTTCGGTGTGAGGTATGACTGGGTCACGGCGGATTTCTCCTACATATGGGCCAAAGATACCCCTCTGCAGGGGAATGTAAGGGCATCTATGACGTTCAAGTTCTAAGAATTCCTGTGGAGGGAGGGAAAAGCTGATAAGAAATTTTCTGAGAACCTGTACTTTGATAGCCTGTATCCTACCCTTATTAAGGGCTTCCGTCGCTGCTGATCCGTCCGATGGAAGGTTTGACATACTGGCCATCAGGGTGGACTTCGTCTACGAAGATCCCGATGATCCGACGACCACCGGGAGGGGGCTTTTTGACCTGAGAAGCCCAAATGATGCCAGGGCATCGTACAGGAAGCCTTACGATACTCCCCCACACAACAGGGATTACTTCGAGCTTCACCTTCAGGCCCTTGCCAATTACTATCGGACCGTATCGGAGGAAAAGGTTGAAATAAGCTTCGAGGTCTATCCCAAGGAAGTCGACTCATCCTACCACCTTCCGAAACCGATAGCATATTACGGCTCCGCGCTGAACCAGACCGAAACCACAGATAAGCTTGTCGAGCTCTTCAGAGATGCTCTATTGAGCGCTGATTCCGCAGACGGAGGCAGTATAGATTACGGCAGGTTCAACAGCTTCATCGTCTTCCACGCAGGGGTCGGAAAGGAAACCAGCGAAAATCCCAACGATATACCATCGGCCTACATCACGCCCGAGGACCTCGCAGAGGAACCTGTAATGCTTGCCGGCGGAAACTTCAGCGTAAGCGAAGGCTGCATCCTGCCTGAAGCTGCAAGTACCAACGGCGTCGCCGGACTCAACGGCGTCCTGGCATCAATTTTCGGACATGCACTCGGTCTCCTGACCCTCTCCAACCTGGCCGATGGACTCCCCGCCGCAGGTGGGTGGAGCCTCATGGACACGGGAGCTATGAACTTCGGGGCCGAAGTTATAGGCTTTCTACCCTCACACCCGATGGCATGGTCCAAAGCCAGGCTCGGGTGGATAGAGCCTCTGACCGTTATGGAAGATACGACCGTAGGGGTAGCCGCCACAGACATTCCAGGGGCCTTCCCGAGGGCGGTAAAGGTGCCGATAAATTCTCAAGAATATTTCCTCCTGGAAAACCGCCAATCACGCTACGGCCCTGACGAAATGCCCGAAGTCACTTTTTCGGATCCACAGAACAGCTCAGGAGTCTGGCTCTCGGTCGACCGTTACGACTCCTTCCTCCCCGGCTCCGGGATACTTATCTGGCATGTAGATGAAAGGGTCATAGAGGCAAACCTCGAATCGAGCTCAGTAAACAACGATCCCTTTCACAGAGGTATCGACCTCGAAGAGGCCGATGGCTACGACGATATAGGGAACACCACCTACGGGATATTTCACCAGAGGGCAGGTAAGATAAACGGAGCTCCATCGGACCCCTTCTACGTCGGAGGAACAACGCTATTTTCGGATGATACCATTCCAAACTCCAGGAGCCATGATGGGGCTCGGACCGGGATAAAGATAGAGGTGCTGAGTGGCCAGGGAGATACAATGTTGGTAGGTATATCCTCCGAGAGTTCCGAGAAGGGGTGGCCGCGGAAGATACCCTATTCCGGCAGTCCGGTGCCACCTCTGGGAGCTGACATCGACGGTGACGGATTTGAGGAGATAATAGCCCCGGGGAACGATGAAATCCATGTATTCGGAGCCGACGGCACCCCCTTCCCGAAGGGCGATGCTGCCCCATTTGGCTCCACGGGAGGCTCCCCTTTAACTGGGATAGCTGCCTGCCGTATCGAGGGCGATTTTATGATGGCCGCAGCCGACAGCTCCGGCACCCTCCATATCTGGAACTCCGCAGGAGAAGAGGGCGCACAGGTCGAGCTCGGCGGGAAATCGAGCGCCGGACCAGCTATAGCGGATTTCCTCGATGAGATGGCAGGACCTGAGGCTCTGCTCGGAATCAGGGGGAAACTTGCAGCCGTAAACCTCCGTTCGGGCGAAATCAAATCATATCCGGAAGGCCCGGAGGACGGACCCTATGGGGAAATAGCCGGGCTTGCCGCTGCGGATATCGACGGAGATGGCAGGTCTGAAGCGGTGGCTACTACGAGATCTGGTATCGTGTTCGCTTCCCATGGAGGTTCCGATGGCTCCGTGGAATTCAAGGAGCTCTGGCGTTCCGAAGGCGAGACATTCTCCACATCACCTGTCCTCGGTGACATCGATCTCGATGGTAAAATTGAAGCAATTGCTGTGACGCGATCAGGCATTGTAATTGCCACTGATCCCATATCAAGTGAGGTCTCGGAGGGTTTCCCGGCACGGCTTAGCGATTTCCCAGGAACCTCTATACCCGGTGATGAGCCAAGCTATGCCCAGCCTGTCCTCGGCGATGTGGACGGCGACGGCTATCTCGAAATCGTGGTCCCATCTTCAGGTTTCCTCTACATTGTTAACTTCGATGGCTCCCCCGAAACCGATAGTCCCGTCAGGCTTTTCGGAAATCCGGCCGATGCCTCAGGTGCAACCATATGCACCTTCGAGGAGTTAGAACTACCAGGGATAATCTTCGGAACGTCCTCGGACAGGGTACTCGCCTTCAGCGGCGGAGGGACGATACCGAAATTTCCCTTGGCATCGCATGGACCAATTCAAAGCTCACCTCTCGTCGGCGATTTTGATCGCGATGGAAACCTGGAGGTGGCGGTTCTGACGGATCGCGGGTACGTAGATATGTGGGACACAGGCATCCGTATTGAGGGCATTTCCTGGGGTATGGAGGGAAGGGATATCGGCAGGACATATTTCCAGCCCGTTGAGCCCATATCTCCTCCGGGGGACGCCAGAAAACTCGTATCAAACACATATTTTTATCCCAACCCGGCCGAAGGGAAATCGGCAGCTATAAGGTTCCATCTGAGCGAGGAGTCTGAAATCAAGCTGAAAATCTTCAACCTGGCAGGGGAGCTTGTCCACGAGGCAACGAAAATCGGCCGCGCCCATACCGACAATGAGATAAGATGGGATATATCCGAGGTCGAAAGTGGACTCTACATATGTAGCCTTGAAGCAAGCTCGGAATCCAGGACTGAATCCGCCATCGTAAAGGCCGCGGTAACGAAATGAAAAAATTTGAGAAAATAGATGTCTTTGTAGTTGTTCTCTTGACCCTTGCCCTTGGCTACGGGAGAAGCTCTGCCCAGAACCACTCCGAACTCAAGTGGGAGACTTTCCGCACTGAGCACTTCAGTGTCTATTATCATCAAGGTCTCGACAAAATTGCTGCCATAGCTGCCGATATCGCCGAGGAGGCCTACGGTCCGGTGACGTCGCTATACGGTTTCGAGCCAGCCCTCCCGGTTCACCTTATTCTGAGGGACGATGAGGACTATGCCAATGGGATCACCTACTACTACGAGAACAAGATCGAGATATGGGTATCCTCCCTCGACTACGGTTTCAGGGGAAGCCACGACTGGCTGCGGGATGTTATAGTCCATGAATTCACGCACATAGTCTCCCTCCAGCTTGCGATGAGGGCCCCGCGCCGCATACCGATCGCTTACCTGCAGTACATAGAATACGAAAAAGAAGCCAGAAAGGACGTTCTCACCGGCTATCCGAGGATTCTCTTATCCTATCCTATCCCCGGAACCATTGTCCCGGGATGGTTCTCCGAAGGGGTGGCGCAGTATCAGGCTGATGGTGCGCGCGGCGACTGGTGGGATTCACACAGGGACATGCTACTGCGTGTGGCAGCCCTCAACGACAGGCTTCTCGATCCACACGAGATGGAAGTTTTCGAGAAACGTGGAATAGAAAACGAGATGGTCTACAACCACGGGTACTCCTTTGTCATCTATATAGCCGAAACTTACGGTCAGGAGAAATTGAAGGAGATAACCAGATCGGCTTCCGGCTGGAAGGGTTTGGGGTTTGAGGGAGCTTTGAAAAGGACCCTTGGGCTCTCCTGGGAAGAGCTCCACTCGAATTGGAGGGAGAGTATAACCGGGAGGTACAGGGGGCAGGTCTACTCAGTTATGGAAAACCCCGTAGAAGGGAAAAAACTGTCATGCGAAGGCTACCTGAACCTGTACCCCCGCTGGTCTCCCGATGACAGGGAAATCGCCTACATATCAAACCGCGGTCAGGATTACGGTATCACGGGATTGTATGTAGACTCACCGGCAGGTGACAGCTTAAGGCTTATCGCCGGCGGAGCGTCTTCATCCGCAAGCTGGTCCCCTGACGGGAGCAAATTGGTGTTTGCGAGGAGATCCAAACCTAACCGTCATGGAAGCCGGTACTGGGAACTCTACGTATACGATAAGGAGAAACAGAAAGCGGAGAGACTCACCGATAGCTTCAGGGGGCGCTACCCTGAATTCTCCCCGGACGGCAGCAAGATAGCTTTTGTCAGAAGTTTCACAGGTGCGGGAAACCTCTGGATTATGGACCTGGAGTCGGGTAAAAGTCTTGAATTAACGCATTTCGATTATCCGACACAGATCTACAGTCCCAGATGGTCACCCGATGGGAAGAGCATAGTCTTCTCGATACTCAAGGACAGGGCGAGGGATATAGGTACGATAGATGCGGACGGCAAAGATCTCCGCTATCTCCTTTCATCGGCTTCCGATGAAAGGGACCCCTGCTGGACACCCGATGGGAAAGGGATACTCTTCTCATCCGATGCCACCGGCATATTTAATATATACAAACTCTCCATTGAGACCGGGAATATGGAGCAGCTTACCAACGTCCCTGGCGGGGCTTTCTCACCCTCCATCTCCAAGAATGGCGAAGTGGTTTACTCTCTGTACGGGGCCGATGGTTATGAGATACGGATCCTCCCTTCATGCGAGGGGTGGAAAGACTGCAACACGGTCGCCTTCTCGAATCGGAACTCGGATGATCCGCCAGAGAGCGACCCCAGCTTCGACTCCAAACCTTACAGTTTAACCTCGGGTCTTTTCGCCATTATGCCGAGAGTCATGATTGACTACAAGAAACCAAAGCTCGGCTTCTATACATGGTCGCGGGATGTGCTTGACAGGCAATCGATCTTCGGGGGAATTGCGCTGGCCCCTAACCTCGACCTTGATCTCTTTGCCATCTACGAATACAAGCAACTTCCCCCTTTGATATCGCTCGAGTACTACAAGCAGTCAAGACACATCTCGGAGAGCTACGAGGACGAGTACTCAGGAAAGATTCAAAAATATGATATAACATACGATCTCAACGAAGCCGATCTGAGGACGCATTACCTGTACGGAGGTGCTCACGAGTTCTCACTCGCGCTCATTGGAAGCATATATAACAGGAAGATAAAATGGGAGGAGATGACAGAGGTAATCGTTCTCAAGCACGCCTACTTTAAAGGGTTCGATATATCTTTTGGCTACAAATATGAATCGTTCATGAGGGCTACGGATGATGAGATAAACCCACGGGGAGGAAGGTCTGTAAGCTTCAAATATGTAAGGGCATTCAATTATCTGTTCGAGGATCTGGATATTTCGGGATCTATGCTGAAGCCCAAGTACAAGAGATACTTTCACGACAGGTTCTATCTAAACTGGATCGAGGCCTTAGCGCTTCCCCACAGGAGCACGCTGGAGTTCAAATTCAAGCTTGGAATTGCCGACAGACAGATAGACGACTTCCTTGATTTTCACCTCGGCGGCATAGCAAACATGCGCGGCTACACCTATTATAGCCTCAGCGGAAGGAAGATAGTTATGACAGGGGTTGACTACCGCTTCCCGATAGCGAGGCATATAAACAGGAAGATTTCTATAATGTATTTCGATAAACTCTACGCCTTGGCCTTCGCCGACATCGGAAGGGCCTGGGATAAGAGCTCGATCGATTTCAGCACCGAGAATTTCAAGAAAGACGCTGGCATGGAGCTCAGGCTCGATACCCTATCTTTCTACAACTTTCCCACAAGGCTTTCCATATCGGCTGCGTACGGGTTCGATGAAGAAAGCGGCCGGAATCCCTGGAAGACATACATATCACTCCTTTTCGGCTACAGGCTTGAAACGGAAGGAGAAAAAGGAGGGAGAAGATGAAACTGACTGTGTCCCTTATTGCAGTTCTGTCGTTCTTATTTATGGCTTCTTCAGTCTTTTCAGAAACGGGCCTGCTTACAACCAAAGCAGCTTCCGTTGAGGATCTCACCCTTGAGATGAAATTGCGCGCAGCCCTCTCTGAAGGGGAAACCGGAACGGAACCGGCCTATCAAGGTGCTCCTGCGAAGTCCCGGAAGCTCGCCTTCCTACTCTCGGCAGTCGTTCCCGGTGCCGGAGAGATATACGCGGGGGCCTGGCGGGGGCTCGCCTTTTCAGGCCTCGAGGTCGGACTCTGGACCATGTGGGCTTCTTGGAGAGGTAAAGGGAATGACATCGAGAAAGACTATGAAGCCTTCGCCGATGAGCACTGGAACGAGGGAGAATACAGGGTCTGGGAGGCGACCCGCGATACATCGCGCCTCACACACCGGCTTCCGGATACTAAAACCCAGCAGTACTATGAGATGATAGGAAAATATGAGCAGTTTGTTCGGGGATGGGATGATGTCCTGGCCCTGAGTGACTCCACCGGCCAGTCCGAAAACAGAGATAAATATATGGATATGAGGTATGATAGCGACACCTACCTCAAGAGGGCGGGCTACGCTGCCGGATTTATCCTTCTAAACCATATAATCAGTGCCATAGACGCATCGATCGCTACCAGACAGAGTTCCGAAGCAGAGGCAGCCAGGGAAAGGACCAGCGTCCATTTTGCCCTCACGGGGAAAAGGGATACACCCATGCTCTTCCTGTCCCGGAGATTCTGATATGTTGCCACGAGCAATCTCTAAGACCCCGCTTATGACACCTCATCGGGACGCGATCACGAAGGCGTTCACCATCATCCTGGTACTCTCACTTTTCCTGTGCGTAACGTCAGCCTCCGAGGCTTCGGAGAAGGTAAGATCCGGGAAGGTGGCGTTTTTCCTTTCCGTGCTCCTGCCCGGGCTCGGCCAGATCTACGCCGGGGATACAGGGGGAGCAAGGACCTTCCTGGGACTGGAGGCCGCCATATGGTCCGCTACATCTGCCTTCTCCATATACGGTGGGTGGCTCGAGGACGGCTACAGGAATTTTGCGGCGGCCCACTCCGGTGCAGACACAAGGGCAAAGGGCGAGAGCTTCTTTAAGGATATGGGGCTTCACAGGAGCGTCTACGAGCATAACCTTATGGCAAGGTGGGAGAACGGCCCGGAAGCTGAGGTCTATCCGGAGTCGCCTGAATGGATATGGGAATGGGATAGCGATCGCTCGATGTCTAAGTACAGTAAACTCCGCAGGGAAAGCAAATCCGCTTACAGGCGCGCGCTTTTCATGGGGTTTGCAGTGGCGATAAACCATTTCATAAGCGCGGTTCATGCCTCAAGACTTGTCGGGAAACCATCCGCTGGTGAAAAGGCGATCCTGGACGTAGAACCTTTGGAAGGCCAAGGATTTATGCTTAACCTTAGGCTGAGGATGTGACAGAATCAAATTTTGAGAACGCTTGCTGTGTTGATATCACAAGTCAATAAGTAATTGAGTAATTGTGCTTCGCCTGGAAGGAATAGGATAAGAGGGAAAGATCAACCCAATAACTCAATCACCCAATGACTTAATGACATGAACATCGTTTTTGGATGAACACCCATACTTCCCCACTTATCCGTCTATCCAATTGAGTGGAGGGCAAGAATGGCAAAGATTACCAAAAGGAGCGAGGATTACGCGAAGTGGTACACGGATGTAGTCCTTCAGGCAGAGCTTGCAGATTACGCACCTGTTAAGGGATGTATGGTTGTCCGTCCCAATGGATATGCCATTTGGGAGAAAATGCGCGATACCCTTGACAAGATGTTCAAGGATACAGGTCACAGGAATGCGTACTTCCCGCTTTTCATTCCCGAGAGCTTTTTCAAAAGGGAGGCAGAGCATGTCGAAGGCTTCGCCCCCGAATGTGCCATAGTCACACATGGTGGGGGCAAAAAACTTGAGGAGCCGCTCTACGTGCGTCCCACCTCGGAGACGATCATATGGTACATGTATAAGAAATGGATATCATCCTACAGGGATCTACCCATCCTCTACAACCAATGGGCTAACGTCGTCCGTTGGGAGATGCGCACGAGGCTTTTCCTCAGAACGACCGAGTTCCTCTGGCAGGAGGGACACACCGCCCATGCCACCGATCAGGAAGCGCTCGAGGAAACCATGACAATACTCGAGCTTTACAAGGAATTCGCCGAAAACTATATGTCTATGCCGGTGATAACAGGGCAGAAAACTGATAGCGAGAAGTTTGCGGGAGCTGTCAATACATATTCTATAGAGGCGATGATGCAGGACAGAAGGGCTCTTCAGGCAGGGACCTCGCACTATCTCGGCCAGAACTTCGCCAAAGCTTTTGACGTCACGTTCCTGGACCCAAAAGGCGACAGGGAATACGTCTACGCCACCAGTTGGGGCGTAAGCACGCGTCTCATAGGTGGTCTCATAATGACACACAGCGATGACCAGGGCCTTGTCATACCGCCAAGGCTTGCACCTCTCGCGACTGTCATCGTCCCCATATGGAAGAACGATGAGGAGAAATCCAAGGTCCTCGAGGTGTCAAACCGCATAGCAGCCGATGTGAAATCCTCGCTCGACATCTCCTGCCATATCGATGACAGGGACCAGTTCAGCCCCGGCTGGAAATTTAACGAATGGGAGCTCCGGGGTGTACCCCTCCGTGTAGAAGTCGGCCCGCGCGATGTAGAATCTGGAAGTGCCGTGCTGGTGAGGAGGGACAACCGTGAGAAGACACAGGTCCGACTGGCACAGCTTCTGGAACGTATCCCCGAGATTCTGGACGAGATGCAGTCGTTCCTCTTCAGGCGTGCATTTGCCTTCAGGGATGAAAATAGATATGTGGTAGATAGCTATGACGAGTTCAGAGGTATTTTCGAGGACCTGGGAGGTTTCGTCTACGCCTTCTGGTGCGGTGAACAGGAGTGCGAGACGAGAATTTCCGAAGAAACAAAAGCAACGATAAGAAATATACCCCTTGATCCCAAAAAGGAAAAAGGGCACTGTATCCTCTGTGGCAGACCGGCTGAGGTGCGCGTGCCCTTTGCGAAAGCGTACTGATCTATCGTCCTACAGCACATAAGCTAATTCAGCGGTCCTTTGTCACCCAATGACAGTGCGAAAAGTGCCGTCTCCATATCCTGATCTTAATACTGGGGGTGGCTTGACAGGAGACAGAAAAAACCTTAGTAACTACACAGGGTTATAGAGTTTCTTAACAAATTCAGTTGACAATGGACAGTAACTCATAGATATTGTGTAGCATGAATACCAAAGATTTTTCAAATAGGATTTCATCATTATCAGCAGAATGTTTACAGGTACTCGTTGAGTATCCTATTCTACGGGAACTCATTGAGGAATTAGTAAAGACGATCGAAAGCCAGCAAAAGGAAATAGATGAACTTCGTTATGAAG
>CAZTBA010000220.1:0-10595 GCA_964611725.1 uncultured bacterium
AGAGGAAAAACGGGATATAAAACTCTGAGATCCCATCTGCGATGAAGGGGCTCGGATATGTATCATAAAGCGTGATAAATCCGTTGCCATGATCATCGGTAAGGGAGGGATCGTATATTGCGGAATAGCTGTAATCGTAGCCCCAGCCGAGAGGGGCAACCGACGTTATAGCCAGCAGGATCTCACCTTCGCTGTACTTTGCCCAGTTGGGTACAGAGGCCTTTCCGTTCGATATCGCCTTCACATCAGGCCATACCCCGCTGAAGCAGACAAGCTTCGGTAGCCAGTTCTTACTGTTGTCGCCGTGGAATTCCACCTTGATACCACCATCGGTATTGAAAACCGGAAGCGCTACATAGCTCGCAGAGAGATGATCGAGAGAGCCGCTTCCATTTGCCGGATAGGAGTCATGAACCACGTCATCGAGCCTAATCTCCGGATAGAACGCCCCTTCCGAATAATATTGCGAGGACATGGCGCGCGACCCGGTAAAGCAATTCCAGACAGCAAACTCTCCGAAAGCCTCCTTAAGCCCATCAGGGCCACCTCTGGCTTCGGAGGATGCCTTTTTTATGGCATGATCGAAAGGTTCATAATTAGCCCTTGTCATATCCCTAATATCTTCCCATATGTAACGCATGACTTTGAGTCCAAATTCCTCAGAATTCCCCGCTTCGGAGAACCTTTCGTCAAGGTACCTGGGCCAGACACAGGCCCCATATTCATGTCCACCGTTGAAAGTGTCGAGCGGCAGCCATGGGGAATCGAAGAAATAGGGCAGGTAATTATAATAGTCATTGACATCGTCATACATCACATCTTCCATCCAGGTAGCGGTTGATTCCTGCCACCAGCTTCCCTCGCTTCCGCCGTAATACGAGAACTGGATGACATGGAAGAACTCATGTGCCGCCGTTATCCTCACAGCATCCAGACCTTTAGTAGGATATATCGCGTTTTCAAAATCGTTATCAATTTCCACGTAGGCGGTATAGGACGCCTCGGTACCCGGAATCTTCCTGTCGGGAGTAGTATAGCCGTATGTCCTCTGTCTGCCAAGGTCACGGAGGTAGATATCGCACTCCGGCCCGCCACCGTCCACACCATCTGAGGCAGGATCATCGTATCCAAGGGTATGGATCTCGAAAGCGTAGACGCTGTCAAATGTCCCTGCTGTAAACTCCACATAATCAGGGACACGGTCCGCATCGGAATCTGTCATATCCACGGCCTCAGATCCCTCGACATCGTAATGTATGCGGAATTTTCCCCCAGGCGATACGTACGTCGAGTCAAGCTCAGGCCTTGTGAAATATGGAGCAAGCGCCATTTTCGCCATGGCACTCAATCCATCCCAGTTCGACTTAACCTCCGAGAGGATATGCGTACCGCATTTTATGAACCTGTCATCCTCCCTGTAACCTTCAGGAAGTTTCGAAGGCTCCAAGAGTGTATAAACCTTATAAGTAAGTGCCGTCTCGTAAGATATCTCATTACTCAGGAAGGCCTTCTCAATCTGCGAAATCGATCCATAGATCCCAGTTGAAAGCAGAAAGACAATATGGGCCGCCCAGAAAGCGGCCTTCAGGAAGGCCTGCCTCCCCGGATTTAAGGTCACTTCAAATATACTTCGTCGATATTCCATAGTATCCTGTGTCTCAATATGGTCGGATTTGTGTTGCCGAACTTATTGTTTACAGCTACGAAAATCCTGGGGGTTATGAGATATACATAAGGCAATTCATCGGATATTATGTACTGCACTTCATCATACAACTTTTTTCTCTCTTTTCGATCGAGGGTCTTGAGCTGCAGTTTCATAAGCGAGTCCACCTTGGCTTCCCACTCGGTTGCAGGCTTTTCCTGTCGTGGGAACCACTGGTGCATCCTGCCGTTGCTGAGCCACACGCTCATCCCCGATGCCGGATCAGGGTCACCGCTCGTGAGGCCCAGGAGACATGCTTCATAGTCATAGGTCTCATCTATTTTAGTTATGAGGGTATTGAAGTCTATAAGGGCCAGATGTACCTTAATGCCTATCTTGGCCAGATCGTCCTTCACTATGTTTCCGATAGCCTCCCTCGTCTCATTTCCGCTGTTTGTTATCATTACAAATTCAACGGCGTTGCCGTCCTTATCCTCAATAAGACCATCGCCGTTCCTGTCGGCAAAGCCTTCCTTTCTCAGGATCTCCCTGGACTTATCGAGATCGTATTCGTACTTCATCCGATTTGAGTTATACCAGAGCTTGTTTGCGCTTGTTTCGGGACCCCATTGGGGCACCGCGAGTCCGTTGAACGCGGTGCTTATTATACCCTTTCTATCAACGGCATAGGCTACGGCCTTGCGGAAATTGACGTTTGTGAACCACTTCTGTTTGACCGGATCGACATAGGGTTTGCCGTTCGCGCCTTTCTCAGTGTTCAGGTTAAACCAGAAGAAGTTCTGCCCCATGCTCGGTCCGAGATCGTACAAGGTATAGTTTCCTTTAGTCTCCCCATCCTTCAGGATCGAGTAGTCACGTGCCCTGGCCTCCAGGGCATCGCATTCCCCAGCCTGGAACTTAAGGAGCTGTGCCTCGAGGTTCCTGACAACAACGAAGATCAGACGGTTGAGATAGGGTAACCTGTTCCCTTCCGTGTCAATCTTCCAGTAATAGGGATTTCTCCTGAGGACCGTCTTCTCACCCGAAACGAACTTCTCTATAAGGAAGGGGCCGGTGGCAACTATCTCCTCCGGGGACCAGTTTATCCCGAAGGCGGACTCGAACTCCCCGCTTTCAACGTAGGGTTCCAGGACATGTTTCGGAATTATGGCGACACCGCCGAAGAAGAGCAGGAAAGGTGCATACACATCGGGGAGGATTGCCTTTACAGTGTAATCGTCTACCTTCTCAACCTTGAAAGGTTTTCCATCGACCCTGAGGATATCGGATATGTCAGTCGGTATAGACGGGTTATAGATAACATCGTTGAAAGTGAACATCACATCGTCTGCCGTGAACGGCTGGCCATCAGACCAGACAACACCCTTTCTGAGGTGGAAAGTCCACACAAGCCCATCTTCGGACATATCCCAGGATTTTGCGAGTGAAGGGACCACCTCCTGAGTCTCGTTATTTCTACCGACCATCGAATCGAAGATTCTCCCGATTATGTCCGTGCTCGAGGTCTCCCTCGAGACTATAGGGTTGAAGGTCTTCGGATCGGATATAGTGGTTATTATGAAAGTCCCTCCATATTTTCCGACAGTACCTTTGAAGACATCGGCATCCTCGGGAATAGGTATATCGAGAGTTTTTTCCGTCCCCGACCCACCGCCACATCCTGACACAAATAGAAGAAATAGGAAAGCCAGAACAGACCCATAGGTAAACCTCAAAGGAAGCACCTCCTTTTCTCAAGACCTCATATTCCAACTATCAGAGTGGCATTTAGTTTCCGCCAGTCCTTCGGCCTCACTTATTTCGTCGTCCGAGGGAGGGACCCGCTCGAAATCCACTCCCAGGGTTTCTTTAATCCCTTCGATATACAGGACCATATCAAAAAAGGCGTTACCCGAACCGGTATTCAGAAAGCGCCAGTTCTCCACTATCACTGCCAGTTACCCCTTCCCAAATCAGAGAACCCGCAGCTTCCTTAACGCCTCTTTGGCGGCCATCTGCTGAGCTTCCTTCTTGCTTTCACCCCTCCCGATCCCCAACCTCTTCCCATCGAGATAAGCATCTACGGTAAAAACCTTACGATGCTCCGGTCCCTCCTCGGATCTCACCGAATACTCAGGTTGCTTGCCATGCTTTCCCTGCGTATATTCCAGAAGCATGCTTTTATAATTTACGAATTTTTCGTCTCGAATCAACCTATTTATGTCTTTCAAGACGCATTTTCTCAAAAAATGTTCCGCCCGATCGAATCCACCGTCCAGATAGATAGCCCCTATCAGAGCCTCCATAGTATCGCTCAGTATTGAGGTCCTCTGTCTCCCACCGGAGGCAGATTCGGCCTCACTGAGGAGGAGGTAATTTCCCAGGCCGATTTCCTTTGCTTTGGAGGATAGAAATTTCTTGCTAACCAGTAGGGATCTAAGCTGTGATAGCTTCCCTTCTTTCTCCGAAGGCAACTTCGCATAAAGGTAATCCGTGACCACGAGGTTCAGCACCGAATCACCGAGGAATTCGAGTCTCTCGTTAGAACTCTCCTCTCCCTCATCGTAGATGTAAGCATACGAACGATGCTTGAGTGCCTGTACAAGGAGTAAGGGGTCCTTAAACCTGTATCCTATGAGATATTCCATCTCATTCAGGCTGACCCCTTTGATCTCTAACTTACCTATTTTACACCTAAGGCGCAAAAATATCCGGCTCAGGGTTTTCGGAAAAAACATATCTTAAAATAGACTCAAGCTTGGAATTTTCTTAAGGCTATGACAGCGTTATGTCCGCCAAAACCGAAAGAGTTGCTCAGAGCGACCTTTACTTCTCTCTCTCTGGCTTCATTAGGGATGTAGTCAAGGTCACACTCCGGGTCCGGGTTCTCATAATTTATAGTGGGAGGTATGAGGGAATTAGTCATGGTCAGAACTGTAGCTATAAGCTCTACTGCTCCGGCAGCTCCGAGCAGATGCCCGATCATAGACTTGGTAGAGCTTATGGAGACAGAATAGGCATGTCTCCCCAGAGCCGACTTTATAGCCACGGTTTCGGCCTTATCGTTAAGCGGGGTCGAGGTGCCATGTGCGTTTATATAGTCGACCTCCTCTGGATTGATCCTCCCGTTCTTCATAGCTATGGCTATGGCCTTAGCCGCCCCCTCGCCGCACGGTGGAGGTGCTGTCATATGATATGCATCTCCGGTAAAGCCAGTGCCCAGGATCTCAGCATATATCTTGGCCCCCCTGGAGGTAGCATGATTGAGTTCCTCAAGTAAAAGCGTACCCGCACCCTCACCCATAATGAAACCATCCCTCAGGGCATCGAATGGACGGCTTGCTTTTTCGGGCTCGTCGTTCCGTGTCGAGAGTGCCTTCATCGATGAAAATCCGGCCAAGGTCAACGGAGTTATACAGGCTTCCGATCCACCGGTGACAATCACATCTGCTTCACCCGATTTTATGGACTGATAGGAAACACCTACGGCATGTGCGCTTGAGGCGCAGGCTGAAACTGTGCAGTAATTCGGCCCCCTTGCCCCAAGCCTAATTGATATCATCCCGGAAGCCATATCAGCTATCATCATCGGGACCATAAGGGGGCTAATTCTTCTCGGTCCCTTTTCAATCAGCGTCTTTACCTGCGTCTCACAGGTTAATATACCCCCTATCCCAGAGCCGTATATAACCCCGACCCTGTCGGCCTCATCTTCAGAAACCTCAAAGCCGGCATCTTCAGCCGCCGCTATTGCGGAGAAAACTGCATATTGCGTAAAGGGATCCATCCTTCTGGCTTCCTTAGCATCTATATAAATGGAAGGATCGAACCCATTAATCTCACCGGCGATCTCCACACTCTGATCGTCGACATTGAACTTGCTTATCTTCCCTATACCACTCCTTCCGGAAGATATCGACTCCCAGAAATCATCGAGTGTGAGGCCGTTGGGAGCCAGAACTCCCATTCCGGTTACTACAACCCTTCTTTCCATAAAGAGTTACCCTCCGGGGGAAACACCGGGCCCGGTTAACTTCCCTCCTGACGTGCTTCGATATATTCTACGGCTTCCCTGACGGTTGTTATTTTCTCGGCATCCTCGTCGGGGATCTCAATATCGAACTCTTCCTCAAAAGCCATAACAAGCTCCACCTGGTCAAGGGAATCTGCACCGAGATCATCGACAAAGGAAGCTTTCGGAGTTATCTGATCGGCGCTGACGCCGAGCTGTTCCATTATCAGGTTCTTTACCTTCTCCTCGATATCCGACATATCTTAACCTCCCGCAGTTTGAACACCAAAGTTTCAGAAGACAACAGTGACAAAAAATGAGAGCGAATTTCTGATTACATAACCATCCCTCCATCCACGGGTATGACCTGTCCGGTCACGTACGAAGCATCGTCGGAGGACAGAAAGGCCACCGCATTCGCCACATCCTCCGGGCTGCCAGGGCGCTTCAGGGGAATGTTTTGGAGGAAAGCCGATTTCGCTTCATCGGAAAGCTTCTCCGTCATCTCCGTCTCTATATAACCCGGGGCGATAGCATTGGCTGTTATCCCTTTAGATGCGAACTCCCTGGCCACGGATTTGGTAAGCCCTATAAGGCCAGCCTTTGAAGAAGCGTAGTTGGCCTGACCGGCGTTTCCTCTGATCCCCACAACTGACGATATACTTACTATCCTGCCATAACCCTTTCTGATCATATGTCTTGAAACAGCTTTTATACAATTGAAGGCACCTTTGAGGTTCACATCGATGACCAAATCCCAGTCCGCCTCCTTCATTCTCATTACCAGGGAATCGCGGTTTATCCCTGCGTTGTTTATCAGAATGTCAACCCCACCGAGATCCTGAACAACCTGGGATACGAAATTTTCGACTTCGGCATAGGTAGATACGTCGGCCTTGGCAGCAAACGACTTCACCCCCATGGAGGATATCCTATCGGCAACCGTCTGCGCCATTTCGAGGTCGACGTCACATATTGCGACATCAGCTCCTTCAGAGGCAACGCGTATAGCTATTGCCTCACCTATACCCCTTCCCCCTCCGGTGACAATAGCGGTTTTACCTTTTAGTCTCTCCATACATTACCCCAAAAGTTTCATCGAGAAATCTTCTCAAGATCCTCAACTTTCCCCACGCTCTTTACACTGGCCCTTCTGTCTATTCTCCTCATAAGGCCGGTGAGGACATTCCCTGGCCCAATCTCAAAAAACTGATCCACGCCCGATGCCATCATAGTGAAAATCGATTGGGACCACATAACCGGGCTCTCTATCTGTTTTACCAGGAGCTCTTTTATCTTCCCGGTATCCCACACCGGATCTGAACTCACATTCTCGAAAACCGGTATGGTCGGGCGTGACATGTTAAAATCACGGAGGGCATCCCTCATACCCTCGGCAGCATCCCTCATAAGGGGGGAATGGAAAGCCCCGCTCACGCTGAGCTTCACTGCCCTCTTCGCACCTTTCTCGATTGCTATATCGGAAACACTGCTGACTGCTTCCTCTTCCCCCGATACGACAACCTGTCCAGGACAGTTGAAGTTCGCCGGAACGACAACTCCCTCACTCTGCTCACATATCCGGATGACCTCATCATCGCCAAGCCCGATTATAGCCGCCATGGTCCCCTGGTACTTCATGCTACACTCATCCATAAGCCTTGCACGAAGGTCCACAAGCCTCAAGGCATCAGGGAAAGGCATCGAACCCGCAGCAACGAAGGCAGAATATTCTCCGAGACTGTGGCCAGCGACCGCCTCAGGAATCAGTCCCCTTTCGGAGACAAGCCCAAAAGCTGATATACTGTGGACAAATACACCGGGCTGGGCATATCTCGTACGCCTCAGCAGTTCATCAGGACCCTCGAACGAAATCTTCGCCAGATCGAATCCCAGCACTTCCGAGGCCTCATCGTAGGTCTCTCTTGCGATATCAAAATTATCGTAGAGATCCTTCCCCATTCCGACGTACTGCGAGCCCTGGCCCGGGAATATGAACCCAACCTTGGTCATAGTTTAAAATCTTCGCTTTAGAAAAGTTACATCATATCCTTACTACTGCGGAACCCCAAGTAAGACCACCGCCAAAAGCAACTACAGCTACGAGATCACCCTCCTTCAGTTGACCACCTCTCTTGGCTTCATCCATAGCTATAGGGATTGAGGCCGCTGATGTATTCCCGTATTCCTGCAGGTTCACATAGACTTTATCCATGGGTATACTGGCCCTTCTGGCTACAGCCTGTATTATCCTCATGTTGGCCTGATGAGGTATAAACAGATCCACATCCTCTCCCGAGAACCCGGAGGTCTCAAGCACCCTTATAAGAGCATCTCCCATGGAAGTTACCGCTGCTTTGAAAAGCTCCGGTCCCTGCATCTTTATGTAATGTAGGCCATCCTTCAGCGTGTCAGCGGAGCTCGGGTACCTCGACCCTCCCCCAGGAAGGAATAGCAGTTCTGCCAGGGAGCCATTACTCCCTATATACGTAGATATTACCCCCCTTTTATCATTCGAGCTTGGGCCAAGGAGGACGGCGCCCGCACCATCGCCGAAGAGGACACACGTGTTCCTGTCATCCCAGTCGACCGTCTTCGACATAGTCTCGGTCCCGACAACAAGCACGTTGTCGAATTTTCCGGATGATATGAAGGCATCCGCAACCGAGAGGCCATATATGAACCCCGAACAGGCCGCGCTCAGATCCATTGCAGCGGCGTTCGAGGCCCCGATCACTTCCTGCACAAAGCACCCCGTCGATGGGAAAAGCATCTCGGGCAGGAGCGTACAGACAAGTATAAGGTCCACATCCTCGGGGCCAAGGCAAGCATCCTCAAGGGCTGCCATGGCAGCTCCCGCCCCAAGAGTTCCCGTGGTCTCGCTATCAGAGGCTATATGTCTTCGCTCAATACCAGTTCTGGTCCTTATCCATTCATCGGTTGTATCAACCATCTTTTCAAGATCAAAATTGGTGAGTACCTTATTTGGTACAGCCGATCCTATCCCTATTACCTGTGATTTTCTCAAGCTCTCAGCTCCCCGCTCAACTGCTCTTTCTCTATCTGTTCCTTTATATGTTCGTTAACCTTCCCCTCAACTATCCCCCTGGCCACCTCGATGGCACTCTTTATAGCCTTGGAGGAGGACTTCCCGTGACATATTATAGTAACCCCGTTGATACCCAGAAGAGGTGCACCCCCGTATTCCTGATAGTCCATATCCCTCCTAACCTCTTCAAAAGCCGGCATAAGGAGGAATGTACCTATTTTCCTTCTGAGATTCGAGGTGAATTTATCTTTACCGGTAGCAATAAGGAAATGAATTATGCTCTCGGTAAATTTAAGTATAATATTCCCTACAAAACCATCACAGACAACTACATCTGCGGCTCCAGCCAAGATATCTCTTCCCTCAATGTTACCGATAAAATTGAGATTGGAGCTTGCAAGGAGCCTATGCGCCTCTACTATGGCAGGGTTTCCCTTTGATTTTTCCTCTCCTATGCTGAGGAGGCCGACTTCGGGCCTTTCGATACCGAGCACATGATTTACGTAGAGGCTTCCCATAACCCCGAACTGGTAAAGGCTTTCCGGCCTGCATTCGGGATTAGCACCTACATCGAGCACCGTGCAATATCTCCTGTAGGCACAGGGAAATGTAACAGCTATGGCGGGTCTTGCAACTCCCGTAAGGCTTCCGAGCTCCATAAACGAGGTCGCCATCGTCGCCCCCGTGTTACCAGCACTTACGACAGCATCAGCAAGCCCGTTCTTCTGAAGCTTCATAGCGACCGATATAGAGAAATCCTTCTTCGAACGTATAGCCGTCGTCGGTTTATCTTCCATACTGATCACTTCAGGTGCGTGAACTATTGATATCCTTCTATCGGGACCGTATTTCTCAAGTTCCCTCTCGAGGACATCCTTACGCCCAACAAGGATAATCTCAAGTTCTTCACGATTTTCACTAAGGGTCTGTATTGCTCCCTCGACCTGAAACTCGGGAGCACTATCTCCACCCATAGCATCTATAGCTATACGCATACAAAACCTCCCCTGAAAGGGGACTCAAAAGACTAAAGGGAAAAGCCCTACTTCATGCCTCGGTAACGATCACGGTGCGGTCCTTATAGTAACCGCAATTAGGGCAAATCCTGTGTGAAAGCTTCGGTTGTTTGCAGCTAGGACATAGAACTACGTTCGGAGCCTCTGCTTTCCAGTGGGTCCTCCTCTTACCTCTTCTCGCTTTCGAGACTTTCCTCTTTGGAACTCCCAATTTATACTTTCCCCCCTTTCAAAGGTTTTAAACCATGCATTTCTTTAGATCCTCAAGTGCCTTCCATCTTGGATCGACAGCCTCTCTCTTGCAGCCACAGTCTCCAAAGTTGAGATTTTCGCCACATATGGGACAGAGTCCCTTACAGTTATCCGAACAGAGAAGCTTGATCGGCACCTCTAAGATTATCGATTCCCTTATCCTTTCGGTCATATCTATCTGGACACCTTCGTATTCTATGACCTTAAGCTCATCTTCGGTCAGGTTCAGATCCTTAGTGGTATTTTCCGATACCTTTCTGAAAACAAGCTCAAAAGTGAGGTCGAGATCCCTATCGATCGGTTCCAGACAGCGGGAGCAGGACATCCTGATACGTGTCTTTACATTCACATTAACGTCGAGAGTTGTACCTGATTTCATCAGATCTATTTCAACTTCCACAGGCATGAGAAGCTCAACCTCGGAGCTATCGAGATCGAGGTCCCCGTCCTGCTCGACCCAACTCAGGTGATTAAAACCCTCTTCTAAATCTTTCAGACTTATCTTCATCTCCGTCAACCTCTATTAGTAAACTTAAACCCTCAAACAGGGATAAAAACAAACTTGCAGAAGATGAAACTTACCTCAGTGTACCTTGACCACCCAATAGCCTGAGCCTATCC
>CAZTBA010000221.1:0-10516 GCA_964611725.1 uncultured bacterium
GTGCTCGCCCCGGGAGCCAAAGGTTTCCTCTCTGAGCGCGGGATGCAGCTTAACTCCCGTTATCTACTATGAATTGGGAAAAAGTCTACACAGTTAATGAATTCTACGATTGTCCACGACTAGGTATAGCTGATTTTAATGGCGTTCCCCATATATATGAAGCAATACTTAATAGCCCTGAAGATGCCGACGAAAATCGCTTCTATTTAATGAATATAGAATCTGATCTTATGGAGCTTGTCTTAGAAGCTTGGGATATATGGATTAGATGGAAGGATGCATATGATAAAGGGAAAGTCACATCGGGAAGTCAGCGAGCCTTACCAGCAGATCAAACTCGTCATGAAGAATTAAAACGATTAATCGGTGACCGTTTAACTGCAGTTCCAGAGAAATCTATCATAATGAAAGCAGAGTTTCGAAAACTTGATGAAACACAGAATAGCTGGGAAGTCTGTTGGCATAAGGATAGCGCATAGCAAATCACTCCTCGTGGCAAGGTAAGTCGGAAACCTTGGGAGTCCCGCCTAGTAGGATGAAATGGGTTATTGTTACCCAATTAGGCATGGGAAAACAGATGGCGAAGCGTTTCGGATACTACGATAACTGGAAATCAGCAATTCTCCATTGTCCGCGGTGCGGCTGGAAGGGCACGTTTGAAGAGGGTTCTGTGGAATACCATCGCGAATGGATGGATACTTCCTGCCCGGCTTGTGATTGGTTGTCGGCTCCGATCCTGGCCATCGTGTCGTATCCGACGCACGGAGAGTCCGAGGCAAACTGGGATAAGCTAAGCCAACAGGAGAAGGACGAAGTCGAAACCCATAAGCGCTTCCTTGCTTCATGGGAGGAATCAAGCCTTAAGTCTGAAGCTGAGCTTCCGGAACTCGAGGGATCATCACTGATTCTAACATGGGATTTTGAAGAGCACGGCTCCAGTAGTTTTGTAGTCATAAGGCATGGAGAAAGAGAGATCTGGCGGGAAGTAGCACTTTACGAGGGTTTCGAGAGGTTCGAAGAGATAGTAAAGATCCTGATGGAGAAATATGGCACTCGCTTGGCCGATGTAGTGCCAACACCAGCAAGCGAGTACTATCTATACGGCGATGTCATGAGGGCACCTGATGCCGTGAAGGCTGTCAGAAAGTCAATAAAGGACTCGCATCGTACTTAGGCGGCACAACCTTCAGTGAGGTATAACTTATCTACAGAGGTTCAAAGATGAGTACCGAAGCTTCAGAAGACATTCGGATTGTACCCATCGCCGAGGAACATATCGAGAGCTATCATAAGTGTCTTGATTCAGTGGCGCGTGAGAGATTGTATCTGGCTTTCGTTGAGGCACCCCCTCTGACTTCCACTCGCGAGTTTGTCCTATCAAACATCGCTAACGATGTGGCTCAATTCGTGGCTATCAGGGATAAAGAAGTGATAGGCTGGTGTGACATCTCACCTATGAGACGGGAAGGATTCACCCACTGCGGCAAGCTGGGGATGGGGGTACATAGAGACTACCGGAGGCGCGGTATTGGCACAAGGCTCATAGCCGAAACGATAGGGAAGGCAAAGGAGAAGGGATTGGAGCGGATAGAGCTGGAAGTATTTGCTTCAAATACAGCGGCTATCAAGCTTTATGAGAAGATAGGATTTGCTGTTGAGGGGGTAAAGAAGAGGGCCAGAAAGATGGACGGTGCTTACGACGATATTGTTGGCATGGCGGTGTTCGTCTGAGATTTCCGATAAGGAGGGGAAGTCAGTGCCGTCTAACCGGCCGTTCCAGTTGATGGCGGAGAGCTGCGGCTCTATGAACGTTTTGTGGTTTTCGGCAGTTTTTGGTGTTTCGAACACTTTTTCTGCAAGCCTCCGCCGCAATCGAACTCGGCCGTTAGGTTTTGCAGACTTATTGGTTAGATTGCGGTGAACTACACGAACAATTACCGGATCAAAGCAAATTTGGAGGAATACTCATGAAAGCAATTGTGTGCACAAAATACGGACCACCAGATGTTCTTCAGCTCAAAGAGGTAGAAAAACCTATCCCTAAGGACAATGAAATACTCATCAAAATATTTGCAACAACAGTATCATCAGCGGACTATAGAATTCGAGGTGCTAAATACCCCCCCTTGCCCTGGCTCCCCATGCGAATAGCTATGGGTTTCAGAGGACCAAGAAGAAAAATACTGGGGATGGAGCTGGCCGGTGAAATTGAATCGGTAGGCAAAGATGTAAGACGTTTCAAAGTAGGTGACCAGGTTTTTGGATCTACCTTCGATTCCGGATTTGGTGCATATGCCGAGTACACATGTCTGTCTGAAGAAGCGGTGCTGGCAATAAAGCCGGCCAATATGACCTATGAGGAAGCAGCAGCCGTTTTTTTTGGAGGACATACAGCATTGCATTTTCTTAGAAAAGGAAATATCCAGGGCGGACAAAAAGTTCTTATCTATGGAGCTTCTGGAAGTATAGGTACTTTTGCTGTACAGCTTGCCAAGTACTTTGGGGCGGAAGTTACCGGGGTATGCAGTACCACGAATTTAGAATTGGTGAAATCTCTGGGAGCAGATAAGGTAATCGACTACACCAAAGAGGATTTTACCGAAAGCGGTGAGATCTATGATGTTATTTTTGACACGGTAGGCAAGAGTCCGTTTTCTGGTTGTGTAAGATCGCTAAAGAAGAAAGGATTATATCTTAGAGCTGTCCACATGGAGCTGTCACCGATTATTCAAGGGCTATGGACTGGTGTGACAAGCAGCAGGAAAGTAATAGGTGGAGTAGCAGGCGAAAAAACTGAAGATTTAATATTCCTCAAAGAGTTAATTGAGGCGGGAAAGCTAAAACCGGTCATAGATGGACGCTATCCGTTGGAGCAAACGGCCGAGGCTCACAGGTATGCCGAAAAAGGACATAAGAAGGGAAATGTAGTAATAACTGTGGAGCATAACGACAAGGCCTAACAGCAAAGAATTAAGCTGACCGGAACAGCGATTTGCGACTCTGAATATTCGGCACTACGCATAACGTTTTTTGAAAGTCTCTGAGTACTGTGCGCCGTATGTTCCAGCAACCTATTTTTGGTTTTAGGTTTTACAAGCTTGAAGGATGTATTGTCGTAAACAATTCTGGAAATGGTCGAATCAACCTAATCTTCGAGGAGCACTTATGAAAGCGATTATACAAAGCAAGTACGGCTCACTCGATGTCCTGGAACTCCGAGAAGTCGACAATCCGCTTGTCAGGGATGATGAGGTGCTGGTGCGAGTTCGCGCAGCTTCCGTCCATCCCGACGTCTGGCACGTCGTGAGCGGCCTGCCGTACGTTCTCCGCCTCATGGGGGCGGGACTGCTCAAACCAAAGAACAGTATTCCGGGAACGGATGTGGCGGGGTACGTTGAGGCTGTAGGCAAGAACGTGAAGGAGTTTGAGCCAGGAGATGAAGTGTTCGGCGAGACCCACCGCGGTCTTCAGTGGCGCAACGGTGGCGCCTATGCGGAGTATGTGTCTGTCCCCGAAGACGTGCTGGCGTTGAAGCCGGCCAATATCACGTTTGAACAGGCCGCGGCCGTACCCACCTCTGGATTAATCGTACTCCTGAATCTTCGCGATCGGGCACAGGTGAAGCCAGGACAGAAGGTTTTGATTAACGGTGCGGGCGGTGGTGTGGGAACTCTCGCCGTGCAGATTGCCAAGGCGCACGGAGCGAAAGTGACCGGTGTGGACAGCACAGAGAAATTGGAAATGCTCCGTTCAATCGGCGCAGACCAGGTGATTGATTACACCCGGATGGACTTCACCCAAAGTAGCGAGCGCTACGATCTCATTTTCGATATTCCGGGGAACCATTCGCTTGCAGACTGCAGACGCGTGCTCACTCCCGAGGGGACCTACGTGCTGATTGGACACGATCATTTCGGGAAATTGGGCCATCGCTTTATGGGAAGCCTGCCATGCTTTTTGAAACTGATTGTGCTGTCGCCCTTCGTGAGTCAGCTACCGAACATAAGCTTTTCGCTGCCAAACAAGAAAGAATTAATCGCCGTCTTGAAGGAGTTCCTCGAAGCAGGGAAACTCACACCGATCATCGACAGAACGTACCCGCTGAGCGAGGTCCCCGAAGCCATCCGTTATCTGAAAGAGGGACACGTTCAAGGAAAAGTAGTAATAACTGTTGAATAGCCCTGGAAACGAAAATAATCCGTATATTATGCCACATTCCGAAGCCGCCGGTTTCTTCTCGACTGACCAAATTGACCCTAATAGAGATCGCTGGACCGGTGAGATAGAGAATAATGTGATGCGACTTCGACCGGGTAATGTGAGTACGTCTGTTTCTGCTTACTACAATAGATTCCACTTGCTTCACAGTATAAGAGAAAGGAGGCTATTGTGAACAAATAAGATAGTATCAATTTGGTTTAAGATGAGCTGGGGAATGTTGTGTTATGCAAATTGAAGTGTTAAACTGACATGAAAGTTATTTCAAGGGAGGCAAAAGATGAAAGTATATCTCTCAATTACATTAGTATTATTCATGTTAGTCTCTGTTGTCACAGCAGAGGATCCTCCAAAGCCGATTTTAAAACCTGGCGATGTTAAACATTTTATCAAGACCTTCCCCCTGCTTGAAAAAGATATCGAGAAACACGGCTTCAAATATGAAGCTAAGGGCGGAAAGATGACAGTCCCTGAAGCTATCAAATCAAGCGAAGAATTTCTCGAAATACTGAAAAAGCATGGTTGGGATGAAAATTTCTATGAAAAAGCCGGGGTAATTATGTTGGGGTATAGTTCAATAGTATATGGTGAAGAGATGAAGAAAGCAGATGGTGCATTCGAAGAATCTTTAAAAGAACTCGATTCGAATACTTATCTCTCTGATGAGATGAAGAAACAATTGAAAGAGCAAATGAAAGCTGCCAAGGGTGTTATGAAGATGCAGGATTCTGCTCTCAAAAATAGAATTCATCCCAATGATCTGGAAATGATCAGCCCCCATGTTAAAGAAATCCAAAAAGTAATAGATAAAGGATATGAAAGCGAATCAAGTCGAAGCTCTGTTCCCACAAGCAGACACTCCCCTTTAGCAGCCGGGCAGGCCTCCAGTGATCTTGCCACCCAAATCAATGCATTGCTCAAAAAGGAGTTGGAGAAGGAATTCGGCCCCTTGAGCAGTGAAATATTATATGAACGGCAAGAAATATATGGCCGAGTGATCAGCTGCGACTATGGGCTGCAACAGGGAAACCTTGACGAAAGCTGGAGAAATAGGGTTGTGAGGGCCATGGGTCGGCTGGGCATCACTGCGGTGGTCGACGGGAGCGAAGTCATAGCGAAGAATCAGGAAATAGCGAACACGGAGTTTGGGAGACTGCAGTTCACGACCTCGGGTGAGTCAATTGCTGCTACATTTCTTTTTCCTATCGAATAAGCAAATTTGGACTCTGCGATCGTGAATGAAAACACGACCTCACGCGATTCGTGTCTGTCTGTGGATGTTACACTCGCTCAGACATCAATCGATGATAAACGCCGTGTGGACTGCGAAACTGGACATTCTGCTCAAGGCACCAATTAAATAAAGCTTGAATTGGTTTGATCGCTTTTAGAGCCTGTTAAATTGCATGGTTCTGATTGAGATTATTCGTTGATATACATTTCTCGCAGTATAACCCGGCAATCAACCCGACCAAAAACACGTGCGAGTTTTCGGTCGGTGACAGATTTTCAAGCGTTTTTGGCGAGTTATGGGCAATACGTTAGCTGCGAATTACGTGGAATTCACTGATAAAGAGGTCCATGAGACAAAAGAGGTCAGTGAGAATGTCTATGTGGATCTGGATCGAAATGGAAATATAGTAAACATGACTATTGAACATGCAAAAGCCAGCGCAGGATTGTGAATTCGTTTTTCTATATCTTGCTCAATCGGCTGATGACCCCGGAGGTTCGGAATAAAGCCCTGTCAGAAATGAGCCGTTGGTAGACTACTTTGAAGTGCAACACAAAGTTTATTCCAATCAATGCTGTCATGAGAAGAAAGAGGGAGCATCTTGAGATGATCCGGTCCGCGTGGAATGCCTACCACGCCGACTACATGGAGTTCCACCTCAAGGAATGGCCAAAGTTCCACGAACACTTCGCCCGAGGTGGCACCATGCTTGAGGACTACGTGGTTGACGCTCTTGGCGATGTGACGGGACACTCACTGCTCGATATTTGCTGCGGGTGCGATGCCAAACAGGCGTTTTCATGGGCCAATCTCGGAGCGAGGGTCACGGCCTGTGATCTGAGTCCGCAGGCAATTCGCATCGCCAGAGACAACGCGACCCGAATCGGGGCAAATGTCGAGTTCCGAGTTGCGGATGCCCAGACGCTGGAGCCTATCCCCGATGCCACATTCGATATCGTATTCGCCACCTATCTGTGCTGGTTTGAAGATATCCCGCTGGCGTGCCGCAACTGGTACCGTGTGTTGCGTCCTGGAGGTCGTCTCCTGATGCATACCGGACATCCTGTGACCGCGCTCCTCGACGTACGAGACGGGGTCCTCTTTCCAGAGTGCGACTACTTCGATACTGAACCGGAACACTATGATTTCACAGGCACCGATCTCGCAGATCGACATGGCGGGTGGGACAAGCGCATGCCCTGCGTAGAGTTTCACCACACTCTCGCCAGCATTATCAATGCAGCCCTGTCTGCGGGGTTCCGACTGCTCATGATGAGTGAGCACGCCTGCAGTACCGATCCCCCGCTCTCAAAGCTGCCGAACTATATCCTGCTCTTGTGGCAGAAACCGAAAGGAAGTCGTAACAAGCCGGATGCAGGTGATGCCAAATAGCTGTGTCTGATCCGCGATGTTCGGATAGCTGAACACACGTGAGTTCTAAGCCCAAGAGTTAGGAGATGAGGCAATGAGCAAAGCGAATCTCAAGGTCTGGACGGATCCGCGGTGCACCGTTGTGGATACTGACAAGCTGGGTCCCTTCGTCAAGCTCGGCGACGGGAGCATCCTGACGGTGGGCGACAACAACACGTTCACAAGCCACGACGGCGGAGCAAGGTGGTCTCCACCGCGAGTGATGTACCGCGGCCGGGGAAAATGTAGGCCTTGTGGGGGAGGACTCCTGTTAAGGACGCGCCGAGGACGCCTGATTTACATCTACATGGACCTTGAGAACTACCATTGGTCCTGGAATAAAGTACGACGCGAAGCGGCGAGCAACGTCAGTCTCGACGTCTGGGCCATACGAAGCGATGACGAGGGTTGTACCTGGCAGGGCAGAAAGAGGATATTCGAGGGATACTGCGGCGCTCTCATTAACATGATCGAGACGACAAGCGGAGAACTCGTAGTCCCCATTCAACGTCTCGTTCGGGATCCGTGTCGCCATGCGATCTGTGTATACGTTTCTCCCGATGGAGGAGAGACATGGGATACGAGTAACATCATCGATCTCGGCGGCCACGGCCATCACGACGGGGCCATGGAGCCCACGATCGTCCAGTTGCAGGACGGGCGGCTCCGGATGCTGATCCGGACCAACCTCGACCAGTTCTGGAATGCTTTCTCGGAGGATGCCGGCCGCTCCTGGCGTGTGCTTCACCCGAGCGGCATCGACGCCAGCAGCGCTCCCGGCGCCATGATCCGCCTGGTCAGTGGGCGCCTTGTGCTCGTCTGGAACCGCCTGTGTGCCGCAGGAAAGAAGAGGCCCCCGCGGCGGGGTGGCGACGGCCAGCTCTGTCTGCCCATGTCGAGCTGGCATCGCGAAGAGGTGTCGATCGCTTTTTCTGAGGACGACGGCGCGATCTGGTCGGAGCCGGAGGTAATTCTCCAGGTCAAGGGCGGCGGCCCGTCCTACCCATACCTCTTCGAGCCGGAGCCCGGTCGGCTGTGGGTGAGCACGTTGTTTGGCTACCGGGTAGCGATGAGGCTTGATGAACAAGATTTCGTTGGACGGAAGAAGGTGCGGAGGAACAGAAACTCTTAGGCTTCTGTCTGTTCCGAAATGGTCTTTTGGGAGGATCAAGACGTAGAGCAGGTCTCCAGCGCGCGTCCGGCCCTCGAGAAGGGCACTCCAAAGCTGGGCGCAGGCAAAATTATGAAGGCCGAACAGGGTGCTGCACTGGAATCTCACTTCGCTTGCGCTTTGTGAAATCCAGCAAGCTTTGACGTTCGCATGCTGATGGAAGATGATTATAGATTTGCGCCATCGACTTGAAATGGCTGGCCACACACTCCTGGCCATACTCGATCCCGACAGGGATTTGATGCTGAACCGTGCGAACAAGACGCGCCGTTGAGCGGTGCGATTGGGTAAGGAAGACAAGAATGGAAAACGTATATTCAAAGACAGCTCGATACTACGACAAGCTATATGCCGGTAAGGATTACGCGGGAGAAGTTCGGCGCTTGATTTCCCTTCTTGGTGTGGAACCTGACCGAAAGCAACTGACGTTGCTGGATGTCGCCTGCGGAACCGGTTTCCACATCGAGCACCTGCGCAGGTATTTCAGGGTTGAAGGTCTGGATATCTGCTCCGAACTGCTGGAGGTGGCCCGGGAACGGAACCCCGATATTCTCTTTCATCTTGGCGACATGACCAACTTCGATCTGGGCAAGCAGTTCAACATTGTCACGTGCCTCTTCAGTTCCATTGGCTATGTCAAGACTCTCGACAGGCTGCGGTCCGCCGTGCGCAGCATGGCTGCCCATCTGAAGCCGGAAGGCATGCTGGTTATCGAACCTTGGCTCACTCCAGAGAACTGGCATCCGAACACTGTGCATGCTTCGTACATTGATGAACCCGAATTGAAGATCGCCCGAATCAACACGAGTTTCGTCAAGGGCAAGGTATCCATATTTGATCTGCATCACCTCATCGGGACTCCAGAAGGAACAGAGCACCTTGTCGAGCACCATGAATTGGGGCTATTCGAAATCGCGGAAATGGTATCTGTCATTGAAGAAGCGGGCCTGACGGTCAAGTACGACGCCGATGGCCTCACAGGAAGAGGCCTGTACATAGGCAGACGACATTGATCATCCAACAAAACGGCTGCAGCCGACCACACTTTCGCGCGCCGAATTTAGGGGTAGTCTCGGCCGTATGAGGCACGCTGCAAACCCGCCTGGCGATCAACAGCCGGCTTTGGGCCGCCAGACATAGAGCAATTGGGATTCAAAGGAGGGCCTTTTGGTTGATTGCAGAATAGCTTTCGTATACTTTTCTGCTACCAATGTGACCCATACCTATGTCGGGGTCATGAGAGAAGCATTGCTTGATCGCGGTTGTGAGTCGCGGTTGTTCAATGTGACAGCGTATGCTTCTCGCCAGAAACCGCTGCCGATCGATGATTTTGATGGCTTCATCTTTGGGTTTCCTGTGTTTGGTGATTTTGCCCCCAGCGTGATCAATACATGGCTGCCGACACTTGATGGACAGGGAAAGAGATGCACAATGTTCTTCACCTATGGTGCAAGAACAACCGGGTATGCTCATTTCCACACCAAGTTGCTCTTGGAGCAAGCCGGTTTCCAGGTATTGTTCTCAGCGGAATTCCTGGGGCGACATTCGTTCAATGTTGGTGGTTGGCGAATCTTACTCGACCGTCCCAACGAGCAGGATTTCGCTGTAGCTCGGAGATACGTAGCATTGGCCCTCGAGCGCTTCTTGCAGGATGCACCGGTGGCTTTCAGGTTGCAGAAGCCATTTGGTTACAATCGTGCCATGGCTTCGTTACAGAGTCAACAGAAAAGGACAGAGCGAGGATGGACGCAGCCCGTACGCATAGCAGAGGGATGCAGTATGTGCCGCGATTGCGAGACCGAGTGCCCGACGCAGGCTTTTGATGCCGATACGGGGTTGTCGGATCCGGGAAGATGTATAGAGTGTATGCATTGTGTGTACATCTGCCCGGACGAGGTCCTCAAGGTTGACGAGCGCATGAAAGACACCTACGAAGGGTTCCTGGCGTCCTGGCATTTGACAGAGGATATGATGAATGCCAAGAAGAGCAAGATTATCACCGAAGCTTGGCAGACAGCTTTCTGAGCGGTGGGCCAAACCTGTTTGAAGTGATTGATCAGGTTCTGGGAGGGCGCGGCTCAACAAGCCACTGGAGCTGATTTGGAATACTCGCGGCTTCGTTTCACTCGGCCACTCGCATTCCAAACTGCTCAGTTATTTCGTCGGGCGGGTAACTCAGTTCACTACGTGTTCGCCGAAATGATCGAGGGAAGAATAAGGATAAGCGCACCTGTGTATGTGAGAGGGGGAATTAAAATGGTAAGAATAAAAGAGATGCCATATCATGAGAAGTACGCCAAGTTGCTAGACAATATCAAGTTTGACGACGCGTTTATAACACCATTTATAAGGCAGCACTTAGGTGACCAAGCGGCAGCCGATCTCCAAAGAATCTGGCAACAGGGGACAAAGGCTATTCCCGAGGATGCTTCATAAAATATATGGCAGGATACCGCCGCTCGTGAGCGGCGGAGGAATGCCAT
>CAZTBA010000222.1:0-10453 GCA_964611725.1 uncultured bacterium
GGATTGGGGAGGGCTTTTGCTTTCGGGTAGTTCGTATGGCACAAACTACATCCCGATGTATCAGCTACGTCATGACACGAACCACATATCTCCATCTCGGTGAGGTTTCTATCTGTCGCTAACGAACTTTCCGTAGCCTTCTGATGGCAGATGGCACATTCCAGTTCAAGAGTTTCAACATGCGATTGGTGGGAAAACACTATCTCATCATCCTCTTTATTGGAAGCTGACAACAAAGAGATCGCGATAAGTAGGCTGAAAACCGGTATTACAGCCAGTAATCTATTTCCCTCAGGCATCTATTCATCCCCGTTATCCGTCAGTGTGCCTTTCTGAAGAACCAGAAATCCACTTTAAGGAATCCCCTTATATCCCGGGAGTAAACCCTGTTACGTAGCACCTCTCCCTGCAGATCCAAAGACATATATTTGAAAACCCTGTACCTGGTACCTATCGAAGCCGAAATTACGTTTTCCCTGTCGGATGTCCCTCCCTCCAGGGCATATCTTGCAAAGTTGAATGAGAACCTTGGCGAGATTTTTCCGGTTGAAGGATATATCAAACTTAAGCTTATCCCATCAATTTCTCCACCGTAGCCCATTCCCTTCCTATACGTTATGTAGAGATACCGGCAGAAAAAACCGAAACTATATCTTTCAGAGGAGTCGGACCTGTAGAAGATCCTGGAGGCTTCAGCGAAGACAGATATATCCGTATCGACACGACATCGAGAGCAACCGGGCAGACGATGGACGTATCTGACAGCAAATGTCCTGCTGGGTTCGACCGGAAAAACGCTGAAGATAGATTCCGGGTCGATAATCGGAATCCTGTAATCGAAGCTGAGCGAGAGTTTGGAGCCTTTTCGGAAGACCCACGAGGCCATAGCCTCAGCCCTCTTTATCTGGTAGTCAGGAATATGTAGGTCGGACCTGAGGTAGCCACTTAATCTTTTAAATGCTTCCCCCCTGAAGCTAACTCCCAAAATATTATTGGAGTAGTCCCCTATTGAGCTTCTAACAAAATTCAGGTTAAGGGAATTGCTTTTATATTTCGCGGTAGAGCTCAGGCCGACAAAGTATTTTTTCTCTCCATCCCAGGTATCGGGATCGATCCCAAAGTAAGCCTTGAGGGAGTAAAGGCCCCTGTAAACGTAACTCCCCCTCAGGCCATCTATCACGCCAACCCCTGAGCTTTCCCATACAGGCTGCCTACCGAGCTTGAGGTCGAAACCTTTTGAACCCCATTTCAAATAAGCGCTACGCAGACGGGAATACGAATTGCGCGCTTTACCGTTATCGGTGAGTTTAGAGGACCCGATTGCGTTGAGATGGAGCAGGAAGTCAGAGGATCTGATATTAAGGAGTGCAAGCTGGTAAAACCGGAGGTCCCGACTGGATGAATCGGAAGTGCGGCTTTCCCAACTGTAGAAAGAGGAAGAAATTCTACCGCTTACACTTGCTGGCAGGCCTTCGGCAATGGTAAGACTTGAGATTACGTAAGAAATCAAAATAAATAAGGCCGCTGCGCATTTTTTCATCCTGACCTCACCCTTTATTCTTCCACCCTTTGTCAATTGGGATCTCACAGAGACCTTAACCTAATAACCTCTATATATTTCCATATAGTGCGTCACTCTTAAACTATTCTACAAATCATATTACAAGTGGATATATAATAATATTCTAAAGGTATGTCAACAAAAAATTTCCAATTTGAAACAGAATTATTATAGGGAGCTGTTCTTTACTCTCTATCTTAAGGTATGCTGCTTCACGACAGGGAATTTAGGACTAGTCTCTCAGCTTCTTCTCCAGGGCCTCCAGCCTTGTCTCAACTTTCGCAACCTTATCTTTGAGAAAATAGAGATAGGCGAAAAGGCCGACCCATATCACAATGTAGGCAAAGAAGAAATAGATCAAAACAAACCCCCTTTCTCAATTTAAATCTGCCTTCTCCTCGATGGAATCTAAACCACTCTCAATACCTTTCGTCGAGGTTCTCAATATTAGAAAGATCACGTATAACATTGTAAATGTAATAACAGAGACAATCAGTGAAGAAAGCATCCTGGGACCAAGCCCACCCCCGGATCGTACAACATATCCGGGATGCATAGTCCGCCACCATCTCACAGAAAAGTAGACTATCGGCACATCTATAAACCCGATTATACCGAAAACAGCCGCGAGCTTTGGGGCACGTTGCTCTTCGGTGTATGACCTTATCATAAAGTAGGCTATGTATATAAACCAGAGGACCAGCGTCGTGGTAAGCCTCATATCCCATGTCCAGAACCTGCCCCAGACAGGCTTCGCCCAAAGTGATCCGGTAATTATGGTCAGCGTGCAGAAGACCGTGCCGATCTCGGCGGATGATGAAGCGATGTCATCCCATCTGCTATTTTCAGCCGCAAGGTATACAATGCTGGTGATAAAAACTACGAAGAACGCCAGGAAGGACACCCATGCAAGGGGAACATGGAAATAGAATATACGCTGGACATCGCCCATAGTTTTTTCCTGGGGTGTGTAGATGAAGGCCATATAGATAGCCACACAGATGGCGATCGCGGTAGCTGCATGGAGCAAACTGTAGATATATCTCTTGGACATCGTTATCCTCCGATGTAAAAGCCTTACTCCTCCGCCACATACTCGAAGACGAGCGATGAGATCGACACATAGATGATATCAAACGGGACGAGTATCTTAATCCAGGGCAGGGTGGCACCGAAGCCCTTCCCTCCAAGTATGACATCGGTCGCCTTTACACTGGCGATCAATACAGGAACAATTACAGGCAGCAAGAGGATCGGAAGCATCATCTCCCTCATCCTGGAGTTTGCCGAGATGGCAGAAAACAGCGTTCCAACAGAGATTACACCGACCGTTCCCAGGAAAATGACGAAAATGAGCGTGAGAAACTTCTCAGGCTGAATCGAGCTAAATAGGACCTGATATACGAAAGCGAGTACAACCGCTTCGACTAAAAACATAAAGATAAGGTTTGCTGTGGTCTTTCCAAAGTAGAGTACACTTCTGTCAATGGGAGTCATAAGGACCCCTTCAAGTCCTCCTTCCTCCCTCTCTGTGGCGAAAGAACCGTTCAGAATCAGGATCGCCGCGAAGATAAAAACAAGCCACAGAGCCCCGGAAGATGCACTCTGCAGGTCGCTCATGCCGGGACCGAACGCAAAGCTAAATATGAGCATAGCCAAGACAGAAAAGATGAAAGCGGACAGGGAGATCTCTCTCGACCTCCATTCGGAGATGACGTCCTTTCCGATAAGCGCCCAAATTTCCGTCCAGAACCTAAATCTTCTCTTCAAAGTTGCCCCCAACGTGTTCGAGATATATCCTTTCGAGATCTCCGTGCCCCAACCCTTTAGCATCGAGATCGCAGAGAATGCGTCCGGAGGAAAGGATAACCATCCTGTCATAGAACTTGGCCCCCAGAGAGAGGTTGTGAGTGGTCATAAGCACCGTTCTATCCTCTTTACATAGTCCTTCGAGCAAATTGTTGAAGGAGTTCACTCCTTCAATATCGAGTCCGGAATATGGCTCGTCCAGGAGCAGTATATCGGGATCACTTATCAATGCCCTCGCCAAGGAAACCCGCCTTATCATACCCCGGGAGAGAATCTTAACAGGATCCTTTGCCCTCTCATAAATACCAACTGCTTTCAGGAGATGCTCCACCCTCCGGTGCAGGTTATCCATCCCGTATAATTTCCCGTAAAAGCTCAGATTCTCCTCCGCCGTGAGGTTTCTGTAGAGAAATGGCCTGTGAGATACGACACCGACAGTAGATCGCGCCTTGGGACTTCTGACCTCGAATCCAGATATGCGCACATTCCCCGAGGTCGGTCTGATAGCCGAGGACAGGATCCGTATAAGTGTCGTCTTCCCGGCGCCATTGGGACCGAATACGGCTACGAACTCTCCCCGGTTAACCTTAAAATCGATCTCCCTTAAAGCCCTAATCCTCCCATAGGACTTCACAAGTCCTCGAACTTCTATAACAAATTCGTTCCCCTTACCAGATTCATTAAGAGCCGGCATACGTCTGCCCTTTTTAGATAAATAGAGTTTACGATAGATTCACATAAAATCAAATTACATTACTCTGGCAAAAAAAGCAAATCTTTTAAAACTTAAGCTCTTCCGATCGGGAGGTCAATGCAAATGTGAGGAATCCCCGTGCAGTAGTCCCTATTTGCGAATCAATTGGCCGACAGGCCATACCTTGTTTCGACAGAAATGTCGAGCCCGCGACGAGAATGTCGATGAAAATTAAGAGTTTGTTATTCAATATCTTAAGCTCCGAAGCTCGATACAGAGTACCTGGATTGTCGGAAAGTTCGAGATTATGAAGAAGTCAGGTACTAGCCGAATGAGAAATTATCGAGACAATATGTTATTGAAAAATAATATCTTGTATTCGAAGATCAGTTCATAGTACCCCCAAATCTTGTTTTCTGGCACGCTTGTTGCGTTTATATTCGAGTGAACTTGTAAGCTCCGGGGCAGTTCTGTAACTTTTGAGTCACTTTCAAAAAGAGGAGGTTTAACGATGGAACGCTTTCTTAACTTAGCACTGGTTGGAATCCTGGCTCTCGGAATTGCTTTCTTCGGAAGCTCCGTAACCTACGCCGAAGAAGGTGCCCCGACGGAAGCCAACACCTGTCCCAACTTTGTCGATGAGAACGGAGACGGATACAATGACAATGCCCCCGACCACGACAAAGATGGCATACCGAACGGGGTTGATAGCGATTACGTGAAGCCTGGGATTGGAATGGGTCCGCGTGGTTTCGTTGACGAGGACGGTGATGGTGTAAACGATCTGGCAGGCAGCCGTGATGGGGCCATGGGTAGGGGAGGTTTCTGGCAGAGAATGGCTTCGAGGTTGAAGACTTTTGCCGGTGGTAACGGAAAGGCCCATGCAGGGGGCAGTGGCTTCGGCGAACGCCTGAGAGAGCGTGATGAAGATTGCCTGAGCTCCGGCGACTGCCCTCAGGATGGGACCGGCAGTCAGATCAGAGGGAGATCGGGTGGCAATGGGAATCAGGTCACATCCGGTGCCGGAAATGTCGGCCGTGGGGGAAGAAATGGTTCTCAAGGACAGTGAGATCTGGTTCCTTTAAAGCCGAACCCGCTTCCAGGTAGCCATTTTACCAATTTGACAGTAGCCCGGGGGTTACCCTAGCAGTCCCCGGGCTACTTTTATGTCTTATCATCAATCTGCTTCACCGGGCAAATTATGTCATAGACAAGGAGATTCCCGATGGGGTTCTTCATGTCAGGAACGAGGGATATTTGAGACCAGAAAATTCCGTAAACTTCCCTTCATTAATAAGCTTTTAACCTTACACAAAACGGTGCCCGACCAATGATTGAAAGCTTTCAGGTTCTAATCTCTCTCAAGCAACTCATAAATTTCCCGCAGGTTCTTGTTTAAATGCCACCAACCATTTTTGAAAGCAGCGTGGTCAGGACCTCCCATAGCCGATGCATATCGCACCGAATTAGCATAGAAGAGCCACTGTTCCACCCACTTTTGCTCAATAACTTCATCAAAGAGGTTGGATTTATCCGCGGATCCCTCATTCCAGGCCTTGATAAGAAGCTGTGTAGATGCCAGAACCATCCTGTCCGTTTCCGCTAAAGCTGTATCAAGTTTGACAAAATGCAAATTGTACCAGCTTGTGCCGTGACAGGATTGACATACTTTCCCCATTTCATTTCGACGCTGCATCTGTTCATTACTATCGATCAGGTACTCAGAGGCCAATTCTCCCGTAAGAGCAGTGGGAAGAGGCAGGTTATCCTTGTTTTTGATAAGATATGTCTTGCCACTCTTTGGCTGGGGATGCGAGTATACAAGTCCAAACAGCCTGACCCACAGCCTCGCTCCGAAATCATGCGTCCTTGATACGATGGCCTCACCACCATCGGGAGTGGCTAAGAGGCTGTTATGACAGGTGGCACATGTAGGGGCCCGGAAATCCTTACCCACTTTCCAGGGAACATCATGCCAGTTCCATTCGCCTTGTTTGGAGAGGAGAATGTTCCCATGTTTGCTCTCCTTATAAACTTCCCATGCAGGTACGTCCGGCTCAATGTGGCATTGAGCACAGGTGTAGGGTTTTCTGGCTATTTCTATGGAGAAAGAATGTCTCGGATGGCACGCTGTGCAGGATCCAGAGCTCCCATCAGGGTTAACCCTCCCAACTCCCTGGTTTGGCCAGTTGGTAAGATTCGGGACCTCAACATTCCCAAACTTAGTGGATATCTTTTTGGTTCCGTTTACACTGACTCTGCTGCCGTGACAGGCATAGCAGGTTTCATCCTTCGTGTAATCGGATGCCTCAAGGTGTAGTATCTTATCGTCACTTACTTCCTTGACGCTCGTAATTGTTTCGACAAGGGTATGATAGACTGGGTTCTTCTGAAGGATATCCAATGCGTGAGCTTTTTTGCTGTCGGAATACTGCTCTACCTCAACAGAATGACATGTACTGCAGTCATTCGGTGAAACGACAACGTTAACCCGTGATCCAAAATGATCAAAGCTATCTTTGTGAGTGGAAAGGTTCAGACTATGGCACTCATAGCAGCCAACTGCAACAGACCTCAGATCTTCTGGTATTTTATCGTTTGAAATTTTTCTTTCCAGGGCGGCCTTTTTCAGTGCCATCTCCGGAGTTATTTCTGCATGCCTGCTCGAAAGCCAATCTTCCACTATTCCCGGACTGAATTTCTTGTGACATGTAAGACAGGTCTGACTTTTCCTGCTAAGAGGGGCACTTGTGGTCACTTTCGCGCTCTCTTCGGCAGGGGCCCAAGAAACATATGCAAGCAACGGAACCAAACAGGAAAGGGAAATAAGCAAACGTCTCATCGGTACATCCCCTCGTAAGAGTTTAAATGGTATATGAACGACAGGACATTTTATCCGCATGTTCCCGGGTTGGATTAGAATTGAATAGAAGTGCCAAATATCCAGTTGCGCCCTGGCATTCGGTAGCGTGCTAATTCCTCGTATTGTTTGTCAAAGAGGTTATTTACCGCAGTCCACAGATGTAGTAGTTTCCCCAGATGTATACTGGCTTTCATGTTAACCACGACAAAGGCATCCGGTGCCTCAAGAGGATAAAGGAAGACCTCATCAACCTTGCTTCTGTAACGGCCATTCAGGTTCAATGTAAAACGGCCGATATGTCCATCCATTGAAAAGAAGAGCAGGTGCCGCATCCGATAAGCCAGGAGGTCGTCAAGGCGATTTTCCGATCGGTCTTTTGCATTCAAGTAGACATAGCTCAATGATGTACTAAAATATGGTTTCCAACGAAGATTAATTTCTGTTTCCACACCTTTCATTAAGGCTCGGTTCAAATTGCGGACCTGGAAGAGGGTATATGTTACGCCTTCCTCTGCAGAAATCTCAACCCAGTATATCAGATCACGGTAGTGGTAGTGAAAATAGGCGATATCAACTTCGGCGAAATCATTCAGACGCCAGCGCATGCCGGTCTCCAACGAGAAATCCATCCGTTCAGCTTTCAGGCCGGGATTCGGCTTGAACAGGGTTCCGCCGCCGAGCTCCTGCCGGAAGAAGCGCTCCGCAATAGATGGCGCACGAAAAGCCTGTCCCAGCAGGGTTCGGAAAGCTATGTACTCCTGTGGGCTGTAAACGAGCGCTAATTTGGGACTGATCTGGCCCAGAGTGCTGCCGCCTGCGAGATGGTTCCAATCATAACGCAATCCCAAGGTAGCTTTCAACCCGGGTATTAGTTCCGCTTCATCCTGAATATAAAGGGCTATGTTATCAACCTGATGGTTCCCAAACATTATGGTATCCGGTGAAGAATTGACATGATCTATCTGGACATCGAGTCCTGAAATAAGGTAATTCCGTTCGTTGAGATAATAATCGAGCTGAGTTATATTGCCGAATTTATCAGCATCTATAACCGTTTTCAGGCCATATGGTTCGTTCCCTGGGATGCTCAGTAGCGGATCATCCCTGTTGAAATAGGAGCGGGCGGCTTTGCGGTAGAAATAGAAACGTGAAGAATACTTTACCCTTGCACCTGGCACAGCACGGTAAAGCAGATCGACACTGTAGTTTATTTTCTTCTGTCGGTCATCCCGGTATTTCGGCAGCACCCGTAATGGCTGCAAGTTGCTCAACCATGTGTGGGGATAGTCGTTTTCAGCCAAACTGGCACCAAAGCTAAGCTCCAGGTTGCGAACCCGATTGAAATCGTAAAGCACCTTCCCAAAAACACTGTAGAACTCATAGGCGGAATTTTCCGAGTATCCATCCGATTGTTTTCGGCTCAGACTGATCAGATAACCTATTGATTCGCGGTTGCCAGAATGGCTCAAATCAAACTGGCTTTGCCAGGCGGTACGATCCGTATGACGCAGGGATGTATGGGGTTTCTGGTAAAAGCCGTAGCCAATATCCACAGTGGTTACGGAACTGTAGGTCGGGTGCCGTGTTATTACATTGATTACACCGCCCATCGCCGTAGAGCCGTAAAGGCTGGAAAAGGCACCTTTGACCACCTCAACACGATCGATGAAATTTATCGGCACAAGGCTCCACAGCGCCCCTCCAGAATCCGAGGCTAATGCCGGCCTGCCGTCGATCATCAAAAGCACGCGGTTACCTATTCCACCACCTGCGACATCGGAACTACCCCGAATCGACAGGCTCTGCACGGAAATACCTGCAGAGCGGTGCACCGAAATGCCCGGGACCATTTCCAGGGCTTGATCAAATGTGACAATGGAACGGTTGCGGAGATCGTTGATATTCAAGATCGCCACACTGGCAGGTGCCATCTGCGCGGTTTGCTCACGGCGTGTGGCGGTTACTATTATCTCCTCGGCCTTTAATTCAGCCGGTTGAAGCATGATCGAGCGTGAAATTAACTCACTTGAAGAGATTCGTAAATTTTCCTCAACGTAGGTTTTGTAACCGATGCGGCGTGCTACTAGCCGATAGGTAGCCGGTGGCACGTGAAGGATTTCAAATCTTCCGTCTGTGGTCGTAGTCGTGCTAATAAACAGGCTGTCAAGGAAAACATTTGCAGAAGCAACTGGCTCCATACTCTCAGCATCGTAAACCCAACCTGAGATAACACCATCCCCCTGTCTGTTACCCTGATCATACTGGGCGATAACCGTGACAGGTATCGGAAATAAAAGCAAGACGGCCAGGATCAGCTTAATAGTCATGTTTAATAATCCATCCTTAAGATATAGACCCCAAGCTATAAAATCTATTCGGTATTAGAAATATAGGGAAATAGGAGATTAATATCAATAGTTCCTCAGAGAGAACTTGAAACACTTAGCAGATGCCTTGGGTTTTCACACAGAAGCGTATCGATCACTTCTTGGGAAATACCTTCATCGAGCATCATAGTTACTACGTTCCGGAGTATATGGTCATATCCCCACCCCCCATAGTAGTGGAGCATACACTTCAGGCAGATATCGTTGGTCACCAGGACCTGCCCTTCATATCCCCAATCCATGATCTCCTTAATCGCCCGAACCCTGTCGATATCCGTGGCAAATATGCCGCCAGCGAAACCCCGGTCCTCCGGGTCGATGTAGAATTCCTTGCCGAAGTTATCGAATTCCACAAAAACACCTCTTTGGAGCAAAGCCCTGATATATTCGAGATCGATCTCCACATCAACGTGGCAGATGACGATCTTATCCGGGCTCACACCCTGTCGGCTTAACATATCCACAACCTCCAGACCTGCCCTACCCCATGGATATGTATGGACATAGATGGCCGCCCGGGTTTCCCTGAAGGCCAGACCGGCAGCAACCAAAACCTTTTTCTCATTCGGATGGATCGGGTCACTGGTGCCGATCTCGCCGATGATACCGGCTTTGATATCTGTCCCATCTATCCCCACCATAAGGTCACGGAGGATATCGTCCGCAATCTTCTCCGGTGACCATTGATCCATTTCGGCCGGATGCGTGTCATGCGTGTAATACCCAGAACCAGCAATAATATTCAGTCCTGTGCGCTGTGCCACCTCGTATAACTTCTCTATATCACGACGGATACCAATGGATGTGCACTCCACGATAGTACTTCCGCCGAGATTCATAAATTCATTGACTTCCGCCACAGTCAGTTCCAGATCGTCGAGGAGCAGGTTATCCTCAATTGCGTATGGATTGCGACGTACGACACCCAGATTTTCCATGCGAAGTTCTTGATGGCTCACACGGCTTTTCTCCGGATCATCGAACTCGGTAAACTGGTTCCTGAGATCTATAAAAAGATGCTCGTGCGGAAGGGTGATACCCAGCGAATCCACACCTACAGGGCCACAAACCGTCATTGCTGACATCATACCGAAACCCTTTGTTCTTCACAGAGTTTGCGGATTAGGGGGGTCAGGGAC
>CAZTBA010000223.1:0-10404 GCA_964611725.1 uncultured bacterium
GGTCTGCAGATTCAACGCAAGTGCGCATCCGGCAAAGGGTTCCTCGGGCGTTCCCCGGAGTGTAAGCCGGATGTCTGCGAAAACCAGTTCTTCCACGCTTTCATCACTGACGGAAACAACTTCGAAGATGAAGTAATGGTCATGGACGATAACCCTGATAACCGCGCTGACACCTGACTCACCGAACTGCGATTTTATGAGTCCGTCGCTGTACGATACTGACGAGACGTCGTAGTAACGTCCTGCCTTCTTTATATGTGCGAAGGAGGACTCGGGTTCGTGGACGCAACAGTCTTTGCCTGTCTGCTTGTCCATGAAACGGAGGTTTCGACCGTCGCTCCCGATAACGTACTTCGCGTAAGTGTTTTCAATCTCAATCGGCATTGGGACCTCCTTAGCGATGGCTGAAGTTAAGCTGCAACCAAGAACGCAAATAGCGGCTACAAGCTTATACATAGTTGCTTCCGGCATAGGGCTTGATTGTGTCGGGATGCATCTTGCCATCGGCATTTACAGTGTGTTTGTAACGGGTTATTCCTTGATATCCGCTATATGTGCTCAGCGGATGCACCGTAGTCGGACGTGTCGTTGTGATGAGCCATCTAATAAACTCCTGTTCCATCTCGCGCACAACTTCCTGAAAGCCGACCTCGAAATAGAGATTTTCCATCTCCCATAGATCGGCTTCCAGATCGTAGAGTTCACCGAAACCCTCGGGATATTCCTCGGGGAACATGTCCGGGGGGTAATAGATGTATCTGTATTTCCCTCTGCGCACGCTCCTGCTCCACGGGAACTCCGTGACGCCGATCCTGTGCACCTCCCCGTCTTCACCACGCAGCAGGTGCGAGATATCCTTGCCGTCTGCGGTCTCCATAGGATCAATTCCGGCCAGTGCACAGAGGGTATTGGCGATGTCCACAAGCTCGACGATCTCTTCGGCTGTGTGATCGGCCTTTAGATGTCCTGACCATCTCCAGATGAAGGGAACCCGTGTTATAGCATCGGAGCAGATGCCAGGTGCCTTTTCCATGATACCGTGCTCACAGGCGTAGTCCCCGTGGTCGGAGGTATACAAGACAATCGTATCCTCATCGAGATTATTTTTCCTCAGCCAGTCAAGCAGTTCACCGACAGCGTGGTCTACATGGCTGACGTTGCCCAGGTATCCATGCAGCTTGCGCAGGCGTCCCGCCTCGAAGGTCTTCGGCTCGAATAGTGTCCAGTCGCCCCTGCGCCAGTGCTCAGCGACCTTCTGAAGGTTCGGGGCCTTGTGCTTCATGTCGTAATCAGCGTTAGGGGGGAGGGTTAGCTTCGACTCGTCGTAAAGGTCCCAGAACTCCTTTGCAGGTGTGTAGCACTGGTGGGGTTTCGGCAGGCTCACATGCATGATGAAGGGCTTGTTCTCTTTTGCGCAATGACCCATAAATTCCATAGCCTGTCGCACGCTCCAGCCCTCCTGCCCGTCTTCGAAAGAGATCTTAGACGGGCGCCCTTCCACGGTCTGTTGGCCCCGTTTGCCGAACTCATGCATCCTGGCGTGGTCTTCCAGCTCCGTCAGTCCTCGTTCTTCGAGGTAATCAGCGTACTTCCTGCTGCGCCCTCCGACACTGCAATCGCAGGTTTCGTGGAACAGATCGCAGTCGTCCTCGACCCAGTACTCGGGACAGTGGATCTTGCCAACGGCACCGGTGCGGTAGCCGAAGCGGCGGAAATGTCCTAGGACTGTGGGAAGTCCTCCCGGGTTCGGGCCGCTCAGGCCGTAATAGCCGTGGTTGTGGCAGTACTGGCCGGAGAGACACGAGACACGGCTCGGTGTGCAGATCGGATTCTGTGTGATGGCGTTTTCGAAGCGCACCCCTTCGGATGCGAGGCGGTCGAGGTTGGGTGTTTTCACATCGAGATGGTTCTTGTGGCCAAGCACCTTGGCATTGTGTTGATCGGAAATGATAAAGAGGACATTGGGTTGCTTACTCATTTTTTGATCTCCGTGGGATATTTCATCGGGCCTCGAGGTTCAGCCATTTTACTTCCGATTCGGACAGTTTGATGGAAGTGGCCTCAAAGCACGATCTCAATTCTTCCCTCGTGTGAGGTCCTACAATTGGTATGAGCGGAAAAGGCTTGTGAAGAAGCCAGGCCAATGCGATCTGTGTAGCCGAATAGCCGCCTTTCCTTTGTCCCAGTTCCTTGGCGCGCCGCAGCCTTTCGAAATTCTCGTCCGTGCCGTAGATCTCGATCATGCGAACTGCAAATCGATCTTCGATCTGACCTAAGCTGCCGAGCACCTGGGGACTGTAACATCCGGTGAAGAAGCCGCGGGCCTGAGACGACCAGACGATCAGAGGTATCCCGGTTTCTTCATGCCACCTCTCACCATCCTTGCCAACAGATATCAAACCCGGATAAAACGGAGCCGTCGGCACAGCAAGGCTGATGTTGTTGCTTACCACTGCAAATCCGGTCAGGTTGTGCTTGTAAGCATACTCGTTTGCCTCGCTTAACCGCTCGTATCCCCAGTTCGAGGCCCCGAGAGCGTGCACGCGACCATCGGCCAGCTCCGTGTTTAAATACTCTATTATTTCTCCAACAGGGAGCAGAGGACTGTCCCGGTGGAGCATATACAGATCAATGTAGTCTGTCCTGAGGTGTTCGAGGCTTTCCGTCAGTTCTTGCTTGATTGTCCTCGAAAAATTCTCAGCCTCCAGTCCATAACCCTCTCCGTGGCCGCCTTTGGTGATAAGGATTATTTTGTCGCGTACGCCACGGGATTCCATCCACAGACCGATGACTTCCTCGCTATCGCCATAGTTGTGCGCACTATCAATCAAGGTTCCACCATATTCCAGAAAGTCGTCCAGGATACTACGCCAGGTATCCTTTTCAGCCAGGTTGTAGAATGCCGTGCCGAGAGCCAGTTCTGAGGATCGTTTATCAATTTCTGCGATCTTAACTTCGCCTTTCATCTTGTTGCCTTTCCCTGTTTCTAAGCATCTTTCGGGAAACGCTTGTTTTTGAGACGCCTCACATGAAATCTAAGAAAATAATCGGGCAACATTTTGGGTAGTGATGATTATAACATCCCACAAAACCTCTGTAAGGGCAGGGCATGCCCTGCTCCTACAACAATTCATCGAACGTGCTTGTAGACCTATTTCGCGGGTTCTCCCTGTCCAAATCCCATTCGATCGGATTGGTCCGGACATATTCCCGAATGCGGTTCAATTCGGTACCGTTTCTGACGATATGTTCGTAATAATTGCGTTGCGAGATTGAGCTGTCAGTCTTTCCCTGAATTCTGTTGATGAGCTTAGTTACAGCGGATTTATAGGAACCGACGATGGTATGCAACGATCGAGTCGGTACATCCCCGAAACTGCGATTCTCCTGTAGGGGCAGGGCATGCCCTGCCCTTGTATCGGTTATCATGATAATACCATGAATATGGTTTGGCATCACAACCATCTCATCTAGCATCACATTGCGAAAATGGAGAGGGATTTCCATCCATATATCGTGGGCAATTTGTCCCAATTCTGATAATACGATTTTCTCGTCTATTTATCTGTCCAAACAGGCACTTCTTTCTATTGGTGCAGACGGTCACAAAATAGACTCCCGGAAGAGAATAATCATATCCTTGAAATCGGATGGAACGGCGACTATATTTTACGATGTCATGGCACATGTCAGACTGCTTTGCGTCCTGTGGATGAGTCTTTCAGAGACGCCCCACATGAAGATTGAGAATTCATTTGTGCAAGAATTTACGGACGATTGGTTTTATGAGATGCCGAAACAAGTTCGGCATGACAACTAAGCAAAAGTATCATCATCCCAATGTCATCCTGAACTTGTTTCAGGATCTCATTCCACTTGCGATGTTGCCCGATTATTTTATAAATATTCATCATTCCCGCGCGAATTCTCTCGTGGCCCGAATAAATAATTAATCTTCATCCGAGGCGTCTCTACAGATGAATACCTGAAAAGGCAATAGTGACTGAAGAATCTCAGGTGCCATGGGCAAAATTCCAAAAACACTAACTGAAACTTATCTATAATGAGACATCAAACCCTGTTTCCGACAGGTAGCGATTAAGTATCTGCAGATCCCTCCGGGCCGTCTCGGCAGGTTGTGTCTGTGCTTCATGACTCAGACATTCGATAGAGAGATATCCCTTGTAGCCTATGTCCTGCAACAGGCGAAGCACTTCGGCATAGTTGACCAGTCCCGTATCAAGTGCCTGGAAATGCCAGCCCCCATCGGCATCGATATATCCGTTCTTGATGTGGGTGTGATATATGCGGTCTTCAAGTGAGAAAACCACCTCTGACATTTTCTCGCCGGCAAAGGCCAGGTTTGAGAAATCTACCGTAAGCCCAACGACATCGGATGGTGTCATTTCCAGGAAGTGTTTAGAAGAAGCCAACATGTCCGTCAACTGCCTCATATGCGTTTCGAAAGCGAGCTTAATGCCGACTTTGCTGGCCACCGGAATCAGTCTTTCCAATGCATCTGCGAGGCACTGCCAGTTTTCTCTCGTAGCATCGTTTGACGCCGGTGGACCTGGCGTCACCTTGATTATCTCGGTCTGGAACACTGGTGCAAGGCGGATATACATCTCCGCCTCTTCAATTTGCTCGTCCAGGGAGCTGCGATCCGTGAAATTGTTAAACAGCGACAGGGCGGATACCTTGAGCCCTGCATTCTGAATTTGTTCCGCCACACTTTTCGGATTCCCAAGGGCCGTTTCACGATCGAAGTGCGGCTCCCTGCAGGCAAGTTCGATGGCCGAGAAACCGATTTCGGCCGTCGTGTCTATTGCCTTCGCAAGGGGCAATGCGAATAGGCTCTGGCTGAAGAGGGATATTTTCATTTTTCCATTTTCATATATCAAACAGCGCTCGGCGGACATCGTCGATATGACGGATGTCCTGATTGAGTAACACGGTCAGAAATTCGGCGTACTTTTTCTCCTGCTCAGCGGATACGATTTCGCTGTCATCGTGGCGGATAAAGGTTCTTTCCTCATCAGCCGTCCAGATCAAACGATCCCGGTTGCCATCGCTCTCGTAGACATGGCTCACCCGCCGCTGCACCGCCCATCCTCTTGTCCTCTCGACGCGGAGGTAGATTTTCAGGGTTACCGCGTCCAGGTGCTCCGTGGCTACCCCGTTTTCGCGGCAGAGCTGATCCTGGGTCTCCTCTAACGTGTCGGCATGCAGGTTGGAAGCGATGATGTGTCCCTGAGCGGCCAATCGTAAAAACGCACGCGCTTCGCTTCCCCAAACGTAGGCATAATAGTATCCACTGCCGATCTCGTGGGCCAGATAGCAGGTGTCGCCGGGGTGAGGATCACGCTGCCCTTCCGCCAGCACTGCCGGACCATCTACCGGGCGGATTGCCGTACGGTCGGGAAGAAAGTTGAGCAGAGCGCACATCACGGCCGTCTTGCCCGCGCCACCGGGCCGCGCTCCAACCAGCAGCGAAGCACCGGAGCGCATGGCTGCTGCCAGGTACGCAGCTAATCCCAGGTCCACCGTTTCCGCATCGATCAGATCTATCAGGGAGAGCATCCGCCCGCCCCGCTGATTGCAGTCGTTAATTGCATCTATGTGTGCGCGAATGGCCGATTCGTTCATTTCGATACCTTCTGTAACCCTTATGAATGATCCTGATTTACCTGCCAGTTGCTCAATGACGTGGGTTAGCCGTATGACTCTGGGCGGATCGGCTGTAGCGATTAATCGGAAGGCTCCCTTGCTCAGTGCAGGAAGCAGCGGAGACCTGTGTGAATCATAACCATCCCATATCCTTCCGCTGCCTGGGTTACCTCCTCGTCCCTGAGTGAATTGCCCGTTTGGGCAACGTACTTCACGTTGCTTCTATTTGCTCGATCTATATTGTCTCTAAAAGGTATGTAGGCATCGGACGAGAGGCAGATGCCCCGGAACGTGCTGATCCATTTGAATCGCTCTTGTCTATCAATTGGCTCGGGGCGCTCTTTGAGCCCCTTCAGCATGGCCTCCAGTTCCGGATCGGAAAGCTGATCCCAAAGGAGATACTGATCGACAATGTTGGTTTTTTCAGTTTTCTTAAGGTCATCTTTGAACTTGAGATTAAGCACATGCGGATTTTGCTGAAGAAACCACTTATCCGCTTTGTCACAGGCCAGTCGAGTGCAGTGAATGCGTGATTGCTGACCTGCCCCCATCCCGATAACCTGGCCGTCATAAGCGACGCAGACGGAGTTTGATTGGGTATATTTGAGGGCGATAGTAGCCACCATAAGGGTTTCGATGATATCATCGGGAACGGACCGTTGTGATGTCACAATTTTCTGAAAGTGTTGTTTCGAAACCTGCACATCGTTTCTCTTCTGCTGTATTCTGAATCCGAAGATATCACAGGATTCCATCTCCGGTGGGTCGTAATCGGGGTCGATTTGAAAGATGAGATAATCCCCTTTCTTCTTCGCCTTGAGGACCTCGAGGGCATCCGGATCGAACTCCGGCGCAATGATAAGATCGGAAACCTCTCGCCTGAGTATCCTGGCCAGTGATGAGTCTACTTTGTCGCTGACCGCGGCTACATCACCAAAGGAGCTCATTCTGTCTCCACCGCGGGCTCTGACATACGCGGTTGCGACGGGCGAGAGATCCTCACCCGGGAGCATTTGAGAAGCCCTGAAAGCATCGGTCAGGGGGCGGGCGATTGCGGCCCCGGCAGGGCTCGTATGTTTAAACGAAGCGGCACCCGGCTGTCCCGTTGCATTACGCAGTTCTCGGGCAAGCTGCCATGCTCCCAATGCATCAAGGATGTTGATGTAACCTGGCTTACCGTTTAGCACCTTCAATGGAGATGGATCTGGGAGCGTGAGCGATGCGGGTTTTTGGTGTGGGTTGCATCCGTATTTCAACTCAATATCCATTTCTTCCCTCCATTTTCAATAGTTGTGGGGGCTAAACTCCATCCCTTTCGATATCCTTCGACATCACACTGATATCCGTACGATACGTCCAGCCTATATCTTTCCAAAATTGAACACCGTCGGCATTATCGTTGAAGATGAAGATATGGCATTTCTGAATGCTGACCGATCGAAGCGCGGACAGGCATCTGTCAATGAGTTTGCGGCCGATGCCCCGGCGTCTGTAGTCCGGACGGACTGCGAGATGGTAGAAGTATCCCCGCCTGCCATCGTGTCCGCACATAACGGCGCCGACGATAAGTCCATCGTCCTGTGCCACGAAGCTCATGTCCGGATTCCGCTCGAGATACAACCGGATATTCTCCCTTGAATCGGCATCACTGAGGCCGATACCTTCGCACTGTTCCCACAGGGTGATAACTTGATCATACATATCGATTGTGAGATGTGAGATAGCAAATTTCATCTTCATAAGTAAGTTGCAGCAATGTTTTTGGGGTTTTGTTCATGGCACCTGAGATTCTTCAATCGCTATCATTCCTTCAGATGTTTATCTGTAGAGACGCCTCGGTGAGGCGTCTCCAAAACAAGAAAAGAGAAAAATGTTTTCTGACAGATGCTTAGGATTTTCTACTCCTTCTCGTCCGCCAGCAGTAGCCAGAATTCTGTTAATCTGCCCGACTGTAAGCTTATCCCCCTGGGATTGGTAAACACTGGCCCTTTCTTACGTGAACCCAAAAGATGTCTCAGATCTCTCAAGAGCTCCTCTGACACTGGGATAGTCCTCGATTTGCCGCCTTTTCCCTCCCGAATATAGATCAGCCTGTGCTCAAAGTCAACATCTCTTATATCCAGGTCTGCAAGCTCAAACCACCTTATCGTTATCTCGGCAAGGATCTTGATGATACATCTGTCTCTGAAGCTCCTTGCAGCATTGATTATCTTTTTGATGTTCCGCTTGGACCGGTGGTATTCTGAGTCTTTGAGTTGCTGTTTTTGAGTCATATTTCCTGGTATATTATTTCGTTAGATGCTAAAAGCTTTTTGCCAGGAGACCTTGAGAAGTTAGATCGGATATACAAACAACAAACTTCAAGGAGGTCAACCATAGTAAAGAGCGGAAGATCGAGTTGAATTTCTTCACAACATATGGGTTGTAAAAACTTTTGGGCCTCCGACATTTTTTGGGCGAAGATTAGATTTGGGTTGCCAGGAAAAGGTAAGGTGACTATCTTTCATCTAATAGAAGTGATCTGCCCAGGAGAGATTTGATCTAAGCAGCAGAAGTTGCCTCAAATTTTAATTCTTGCCACTGGTAACCTTAGATAGACAAGAGGTAGAGGAAATGGCCAAGCTATAGGAGAAGATAAAGGACATTGTTGAAGAGAAAATATTCTCTGTAGCTGAGAAGACCGAGGAGCTTGCCAAGATCGGACGGGTCAAGCTTGAAATCGCCAAGGTCAAGCACGACATAACCAAAAACCTCACTGAGCTTGGAGATGAAGCTTACAACCTCATAAATGAGGAGAAAGGTAACAAGATAGCCAAAAGTGATAAGGTGAAGAGGTTGGTGGAGAAGGTCAAGCTCCTCCAGATCGAGCTTGAGGACAAGACTAAAGAGCTCGAGGTACTAAGCAAAGAGAGAGAACCGAAAGAGGAAGAGCCCAAGGGCGAAGGTGAGTCTCAACAGTAGGGAACTATAGTAAGTCTGAAACAATGGGCAAATTTCAGGAAAGGAAAGTTTACAGTTTTTCTATAGGGATCGGTTTCGTATAACTTTTGAGTAAGGAGCGAGGTGTGTCCAGGTCGTCCAGAAGAGACTTTTCGAGGGAGAAGAGATCGCTCAACCGGTACCTTCAGGAGATCGGAGAGGTTGAGCTCCTTTCCCTTGGGGAAGAGACCGAGTTGGCAAGAAGAATAAAGGAAGGAGATCAGGCATCCCTCGAGAAGCTCACAAAGGCCAATCTACGGTTTGTGGTGAGTGTCGCAAAGCAGTATCAGAACCGGGGACTTCCGCTATGTGACCTCATAAACGAAGGGAACCTTGGGCTCATAGATGCTGCCAAGAGGTTCGATGAGACCAGGGGTTTCAAGTTCATATCCTATGCAGTCTGGTGGATAAAGCAGGCCATATTTGTGGCCCTGTCAGAGCAGCCAAGGATGGTGAGGCTTCCGCTAAACAGGGTTGGGGATCTTCGCAAGATAGGGAGGGCATTGAACGGACTTGAGCAGGAGTTCAGTCGTGAGCCGAGTGCGGGAGAGATAGCCGATGAGCTTGACATGTCCCCATATGAAGTTATTGACACCCTTAGGGCGGGCAGAAAGCACCTCTCCCTTGACACCCCGATCAACAGGGATGATGATGGGAACAGGTTTCTTGATCTCCTGAAGGACCGGCAGCCTCCTCCAGATGAAGCCCTTATAGAGGATTCTCTTAGACGAGATGTGGAGCGGGCACTCTCGACCCTTACGGAGAGGGAAGCAAAGATAATAAGCCTCTATTTTGGGATAAACCGGGAGAGGTCGTTCACACTCGATGAAGTAGGAAAGAAGTTTGGGCTGAGCCGCGAGAGGGTCAGACAGATAAAGGAGAAAGCTATAAAAAGGTTGAGACATGCTACAAGGAGGAAGTTTCTGAGGGCCTACTGGGGATAGGTATCATCTCCTACTTTCTCCTTTTGACGCCTCCCCTACGTCTCGAGCTATGGGCCTACCGAGATGATAGGCCAGAGCTAAAGGGCCGAATAGAGCTGCCATCCCCTTACCAGATAGTGAATACGGATTCCTCTTCTCCAGCTTTATATACTATATTTGGAAGTGGAAGACCTTCCCCCATGGCTGTTAATGCTTAGCGATCCCACACTGGACACTGAAACAGTTTTCAGGCAGACTGTTATTTTCTCCTCTCCCACCTGGGCAGGTATAACTAGATCGAACCCCCTGAAGAGGGAATTAATGATAGTATGGACATCAGTATCGATAAAATCGACGGTCACTATCTCCTTCCCCCGGTCCGTAACCTGGGCCGAGGCGGGATATGTTGCTGAAAAAGTAAGCAGAACTGCCAAAGCGGAAAATCCAACGGACCTCACAGTGGGCCTCCAGCAAGCAAATTTACAAGCTCCTGTCTCCTATTCCGGAAGATACTTTCTAACCTTCCCTGAAAGGATGACCCGGCTACTAAGCCGTATATCCGCCTGTTTATACCGGATCCATCACCTACCGTGATTTTTTTCCTGGGATATACCCCGGGAGAGATCTAATTCCTGGTATTTCTCAAGGCTGAGCCGCGGATTGCTTCTTAAGGAGAGGTTCGTCACCAGCATACACAGCGCGGCGATGGGTCTGCGCGTATGCCACAGATTGGCGAACAAACGGCGCATGATGCGCCGGTAGGGGTAAAAACGCCGGTTACAGGAGTTCATCTCTTTAAGCATGTCCACCCAAGATAGGTGCTTATAGCTCGCTA
>CAZTBA010000224.1:0-10270 GCA_964611725.1 uncultured bacterium
GTATAAGGTGAACCTCTCGACCTTGAGTGATGAAGTGACCCCTCATCTGAAGAATCTCAATATAGATTATTCGAATGATGATATACCCGTTAGCGAAGCAAAAGCTAAGGTGAGTCCAAATAATGTGCCGATGGGAGAGCAAATCACTTTCAAATATGATCTAAACTTTGACTTTTCGGCAAATGATGCTGGCATAGTAAGGATGGTCATTTCGCAGCCAAGTCCGACTGTTCTGAAAAGTATAACTGGACTGGAAGGAATAGAAGGAATAGAGCATACGGTGAGATCTAACAGCTTGGAGATAACTTTCGCTGATCCATTGGATTCATCCGATGGGGTTTCGGATATATCCCTGCAGTTTGAGAGCGTGCTCTATTCATGGTCCCATAAATTTACCTGTTCTCTTTTCTCCCCGGGGTCACAGAACCCTCTTAACTTGATGGAGAATGTTGACATTGATCCTGATACCGGCGAGCCATACTCCTGGTCGGTATTTGCGACCAGTTTTCTAAAGAAATCGCTTCTGGGTGTGAAGGCAAACCCCCGTGTTTTCTCGCCGGATGGGGACGGTATATGCGATTACACGGTGATTGAATTTACTGCTTCCAAACTTGATATTCCGAGGGATGTGAAGATAGAGATTTTTGATTTGAATGGAAATGTAGTCAGGGATCTGGTCAAGGAGCCGGTGGTGGCCGGTCAATACACAGGTCTATTTTCTTCCCCGGAAGATGCGGTGGGATACTGGGATGGCACGGATGATGACGGTGATCTGCTTCCCCCCGGAATATATATATATCGTGTTGAGCTGAAACTCAGTGGCGGGAGCGAAATCTCCACAGGAACCGTAACTATGTCCTATTAGCAAAAGATCCACTGAAAAAGGAGAAAAGGATGTGTCGCTTTGAGAAAATCGGGTTTACAGGGATTGGCCTTATAGCTTGTTTATCCCTGATAGCATTGCCTTCATACGCTGCCTTCTTTGATCTTGGAGGTGCCAATCCGAGGGTTTTGGCTGTGGGGGATGCCCTTGAAACCATCCCTTCGTACGATGGTTTCTGGAGCAATCCGGCGATCCTGTCCGGCCTGCCTAACCTTCCCCTGGCAAAGTCTTCGATCGGTATTTCCTATAGCAAGATCCTACCTGGATTAGATGAGGATAACCTGCACCGATCACTCGTAAGTAGCGTTCTGCGTTTCGGGGATTCCAAAGGGATCGGTTTTAAGGCCCACATGTTTAATTCCGAATTCTGCTCCGAGATCATAGGTGCCTTGGGATACGGGATGAGATTGGGCAGCAAGTTCCAACTCGGGTTAGCAGCGAAAATGCTCCGATGGAGCACCGATGGGGACAGTGATCCCATATCGGGTGTAAAGGATAAGGACCGTTCGGCGACTTCAGTGTCCATAGATGTGGGCTCCGTAATATATCTGGGAAGGCTTGGCCCGGGAGACCTCCTTGCGGGATTTCTCGCCCAGGATGTAAATGGCCCGAATATATCTGAATCAGGTGCAGATGATGGTAAGCTCCCCCTCACCCTCAATGGCGGTCTCCGTTACCTTATCGGCCAGATTTCCTTCGGAGGAAGCTGGCTCTACAAGGATGGAATGTCCAAGATCTACAGCGGGATAGAATACCCGATCAGGGTTGGAAACGCCGATTTTGCTCTCAGGGGAGGAGGCTCGGCTGATTCTTCTTTCGAAGAGACTGGCCTTGGCCTTGGGTTCGGATATAGCCGCCCTGGGTCGCTTACTATAAATTATGCTTATACATATAGCAATAACATGCCCGCAGAGTTCTTACAGGGCTCCCATCACCTTTCCTTTAGTTTCCTGTTTGGTAAATAGGGGCTGATGATATGTCTTCTCGTCTGAAGAGAATACAATGTAAACCTGTGGAATCTGTGAAACTGTTTCGAAGGTTTCTCCCGGGGTTTGCATTAGCCTTGGTTCTGATTGCGATATTACCCTATGAGGGTTCTGCCCAGTTTCTATCGAGGTCATACAGGCCGCTCTGGGATGAACCGTATGAGAACTATGGCGATTTCGGATATGTAGGCTACAGGGTCATTGATGAGACGAGGATCTTTGACCCTCTCGGGAACTACTTGATTGACGGGGCGAGCGTTTTCCAACTGGAGGAGTACAGGACCGTCGCCCCTCTGAGGGGTAGCTCGATCAGCAAATATGGATACTTTGCAAATCCGTTCGAGAACCTTGTGATTACGGGAGATGCGTATAAAGGTTGGTGGACAAAGTTTATAATCGGCAATGCCGTGGGAACGGTTTTCACACCCCTGACTCTCAGTATATCAAGGTTAGATGGCCTGAGATGGGATACGACATCTCACAGAAACAAATTCTCGATAGTTGCTTCCAGGTTTACTAATCCTACCGGTCTCAAAGATATAGGGACTTACCTCCTGGGAGGTCACTGGGAGGCCGCTGTCGGAGATGTCCTGGTTTTCGGAGCTTCCTATGTCAACTTACACCATACAGATAGCTTTATGGGCAGGAAGCAAGGGTCCATGAAAGGTTCTGTTCCGACCAGAATAAATTCACCGGAATCTATCTATGTGATGTTCAACGACGATTCCCCCGGCGATGGAAGCGGCGTTAGAGTATATGATCTGGAGATATTGGTCAACGGGGAACCTCTCGAAGATGAACCTGATGTAGAGATTTTTAAGCTTGATCTCTCAAGTGAAATGGACGATAACGCGATAGATTTTGTCAGCCAGAACGCCCCGTGGTTGACCGAAAGTATGATCTTTACCACGCTGGAGAAAATGCTCAAAGACCCGGTGGAAGAAGATACGGACTTCATGGAAGCTGAAGATACAACAGTGTTGATTTACAGGTTCAACCTTGATCCCGAATCCAGGGATGTCGGCAAGGATGTAAGCTTCAGGGCATTGGTTTCGGGGGATTACAGCATAGATTTGGTGAGCGCTATGAATCAGGAAAATCTGCCCAAACCTTGGGTGGATTGGCATAATGTCCGGAGGGCACGGGGCAATCCGATGGATCATGCGAATTTGGAAAGAATAAGTATATCCTACGGATTTCCGACAGGCATGGCGATCACAGGACTCAATCTGAGGGCCAATCTGTTTGGAACAGATCTGAATATGGAGTACACTAATAATTATAAATATTTCCAGTATCCTACAAAAGGTGGCCTTAGGACTCAGAAGAAGAGCGATGCATATTTTGTGAATGCCTTGAAGGATGTGGGCGGTTGGCTGGAGATCGGCGGGGAGTTATTTAATATTTCCCCAGATTATACCTCTTCTTTCGGATACTGGAAAGATGGGACACAGTTGATCAGGTATTATAAAACGGTGGACGATAATGACGATAGGGATGAGTGGCCCGATAGCTGGGAGCATGGGGATCCTGGAGATAATATATTGAAGCCGAGCCTCGATGCGAGGGAAAATCTGGGTTCCGGTATACCCTGGCCCGTGGGACAGGGTGTGTTTCCCGGCCTCGATAGGGATGAGGATGGGATCATAGATACCAATTTAAACGACAATCAGATCCCTGACTACCTGGAACCATTCCTCATGTACTATGTTGATCCCGATGATTTTATCTATGGTGATGATTTCAACAACAACGGTATCGTTGACGATCGTGAGAACGATAACAGTCCCGATTATCCATATGATTGGGATTCGAGGGGTAATCATCTGTTCGCGATTTTCAAACCTGCGGACGGTCTGAGCCTGAGGTTCGGGAGGTATGATGTCAAACGTATAGCGCTTGAGGGGCGGAACGAAACGACCTATGGTGAAGTCAACTGGAATAGGAACTTTGCGAAGCAGGTCCGTCTCTCCTTAAATCACAGGATAAAAAGGGTAAAGGATAATATCCCGGATCCTGTCTACTATTATGTAATCGATCCCGCGGCTGAAGCGAACTTCTCCCTGACTATCAGGAACGACATACTCAAGATGAGAAACAGTCTTGTGAATACCTCTTTCTTAGAAGCGCTCTTTTCGGGAATTCCCAGATCGAATTTCACGGGGAGCTTCAAATATGAGGTCAATTCGCAGCGTGAATCAGCTTTTGTTGGCGGTGGACTACAGGGCAATAGGAATATCAGGGAATGGAGCTTTATACTCAAGGGAGATCACACCTGGAAGGTAAAGAATTTCAAGCTCATACCGATGCTTAAATACATGCGGCATAGGGTAAGCGCTCCCTCCTCTCCGGAGCTGGCACTTCATGAATATAGGTTTGCCCCTATAATAAGGGTTGATTACCCATTGGGTGAAAATACCACTTTTAGGTTCGGTGTACAGGGTCTGCCCTTCTTCAGGGATAAGTTCCGCGACCTGGAGAGAGAATATAATGATTACGATGCTGTGAACTATGTTTACCTTCTGGAGAACTTAAGCGACTATATGGGTTACAGGTTGAGCACAATGATCGGATATAAGAGGGAAAGGAAAGAGTTTACAGGGATTGAGGGTATCTCCCCCCACACCTTTGCTGAGTACTTTATCCTATTCAGGGTCGGAGGTTGAGCGAATGTTCGCAAGAACCGTCAAATTTGCCTTACTTTCAATTTTGCTTATTACTTACACCTCGGGGAGCCAGTCCCAGGAGCTGTACGAAGGCGAATTTCCTGAAGACCCGTATGAACAACTCCTATATCGCTCGGGCTATGGCTATGTGAACTATGGATTTGAGGGCTACAAAAGGTATGGCCGAGGGGTGTTCGGACGCCCGACTAAACCTGTCTATGATGAGTTTGGCAGTTTTCTAACGGACGGTGTCGAGGTCTTCAGGTTGAGTGAGACAAGGACACTGGACCCCAACCCCGGTAGCGCCATAGATAAGGATCAGCTCTATAGTGATTTTCTTAGCAGGCTTGTTTTTACAGGTGAGACCTTTAACAGTTGGTCGACCAAGATAATAGTTGGCGACTATATAAGGACGAAATTCAGCCCTTTGACTCTTGACCTTGCTGCCCTGAATGGTATGAGGTGGGATCTGGAGTCGGCTAAGCATAAATTTTCCTTTCTACTCTCCAGGAGGGACCGCCCAATATTCGAAAACAGCGCAGGCAGTTATATTAACAAGGATAACCTGCAGGGATCTCAGAAGAGCGCCACATACCTTCTGGGCGGGCATTGGAGAAGCAATATAGGTGCCCTTAAATTCGGAGTGACCTACGCGGATCAATTTCGAATAGATACCCTCACCAAAAGAGGTGGTCTGAGGGGAGTTATACCGAAGGATCCAAACCCGATCGATTATGTGGTCGTCAAGGTAGCGGATGATTCTCCGAGAGATGGTCAGGGTGGGAGAGTATTCGGTATTGATGTGTATGTAGACGGGGAGAAAAGGGATGATATCGTACCTGTTATAACGAGACATAACTCGGAGGATCCTACCCCGCGTGGAAACCCCAACATAGATGCCCTTTTCCCTCGGCCTATACCTCCCTATGTCCAGTTTAGCAAAGGCGAATTTACTCCTGAGACCTTTGGTGACGAAGGTTTCCTGGATGCTAACGGTACAGAGTACCTCCTCTTCTGGTATGAAGTACCAAAGAATGCCAGTTCTGTTGAATTTGAAGCCAGAATCGCTGATGATTACCGCTTGAGTTTATCAGAAGTCTTTGCAAGGGATACTACTATATCACAGGCATCTGATAGGAACAGAGCTACCTATTTTCAGGATGTGGTCAGGACATCGGGTAAGGTCAGCGATCTGGCCAACTTCGATAATGTGCGTTTTGAATACGGAAGGGCGACAGCTCTGGCCGTATACGGTTTACAGTTGGGCCTGGAGTATAAGGGGGTTATGTTAAGGGGTGAATATGCCCGTTCCATCGGCTATTTCCAGTACCCTGCACTTTCCGGTTCTGGAAAACGTCATACCGATCAGGGAGACGCCTTCTATATCAATTTCGTGAGGAGTTACGGTCCTTTCTCATTTGGGTCGGAGTACTTCAACATCTCCCCGGACTATACCACCTCTATATCAATTCAGAGCAACGATTACCTTAGCTACACGTCCCTTGAGCCTGCACAGGAGCCTATGATAGAGTATATACCACATGGCAATTTTGACGTTGATTATAACAATACTATAGATATGGACCTGGTTGATGACAACGATGACAAGGATCCTTATCCTGACAATCATTTCCTCTCGGGGGCTGCCGGATTTGTTGATTTGAACGGGGTCTATCCCGGACTGGATAGAGATCTGGATGGGAGGGTCGATACTGATGAGAATGCTAACGGTGTCCCCGATTACTTGGAACCCTTCCTGCTCTACTATATTGAACCGGAGGAGTTTGATTACGGCGATGACATGAACAACAACGGGGTGATAGATATAAGGGAGAATGATAATAAACCGGATTACCCGTACGATAGGGACCTCAAGGGCTACCACGTTTTTACTACCTTTAAACCGAGGAAAGACCTGAAGATCACTGTAGGACGTTTGGATGCGAAGCAGATCGCCGAAGGCGGAGTAAATAAGATGAACTATTTTAAGTTCGACTACTTGAGGTATGTGCCGCTTTTCGGCGAGGTGAGGTTTGTGAACTTTCTCAAAGACGTTGGTGATAATATAGCAGACGATGTGTATAGGTACACGACCAACAGCAGGGTTGGGGCCAGTATTCCATTTGTGGAAGACCAACTCTGGATGCGGAATAGCATGGCCAATACCGCTTTCTTGGATCTACGGTTTTTTGAGGTCAGGAACCTCAATATTGTGAACAAGATAAGATATGATTACAACTCTCAGAGGTCCACTCCCGGTTCCAATATATTGAGAAGTTGGGCGCTGACCAGCAAGATCGATTATACCTTCAATTTCCAGAATCTTAGAATAACACCGATGTTGAAATATATGACGCGTAAGCTTACGGTGAGCAACCGGAACAGCGGGGTTCTTCCCTCTTACGAATCGATGTTTTACCCTATACTCAGGGTTGATTACCAGTTAACTCCCCGTACGGCGATAAAATTGGGTGCTCAGGGTTTCCCGTTCCTGGAAAGCAGGTTCCGTGATCTATCTCAGGAGAGGACGGAGTTTACCTCCGAGGATTACGTTGCCATGATATCGAATTTCTCGCAGTACGGTGGCTATGAACTGAGCACCAATATCGGTTATGCCGTGAAGATAAAGAAGTTCGATAACAGGGGCAGGGAGTTTGAGGACGAAGATTACTCGCTTGTGTTCGTAAGGGTCTTTATAGGTCTCAGCGGTTTGCGTTAAGTCCGTCTAATAGGGGTAAATCATGAAAGGCCGTTTTGCGATAGTTATTCCGGCATTGATCTGTTTCGTATGTAGTGTTCTGCTGCATCAAGTGGCGGAAGGCCAACTTTTGAACAGGGCCGAAGGCACAGAAGCACCGTATGCTGGAGGGGTAATCCCCGGAAGGACCTTTCTGATGAGGGAATCGGAGGATTATCAGAACTATGGTTACTTAGGTTATGAGAACTACGATACCATGATCTACCCTTATACAACTGAAAGGAGGAATTTTTACGACTCCTTCGGCAACTACCTTATAAGGGGTTTCGATGTTTTCCAATGGATGGAGAGCAGGACATTGGCACCACAGCCGGGAAGCTTCATATGGAAGTTGTACGCCGAAGCTGGGGCGTTTACTATCGCCCAGAGATATAAGCAACTTTTCGATGAGGTGGTAGTTGCCAGGGAGTCTGGTACGGGGTGGAAAGGGAGTTTCATAGTTGCCGATGAGATAAGGACGCAGTTTACACCTCTGACCTTGCGTCTGGCTGGCCTGAACGGGGTCAGGGGAGATGTCCTGACGACTAATAACGCTTTGTCCGTGATCGCATCGAGGCCGGGCACCTCCCTTTTCTGGGGTGGTAGCCACTGGGGTTCGAGGACCTTGAACTATGTTGAAAGCGGTGTTTTTCTCCTCGGGGGACATTTCAGAAGAAAGGTTGGTCTTTTGAACATAGGTGCCACCTATGTCAATGAACATATTTTCGATAGTATGGTCGAAGAGAAATACAATTCTATAAGAGGCACGATACCACACACCTATCCCATCCCGACTACTATCGCTGTAAGGTTCTCGGATGATTCCCCTGAGGATGGCCGTGGCGGCCCTATAGTTCTGGATGTCAATATATACGTCAACGGCGAGAAGAGGGACGATATCGTCCCATTTGTGATGAAACAAAGTTCTCTGAATCCGACGGTTGTGGGGAGATTATTGTCTGTAACGAATCAATTTTTAAGAACCCTTTACTACGTTTTCAGGGATTACCAGTACTGGTTCAGTGAGATCCCTTTTTATGCCGATTATTTTTACTTTAAGGATCATGTAGAAGGTGAAGATGTATCCAAGAATGTCAACATTGATGAGATGAATGTATGGTTGGAACAGATGGACCCAAGCCGTCCTATGAGGGCAGATGGTTACGATTATATAATATACTATTACGATCTGTCTCAAATACCTCTGGTGGAGTCCGTAAGCTTTGATGCGCTGGTAGCCAATGACTACAAGGTTGAGGTTTCGGAACTCCATGTCCGAAGTCAAACCTCAGCGAAGTATGAAGATAAATATCAGGCCAGCTTTTTCCAGACCGTGGCGAGGTGCCCCGGAAATGTTCAGGATGGGTCGAATCTCAAAAGGATCTCCTTCGATTTCGGGATGCCGACAGGTTTGGCTGTTTACAGTGTGAATTTAAACACCAATATAAAAGGGATTAGGATAAACGCTGAATATGCAAATAGTATTGACTATATGAAGTATCCTGCAACTTTCTCACGGGAGAAATATGGCAAACGCCATACTCTGAGAAGTGAGGCTTACTACATCAACATGGTGAAAAACAGCGGGAGGTTTGATTTCGGCGCTGAGTATTTCTCAATAGATCCTTCGTATAATGTGGAGCTTATGGCAACGGGTGTGGAGGATCGATTAGCTCAGGATTCTTTCGAAATGAGGAACAACCTTGGTTTCTGGCCTTTAATTGAAGATAACGATGATAATGACAGGTTTCCGGACAGGTACCTTCACCAGGTTTATGAGGGTTATCGGAGCTCTGTAGATGTCGATGGTGTCTTCCCGGGGAAGGATGAGAACAGGGATGGCATACCTGATACTAATCAGAATTTGAACTCCATCCCTGACTATGCCGAGCCGTTTCTGATGTATTGGGTGGAACCAGATGAGTTTGTTTACGGCACGGATCTGAACAACAACGGCATTCCGGATGAAAGGGAAGACGATTGGGACATAGATCTGCCATATGACAAAGATCTTAAAGGTTATCATTTCTATTGGAGGTACAACCTCTTGCCCTGGAGGTTAAAGCTTGGCCGTATGGATGCCCATCAGATAGGCGGAAATGGCATTGACAAGATGAATTATGCGGAGTTGGTTCTCAATCTGAGAGGGCCTGGTTGGGGTGAATTAACCCTGGCTGGTAAGGTAAAGAGGGTGGAGGATACGGTAAAAGATAATGTGTACCGGGTTCAGGAGACACCCAGCGGTAGGATAACTTGGGAGGGTGGCTACTATCCCGTGTTTGAGCAGGTATTAACCGATGACGATCTGGACTACAAGAACAGTTGGGTGAACATATTCTATCTGGACAGCAGATTTACCAAAGTAAGGTCTCTGAATTTGACGAATGTCCTCAAGTTCGAAAGAAACTGGCAGAAGAAGACCTTCTTCGAAGATGGGACATACCAACCTAAGGATATGGTGGATCTGTTTACGTTTGTGAGCAAAGCGGATTACACGCTCAGGTTGGGAAAGAGCTGGTCTATAATTCCCAAGTTCAAATATGCTTTCATTAAGAAAGAAAGGAACAGCTTAAACATCCCGGATATCCATGAGAGGTTCTTTGCTCCTATCCTTGAGGTCAAGTATCAGATTACCTCCAGGTTGGTATTGAAGGCCGGTGGCCATGGACTTCCTGGCCTTGAGTATTATTATTCCGATTTGGCCAACAGAAGGAATGATTTCAAGCGTCGGCTTCTGGTCTTATCCCTGAGCAACTTCTCGGATTACAGGGGGTATAACGTACTGACCAGGATAAGTTTAACCTCCGACAGGTTGCGCTTTCTTGATCCTCACATGGAAGTTGAGAATATCGACATAGTCAGCGGTATGTTGCGGATGATAATAGGATTCTAAGTGTGAATTTCAGCCGAGGTGAGATTCTATGGCAGGATTGATAGCGGCAGGTCTTCTTCCTTTGTTCGTCCTTTGGGCTGCGTACGTTCCCACGACTGATGATGT
>CAZTBA010000225.1:0-10218 GCA_964611725.1 uncultured bacterium
TGCAGGAATCGCCAGGAATCGAGTATGATTTGGACGACGGGCGGGCTCCCGAAAACAGGCAGCCAGTTGACGACTGTACACGTTAAGAAACGGGGCTGGTGATCTTCATAGATCTTGTAGCGGCTTTTTGGCATTTGGACTACAAGGACGCTGAGCGTCTAATGCTCCGTTCCCACGCAGGAGCGTGGGAACGAGGTGAAACTATAGCCTCCGTTTGGAAACTAAATAGATCTTCTAAAAGCTGCTTAAGGCAAAAAGGTCACGAAAAACACCTGCTATCAAGACTTTAAATCCTTCCCGTTATTTCCCCGGTTGTGTGCGCATGCGAACCCACCGGATATCGGTCTGGTCCGTACTCGGTCCCGCGTAGTATACCACGAGGAGATCACCGTCGAGCAGCGATGCCGTGGCGGGCAGCCCCACCGAGAATTTCGCCATCTCGGCCCACGCGTCGGACATCGATTCCTTGCGCTGGGTCTGACTGGGCAGCTTCGTCTCGTGCAAGGCCATCTCGGTTGCCGCGGGCCAGGTGCGGCCACCGTCGCCGCTTAACCGCAGTTTGATAGATGGCGGGCCGCTGCGGTCGACGTACACCAGGGCAATTCGGCCGTTGGGAATGGAAACGGGCGGCGCAGGCTGACCCTGAACTCCGGTGTCCCACATCTCCGACCACGTATGACCGTTGTCCAGCGATTCACACGCGTGTATGTTCAGATAAGTTGCGCTCACGGTGTCGTAAGTCCAGAAGACATCCAGGATCCGTCCATCCGCCAACGCTTTGGGCCGCTGGTCCCAGTAGAAGATGCGGTTGCAGGGATCGCTGCTGACGACAGCATATCGCGGCCATGACCTGCCCCTGTCGGCGGAGAACATCATCACGGAGGAATGCCGCCATGGGGACGTGTCGTAGTAATGCTTGTTCAGTTCGAACTGGCATGCCCATTCACCGTTGGGTAGGACGAGTACAGGTCCCGTGATCGGGGTCGGCACGTTGAACGGGGATGTGTCCACGAGCGCGGGTTCGGACCATGTGCATCCGCTGTCATCGGACAGCACCAGACAGATGCGTGAATCGAGCAGCCCCTGCGTCGTCTCGTTATAGAAGGGCAACGCGGAGTCGGAATAGTCCACCCAGTAAAGGGTCGCGAGTACGGCTTGTCCGCCGAGTGGCGTAAGGGCGATGGCCCGAAACTGGCCGACCTTCCCGTCGACAAGCGGGGGTGAGGCCGGTGAAGTCGGCGGGCTCCAAGTCTGTCCTTCGTCATCGGACCAGGTGACGGCCGTGTGCTGACCTTCGTTGCCACTCTTGGTCGGTGCGGCGCGGAAACCGCATATCCAGCGGCCGCCGGGCAACACCGCAACCTGGGGAAACGCACAACTCTGCATGTCCGTGCCGGGGATGCTGCTGCAGACAATGCCCCAAGCGATGATATTCAAGGTTTTCCTCCTGTCGCATTCATGCACGAGGGCCACAGATCTTCAGGTGTTTCAGCAGATCGCGCACCCGTTCCATCTGCTCATCAGTTGCCGACGGCTGCGGGAGCCGCAGGTATCGGGGAGCAATTCCCACTATCTCCAACGCCGCATGCCACAGCATCTGCCATCCGTGAGCCGGATCGAGAGCCGCCGCCAGATCGAACAAAGGGCGTTCGATCTCCTCCGTGATGCGCGCCGCGGCGGCAGTATCGCCGTGCTGCAGCGACTGCCAGTACTCCTCGCCGATGTTCGGTGCGAACGCAGTGGACCAGTCCATGAACACACAGGCACCGAAGGGCCACTCTATGAGGTGCCGGTGCAGTCCGCCCCCGGTCATGACAGTCCAGTGCCGACCATATCTCTGCAGCAGCTCGACGGCGTAGGCCTCCGTGCCATCTTCCTTGAAGCAGCAGATGGCGGGTTCATCCAGCAACTGTTCGAGCACCTGGAAGGACGGATTGCCGACCAGCATGACAGGCATCACCGCTGCAAGTGCTTTGTAATGCGCGACGAGGCCGGAGCCAGTTGTTATCTGTGCCGCGGGCAATGACATCAGTACGTCAGCACCCATGTCGCGGCACATCTCGGCAAACGCAACCGACCGGCGCGTCGCCCATGGACCCGTTGCGGCGACGAACAGGGCCCGGCCGGCAATGCGCTCGATGACGAACCGCGTGAGCGCCGCAATCTCTTCTCCGGTCATGAAACTGTACTGGCTGTCACCTGCGGTGAGCAGAACAACACTGCTCCCGCCGTCCAACCCCGTTTCGATTATCCCCGCCACGCCGTCCCGCTGAATGTTCCCGTCTGCGGTGAAAGGTGTTGGGATCGATGTAACCCGCCCTGTCAACCGTGTCCGGATCTCGCTTGGGGTCGCGCGAGCCCGTTTCTTCATCCCATTTCCCTTTCGGTCAAGCCTGATGCGAAGCCAACGAATATTGTGAACGTTATCCTCGCAACACCAGAACGCCAGGAAGATGTCGCCGTTCGGCAGACGGACAGGCTGAGGATAGCCGAACTTGAGATTGCTCAACTCATCCTCCGAAGCTCCCCGCCCGAATAGGCCAGAGGCTGGCGCACCCCACAGGGAAGTGCTCTCAAGAGTGACCCACTGGTCCCTGTCGAGACGTGCAATCGCGCCCCACAGACCTGAGGGCCCGGTGCCGCGATAGACACAGAACACGCGGCCATCGCCCAATGAAAGCAGCTTAGTCGTTTCGCCGGGCAAACCCGTGTCGCGCGGGGATGAGAAGGTGGAGCCATCACGCGAGACCGCGTAGTGCACGCCCTGTGTGACACCCTTCGGCTCATCGAACGCCCAGGCCGCCGCAAGCAGGCGGCCGTCGGGCAGAGCTACGAGCGATTGTTCCCAGTAGATGATGCCGCGCGCATACCCATCCATCACATCCAGGTAGTCCGGCCAGGTTTTCCCACGATCATGGGAGACGAAGGCGATGGCCTTCATGCCGTTGGGGGCTTGACCTGCCCACCCCTTCCAGGTGGATGTGGGCCAAAGCCAGCGGCCGTCGGAAAGCTCCACTATGGCGTGACAGGTCTCGAAGGCAGGCCCGACCAGAGGTGGGCGGACAGTATGGGGTCCATCCCATGTCAGCCCGCCATCGGAACTGGTCAACTGAACGACGTCCATCTCGGTATACCCGAGGTTGGCACGATTCAACAAACCCTCTTCCGGATCGTCGCGGTACATGCGTGCTCCCATTGCGACGAGTGTGCCGTCCGCGGTCCGGCCCAGGCGTACCGTATGGCTGGCTCGGCGCGGGGTCGGGTCATTCATCAGCGGAAGCGGCGGCGTCCAATGTACGCCCTCATCCATCGACCGTGAAAGGTAGGTGCGGTAGTCGAGACCCTCCACGGCCTGCCCGAGATCGAAAGAAACGACCAGTGTCCCGTTGTCCAGCCGCACGGGCGAGGGATGCCACGCGTGAATGGCACGCAAGTAAGGTTTGGGGTTCCGATAGACCAGCCCAGTTGCTTCAATGGTTATCATCGAGAATTTCCTTTCTCCGCTGTACTCTGGTACAGTTCATCTGCCTCCCACCATTTTGTCGCTCAGTGCTTCTGAATACTATATTATGCTCATATCGAGTCCCCTTGTCAAGCTTTTCATCTGTTGTCAACAGTCATGAAATAAACTATATTGCTGCAGAAGTTGGGATCTTGCTTTGGAAATCCTTATAATGATGCATCACTCAGACAGAACGTCCTACACAAAGGGTATGTCAGCAAACGGGCATCCGGAGCGTCACGAGGGGGAAATGATATGCCTAAGAATGGGTTCTTAAGACGTATTGTTACGGATACATTCGAGGCTGAACCGACGATGATCGTGAGGCTTTTGAACGGGACATTAATGGGTTTTGTCTACCACCAAGATGACACGACCCGGGCGATTGCGGCGCGATTTTCTGAGGACAGCGGTGAGACATGGAGCCGACCGCGGATACAATTTGCTTTAGACGATCTTCCGACGGGGATTGGCGGGGTTGCCGAAGCAGTTGTCGATCACGATGGTGAAGTCCATCTCTTCTTGCTTCATCAATGGACTCCTGGGGAGACTGGGGATGGAGAACGTGGTGAAGTTGGCACATATCACGGCCGACGCATCGACATCTGGCATACGCGGTCCGGGAGAAGGCGTACAAGATGGCAGACGCCCAAATGCATCTGGAAAGGCTATACCGGAGCGCTCAACTCGGTCATCCAGCTAAGTAGTGGCAGGATTATCCTGCCTTTTTCGTATGCGACTCCACGTTCTTGGCATGACCGCGGCACCGGACTTGATGCTTTCACCTTCATGGGGATGTTCAAATCTGTCGCGATCTACTCGGATGATGGAGGAGACACCTGGGCTCTATCCAATGACATAAAGATCGTTACGCCGGACATTACTTATGCTTACGGTGCATGCGAACCGGTCGCCCTTGAGTTGAATGATGGCCGAGTCTGGATGTTGATCCGCACGCAGATGGGCCGCCTCTATGAATCGTTTTCTACCGATGGCCGATCATGGTCGAGACCCAGGCCGTCACGTTTCTTCTCATCTGACTCTCCAGCAGGCATTGTCCGACTAAATGATGGCCGCATTGTCCTCTTCTGGAACAATTGCCTGCGTTATCCCTACGCTTATGGTGGACGGCAGGTCCTCCACGCAGCTATCTCTGACGATGACGGGAGGACCTGGCGGGGCTATCGGGAGGTAGCCCGTGACCCTCTCCGTAATTCTCCTCCCCCCGCACAGGGAGATCACGGAACGGCATACCCGTTTCCGGTGGTGACAGCCGACAACGTCATCCTTATCAGGACTGGACAGGGGGAAAATAGGGTGCTGCTGATGCGTGTGGATCCAGAATACCTGTACGAAACGGTTCAGGAAGCCGATTTCAAGCGCGGGCTGGAAGACTGGTCCATCTTCGGAACAATGGGGGTCGAGCTTATACCTCATCCTGACGATGCTGCCGTCCAGGCTCTGCGTATCCGGAAGATAGACAAAGAATTTCCCGCAGCGGCGGTTTGGAACTTTCCTATGGGGCCGAAGGGCTCCTTGAGGCTGAGATTTCTGATCGAGGATGGAAATCAGGGGTTCAACATCGGACTCACCGATCATTTCTCCGTGCCATTCGACTATGAGGACGTGCTACATAATGTCTTCGACCTCGTCGTCGGTGCAGATGGAGACATCAAGGGAGGAATAAGGCTCAAGCACGGCATCTGGCATGAAGTAAATTTCGGTTGGGATTGCGATAGACACAGGTGTGAGACAGTCATTGACGGGAAGATGACTACGGTCCTGCGTCTCAGACGTGAGACCGAGGGAGTATCCTACCTGCGGGTACATGCTTCAGCCGATGATCCAGAGGTCGGAGGACTCATAATAGGATCGGTGGAAGCGAACGTTTCGAAAAGCTGGCCCCATGCCACGTCGTGAGTGATGTGAACCCAGGTGCTTCAGTACGTCCGTTCTGCTTTTGGGGGAAATATCATTCTGGATGAACGCGATGATTGGTTCGCTTTTTGGAGTCGTAGTTCCCGCATACTTGTGGTAAATCTGTTAGAATAGGGGCAGATTACGGAAAGAAGTCAAAAGGGGAAAGTTCGATAGAAAGAATAGCTGTTTAAGGATATGGATTATCTAAGTTATTGGAACGGAAGATGGCAAAAACAAGTGCCGAGGGCGGGAATCGAACCCGCATGGAGAAGGATCTCCGAGGGATTTTAAGTCCCTTGCGTCTACCTGTTCCGCCACCTCGGCGAAGTAAAAAACGGGAAACGGCCCGAGTTTTAGCCTTTTCCCTGTTTTTTGTTGGAGGCGGCATCCGGATTCGAACCGGAGAATAAGGGTTTTGCAGACCCTCGCCTTAGCCTCTTGGCTATGCCGCCTTAAACTGTTTCAAATATAAAAACTCCCCCTTACAAAGTCAATAACTTATTAGGTCGCTGCAGAATAATGTTGACATATCCCCTGTTTGGGCCTATGTTAGAATGGAAATTCGAAACAGCTTCCTTATCTGGAGTTTTAAATCCGAGAGCGATGGCCGTTGAAGAAAAGTAGAGTTTCGGATCTCACAACTCCAGATTGTCGATGTTTTTTTGGCTTTTAACTTGAAACTGAGAAGGGAAAAATGGCACAGGCAAAAAGAGGGGATACTGTTAGAGTTCACTATACGGGAATGATGGATGATGGTACGGTTTTTGATTCCTCGATTGACCGAGAGCCCCTCGAATTTACCATAGGCAAGAAAGAGGTGATACCTGGACTTGAACAGGCTGTTGTCGGGATGAACGATGGTGAATCTAAAGCTATTAAGGTGAATTCGGATCAGGCATACGGTCCCCACCGGAATGACATGGTTATTCAAATCGAACGGAATCAGGTTCCTGATGGAATGGAGATCGAGGTCGGGCAAGTCCTTAAAATGAAACACCCTAATGGAGATGCCATCAGGGTAGTTGTGACCGACGTATCTGAGGACAGCGTTGTGCTCGATGCGAACCACCCGCTGGCTGGCAAGGATCTCTCTTTCGATATCAAACTTCTGAAGGTTGTCTGAGTTGGATCTAAGGATGCTCTGACTCTGAGATATTGATGGTCATCCCAAGCGGGGATTTCGTCGGAACCATGCTGGAATCTCAACTTTTTCCGAAGTACACGAAAGCCAAAACGTTAGCTCCGGATTCTTCAGAACAAAAGGCCTGGGCTGATTCACAGAAGCTCAGGCTTTGCGATGTTATTGCGGACGGATGAACAGATAGACGGAGGACTTATGGTTTTAAGAGGCATAAAAGCTGTATTCCTCGATTTCGGGGGAACCATAGCTTTCGATGAATGTAGCTATATCGAGGGAGTGACGCGGCTCTGCAGAAATAGAGGACACGATTTTACCATAGATCAGCTCCGTGAAGCTTCGATGAAGGCGGAATCTGCGCTCCCCCCGAGGCCAAGGGAAATCGATAGTTACCACCCCTGGAACAGAAAGCGAAGACTGCTCCAGTTCAAAGGGCTGGGACTCGATGAAAATGCTGCCAATTCGCTGGTGGACAAAGTCGAAAGTGAGCTCAGACTCTATACCCGACCGTACCTGTTCCCGGAAACGGAGGCCGTCTTTACGACTCTCAAAGCAAATGATCACAAAGTGGGTATCATATCGAATATCTCTCCGGACCTTCCGACATACCTCAGGTGGCTCGGGGCCGATAGATGGCTTGATTTTGCAGTGGCCTCAGGGGCCATCGGCATATCAAAGCCTGATCCCGGCATCTTCAGAGAGGCTCTGAGGCTTGCGGGTGTATCTCCTGAAGAAGCGGTACATGTGGGAGACAGCCTGGAGGCGGACGTGATGGGTGCCCAATCCGTGGGCATAAACCCGATCCTTGTGGATAGAAAAGGTTTCTACAGTGATCCTGACTGTATATGTGTGAACAACCTTACCCTCATACTCGAGATACTCGGGCTCGATATCCCCGAGTTCAGGATCTAAGTTTTTTGGTTGATAATGAGGCTATTTCTTCTGTCCGAAAAGTATAGTCACGATATAAGCTGTCAGCGGTCAGCTATCAGCAGCCAGCCCAAAAAGCTGAAAGTTGACGGCTCATAGCTGAACACTGATCTCGATTAGTATCATTTTCAGATGAGAAAGGCATAACAGTGGAGGCTAAGCTCTCAGGAGGCAACTATGAAATTTCAGGCTAAACCTGATAGCTTTCCGGTCGACAGCAAAGTTGATCTCAAGATAGTCGGAAAGACAGGTAATGCCCTGGAACCCGGGAGCACTATCTGCTATATCCTTCCACCGAGCTGGACCGCAGCCAGATATAGCCAGTCCTTCTCCAAGGAACTCCAGACGGATAATCCCGATGGCGAGCACTTCGTCTCTGTGTCTTCTCCAAATGCAGAGTTCAGGCTATCGATAGAGAGGATCAAGCTTCCATCCGGGGATCTCGACCGCCATCGGCGGAAGATCGTGGCATATCTCAGGGAAGGTGAGGTGTCAGATAGGGAAAAAATCACGTTCGAGCTCCGTAACACTATGTCACCCTGGATTGCTGAATCGGGAGAAGTTCGCGTATTCGTAAACGGGAGCGAAGTGGAGGCCCCGCCGATACTTACAACTCTCCCGGCTGAGTCTGAAAGGGTCAAGGTAGTCGTCCCTTCCGGCGCTGGAGCCGGGGTCGCGTTCCCCGTCAGGATAATATCGCTCGATCCTTTCTGGAACCTGTCCTCATCTTCGTTCGAGGATGGTATCCTCAGGGTGGAGGATGGTCCAACCCTGGAGGACAACATATCCTTCGAGGGGAGCTACAAAACTGAGGCCAGAATTCACAGGGAGGGGGTCTTCAGACTGTGCTTCAACGGCGTTACCTCGAATCCCATAAGGATCGGACGGGACATACACGGCCCGTACTGGGGCGACCTGCATTCACACGATTCCATCCATAACTGCGGATTCGGTGAAGACCCGTACAGCTACGCCCGTGACGTCTCCTGCATGGATTTCATAGCGCTGGCCGATGACTACAGGGGACTTTCTCCTGAAGTCTGGGAACTACAGCGTGCCAGGGCAAACAGGGCGGACAAACCCGGACTCTTCACAGCATTTCTGGCCCATGAGGTGGGTTTCAGGTCGGGACATTACAATGTGATTTTCAGGGATAGCGAGGGTGAGATCTTCGATGTAACCGACAGCTCCCTTCTCGATATCCGACGTATCCTGCCGAGGCTTGATCCGGCAAGGTCAATGATCATCCCACACCATATGGGGATATCATGGGGCCATATCACATCGTACCCTCCGGAAGGCATCAGGTGGATGCCGGCCCTTGAGATATACTCGCACCACGGACAGAGCGAACGTTACGATCCCGACCATGTGCTCGCATACGAGTTTAACCGCATGCTGCGCGGTCGTGAGGAGCGGTTTAACATATCGGTTCAGATTCCTTCATACGCACAGGATGCCTGGAAAAGCGGGCTCCGGCTCGGAACTGTGGCAGGATCCGACGACCATATGGGACAGCCGGGAAAGGACGTAAGGGGGCTTACGGCAGTTTTCGCCTCGGGATGCACCCGGCAGGAGATATTCGATGCCGTAAGAGAACGCCGTTGCTATGCCACAACAGGGGAGAGGATCCTGCTCGATTTCAAGATAAACGGACATTACATGGGAGAGGAATTTACGACTGGAAGAGGCGATCGTCTTGATATAGAGGTTGAGGTGCATGGCACAGATGATATAGCGTCCGTTGAGGTTTTGAGATGCTTCTCCAGGGGTGAAGATGGTTGGGAAATAGCCTTTCGCGAAGTTCCCCTCAAACGGGATGTCAACTTCCACTTCGACGATGTCTTCATAGGAGATGTCGTCTACTACATGCGTCTCAGGCAGATCAAGCCGGTGGGCGGATGGCCTGTTTATGCCTGGAGCAGCCCTGTATGGATCACATGGTAGATTTTTGGAAACACCGTTCTTTTGAAGATTAGACTTAGAAGGGAGGTTGGATGAAAGGGCAAAGGATGCCCAACTTGCTTATGATCATGGTGGATGCTCTTCGCCCGGACCATCTCGGATGCGGGGGAAACGAGTCTGTGAGGACGCCGAACATCGATAGAATCGCCTCTTGGGGAGCTTTTTTCGAGAATACGTTCTGTCCCATGCCATCGAGTGCACCGTCGCGAGCCAGCATATTCACCGGAAGATTTCCGCACGCCCACGGAGTGCGTGTGAACGGCCCTCCGCTTCCGTCGAAGGAAATCACCCTGGCACAGATCCTTTCGGAAGCCGGGTATCTGACCGGGGCAACCCCGAATTTCAGATCGGGGTTCGAGAAGGGTTTCTCCGAAATCGGTGTGGAACGCACCCTTGGCCTCCCGGTCCTCGACCACGCCGCCCGAGAGGAAAAAGGTTTCGTAGAGGTCTCAGGACCGGATGAGAGGCCCTCTGAAGAGGAATCGCGTTACCATACCACGGTTGTTACGGATGCCACAATCGAATGGCTTAGAAGAAACGGCAGCAAGCATTGGTTTTTCTACATCGACTATCACCATCCCCACGAGCCCTGGAACCCTCCGGAACCCTACAAATCTATGTACGACCCCCATTACGAGGGCCGCAACGTAAGCTGCCCGAGTATGTACGAGCCTGATATGGAAGAAAGGGAACGCCGCCATGCTGTCGCACTCTACGACGGCGAGGTTGCCCTCGTGGACAAGAATATCGGGCGGCTTATGGG
>CAZTBA010000226.1:0-10201 GCA_964611725.1 uncultured bacterium
ACATGGCTGTCTTCGAGGACGGCAGAACTGTGAGGGAACTTACCGACAGGACTTTCACGACGCTTCCGGACCACATGGCCGAAAACCACGGGATCGTCCATCCGAGCTACACTGCCTCCGGAGTTTCATTCACAGGAAACCTGGCTAACCTTTACAGTATTTACGGACGCAGGGAGCCGAAGCACGCATACAGGAACCGACAGGTGATCTACGATAACCTGAAAAGGTTGACAGATCTCGCGGGTTTTCCCCATTGCGTTCAGGGGATGGACTGGCCTTATTTTAGCCTTAGATGCTGGCTCCACTGTGCCGCCTACCTGTATCTAAAAGACCCCGATGCCGGTTATTTCGAACAGATCTCACTGGATCTGGCTGAGGACATACAGGATAGCAATGGAGGACGCTTCACCAATGCTGAGGTGGCAGAGAAATGCCGCGACATCCAGGATCCGATGATAATGAGGGAGATTGCTATGGCCCAGATGGTTCATCCCTACCTCGCCCACCGTCTTATAGGATCGGATGCGCCAGAGCCGACATCCAAGGAAGAGATACTCCGAAAGTTCCAGGGAGTGAAAGTATATCCCCACTCTGGTTTTGTCTTCCACCGCCATAGTAAAGGACAGACTTCACTCTCCTGGAGGAACGATGTTATGGCTCTTCCTCTCAATCTGGACGGGATGCTCACAATCGGGCCGAGCAGTGGCACCCTGCTTGGAGAGGTATCCGTGAAAGAGTATCCGCCGAGCCAGAAACTCATCTCCCTCCGTGTAACGGAAGAAGATCAGGGATTTGCTGCAGCTATGGTTAATGACTTGGCCCAGGAAAGTGTCCGTCAGAAAGTCCTCTTCGCCTCGCTTCCCAACGGCAACGTGGCCTGTCTGGAAAGACTGGTTGCACTCAAGGAATGTACGGTGGAGAAGGCTCACCAGGGTTACCTCTGCATAATGAACGAGAATTTTTCAGAGCTCGAGGGCAACTGCAACGGATATCGTGTGCTCTACCATCCGGATGGCGAAGAAACCTTCAGGGGTTTCCCGAGCGTGAGCCCTGACGACGATATAATTTTCTCGATCGACCACCCCGGGTGGATAAACATAGACGACCGTATCGGCATCGTTTTCGAGGGGACCGGTGGGACGAGCTACATCAACCGCCATTATCTGAAACCCTACCATGCGATCGCAGACGATCTTTACCTCAGCCTGCAGGATGAGGAAAAAATGTACTACCCCGGGGATCTGATATCAGAGCTTGCCTTCCTGCTCTGTCCTGAGCAGTCCCATGGGGAAACACCGGATCAGATCCTGATAGAGGCGGTATCTGCGGAGGATTCGGCCTGCCTGATCACGTCCGGATATCTCTGTGCAGCTAACTTCAGACCCGAAAGGCGCCTCTGTCACTTCACGGCAGCGCGCACAGTCACTATCCCTGTATTTTCAGGGTCAGCGCGGATAGACAGAGACAAGGTTCTATACAGCCTAAACCTGGGGCCCGGGCAGGCAATCTTCTCAGCGGCCTCGACGTTTTTGGAAACTAACGGCGTTCTCAGGGTAGAATCCCTTCCGGAGGGATCGGCCTTCCTGATCAACGAGGAGGAAGAAGAGACGAGGATAAGCATGATAAAAGGCGATAGGAAAACCTTAACTTGAAGTCGGGGGATACCTCTCAAATATGCATCCCTCTCTCCCCACAGGCAACCAAAACTTGCTTCGACCTAACCCACCTTCTGTCGGGTTAACTCAGACACGATATACTGCTCTGTCAGTTTTGGAGTGCTACCACCCCATTTCCTCATGGGTCAAACGAGCGATATCCGATACCTCCCATCTTACCTAGCAGTTCACCCGTCCTATCACCGCTTAGCCAGAGCACGACCAAACCCAGCAGCACTATCGGGACAACCTCAACCAGATGCAATATGATGGCATAGCTCAAAGCGATCTCAGTATCAACCTCGAAGAGCTTAAAGGCAGCCAATGTCGCAAGCTCAAAACCTCCCAGGTTTGCAGGGGTATTCACGAGGGCGATCCCCAGGTTCACGAAGATCAGTATGACTGGAGCGGCGACTGGGGGTAAGTTAAGATGGAACGCCCTAAACATTGTCCATACCATCGTTGACCTCACACCCCATGAAAGTGCTGATAGGATGCCTGCCGGTAGCAGGACACCGGCATCTCTCAGGGCAGAAAGCCCCATCGCAAAGCGGTTTAGTTGTCTTGATATCCTCCGGCCCGGTTTCCCTTTGAGTTTCGAGTCCAAGTACGAACTGAATTTCATTAGAACTATAAGCGAAACCAAGATGATACCCAGTAGACCTCCTGCAAAGAGCTCTGTCCGTTCGACTGACAAAGGGAAGTGGAAAAATGGAGCCGTGAGTGCTATCAGAATGAGAAAAAAACCGATATCCATAAGACGGTCGAGCATCAGCGTTGACAATGAACTTGCCAAGCTTATCTTCTCCTCCCTGGACAGAAAGTAGGCTCGCACGCCATCTCCAACCCTAAGGGGAAGAAGGGTATTTGCCAATACACCCACCGATATAGCGGCGAGGGCGATGTAGGTTCGGGCCGCTTTCTTGACTGAGGAGACTATCAGGTTCCATCTCGTCGCTTCGATCCACGTGTCCAACAGGTTTAAAAGCAGGACACATACGACCCATATCCAGCTTATCCCAACGAAGGCATGCCAGATCTTGACAAAGTTCAAGCGGGTGAGGATAAAGGTCAGAAAGGTAACGGAGACGGCCAGAGCCACTATGTGGAGTTTCTTCTGCCAGATCATCTCACCTCTGCCTCCCCGATCATCTGCGAAAGTGTCAGGAACTTATATCCCACCCCTCGGGCCTCCTTTATGATAGCTGGAAGTGCTTCGACCAACTGGCTTGAATTGGCCCCATGGTACACACCCCGACCATCATGAAGCAATAAGATTGAGCCGTTGCAAAGCCCTTCCAAGGTGCGCCGGACGATCACATCCGTACCGGGACGATCGGTATCCCACACCCCCAATGTCCAGGCAACGGGGATGCACCCCTCCTCCCTGGCAATCCGGTTTACCCAAGGGTTCCTCCATCCATGGGGCGCCCTGAAGGATTTTGGGCGCATCCCGACAACCCTTTCGATCAGATCGGATGTCCGTCTGATCTGATCTCGGATATATCGGGGTGATTTCAGAGGGAGAACCTCATGGTCATAGCCATGGTTGCCGATCTCATGTCCTTCCTCAACCTCCCGCTTGACCACCCCGGGAAACCTCTCCACATTTTTCCCTATGATGAAAAACGTAGCTCTAATGTTAAACTCCTTTAAGATATCCAATATTTGGGAGGTATACGGCTCGTTAGGACCATCGTCAAATGTGATAGAAACGGCGTGGACCTTCTTGGAACCCCTCCAGAAGATCCTTCCGAATATCGGCGCTCTGCGCTCAAATACACCGTAGAGCAATAGTGCTTCCACCAAGAGCAGCTCAACAGCACAAAGGTAAGACCATGTGGTGTTGAAGGTTGAAAATACTTCGATAGCGCCAGCAGTCATGCCGGCTATCGCCGAGGATATCAACGTCACGACGGATACAATTCTAAGTACCACCCAAAATCTCCTCATAATAACCGACAATCTCATGAACAACCCTGCCCCATGAGTACCTCAACGCCTTCCTAAGACCGTTGGCCCCCATCTCCTTCCTGAGCTGCTCGTCCTTGAGTAGGTGAAGGATCGCCTCAGCAAACGCTTTGGGATCGTTCTGGGATACAAGGAATCCCTCATCAGAGCTTAAAACCTCTCTGTATCCCAGGTTCTCAGTGGCTACGATCGGCCTGCAGGAAGCCATCGCCTCAAGAAGTGTAACACCAAAGGATGCCTTCGTTATGGGAGAACAGAACACGTCACATGTGGCGTAATATGTCGGACGGTTGTCTCGGACCAGCCCCTCGAAGTATATATCATTTTCTAAAGCTTTAGGGACAAGCTGCCTGTAGTAAAACCCCAGAGGGCCATTCCCGACAATTATCAGACGGACATCGTGGAATTCAGATTTAACGATCTCAAACGACCTAAACATGAGCGCCAGGCCGTTACGGGGGTCAAACCTGCTTAGAAAAAGCAGGTTCATCCTGCCGTCGTCGAACTTTTCAAGCCGCGGAGCGGAGGGGTTAAACTGGTCAGTGTCCACACCGTTGGGAATGATTCTGGCATGGAGCTTGAAATACCTGCTCATGGCCTCCAAACTGGTTTTGGAAACAGCTATCTGCCCATCTAGCTTGTCTATGCATCGCTTCTGTATCAACTCCTTCAGGACAGAGTATATAACGCTCCTGTCAAAATAGGTGTGAAAGGTGCCCACAAGAGGACAGTTTGCTTCCAGCAGGGAGATCAAAGGCAAAGTGAGAACGGTGGGGGAATGAAGATGGAGAATACTGAACTTCTCATCTTCCAAAATCGCCCTTATCCTGGCCCGCAGGTTTTTCCCTATAGTGAGGTGTGCGAGTGAGCCATTGGAGTAGACTGGTAAGCTCGACCCTATGCGTATGATGTCGGGATCGCTCAGATCACGGCTCTTAGGCACAGTAAACCTTGCCCTATCGTAGTTGGAAGCGATGATCTTAACCTCATATCCCATCTCCTTCAGCTTTATACCAGTGTTATGGACATTCTCGGTTATACCTCCCAAAAGCGGATAGTAATATTCCGTGACGATCCCTATTTTAAAGGCCATTGGTACTCCCTTGTTTCTAGACTTTGACATGGGGTAGAATCTGACGATCCGGGAATTTCAGTGATCGATTCGAGGTCATTGGCGCAGTCATACCCTTCGGAGCTATTTATCCACATCGAAGCGGCACCTTCTATAAGGATTCATGTGCTTGAATCAGGCAGATGAGAGATGTCTGAAATCGGATACCGGGTTAGGATAGTTTCCCCTTTGAGCTGCTCGATAACTGCGTGCATGTATATAGTGTTCCAAGCAATGACGACATTGGTGACAAGGTTTAAGACAGGGGGATTGATGTGATTGCTCCTCAGCCTGTTTGCGTCATATCTTCCCCTCGTGAACGAAGAAAAGAGAGTGTCTTAGGGCATTCAAGGTTTCCTCTTTGTTGAGTTGGATACTATTGAACTTCGCCAGGCAAAAGGAGCGTCATGGTTCCCTAAAGTCTCTATCCGTGCTAAGTAGTGAGGTATTGTTTCTATAAGAATACGAAGATTAATAATGCGGCGTCTGTACTCTCCTCTTTCCAAGCATAGGAGAATGAAGATGGTTCTGACGAGCCGGCCATACTCCGCCAGAGCATAGATCATTGGATTCTGCTCTCTTGCTGAGGAGGCTCCTTTATTGATCCTTAATAAGAGGCAACACTATTTCAACTGTCGTACCGCTTCCAGACTCACTAAATATATTCATTGTTCCACCGTGGCCATCGACGATCTTCTTTGCGGAAAATAACCCCAGACCGCTTCCTCTAACCATATCGCAAGTGCGACTTAGACGTTTGAAAGGCATAAACAATTCTGGAATTTCATCTTGCTTGATACCAGTCCCTTCATCCTTTACAATGATTTTGGCATTAGATTCATCTTTTTCAACCTTTAAGAGCACGGTTGAATTCTCAGGGCTGTACTTGATCGCGTTTGATATAATATTTAAGATTACCCTTTCCAACCTCCTTGCATCGCCATTTATCCAGCATTCGCATTCGCCCTCAAGAACTATATTATGGGTTGTAACCAACTCGTTATGGTTACGTTGGACAGAGCCTACAAAAGACAACAGCTCTAACTCTGACATATGCAGGGAAAGACTGCCAGTTTCGATCTGCACGGAATCCATCAGATCGTCTATCAAATTCTCGATATATCCTGATCGCTCTATGATACGATCCAACCACATTGACTGTTCATCCAAGGTCAGAGCCTTCGTCTTTAACCTGCGAGCTGCTGCACCAACCACTATCAACGGATTTTTCAGATCGTGTGAAACAGCCGCAATGAAATTCAAGCGATTTTGCTGGAGCTTGTCGATGGCCTCTGCCATATCATTGAATGTCTTACACAGTAATCCAAGTTCATCGTTTCGATAAACCCGAGTCCTTACACTGAAATCCCCCTCACCGAATTTTGAGGCCGTGCGTATGAGATCAAAGGTGGGATGGACTATCCTGCTTACGAGAACCATAGATACAGTAATGACAACAAGAGATACTACTATAATGAGAGTCAGTGACCACCAGTCTATCAGCGTATTGAGTCTATTGCTTTTCTCTATGGTCTCAAGCATCTGCTCCCTGTTCAGTTCCCTGAAACTCTCAACAGCTTGCATCAGACTATTGGTCAAAGAGCTGATCTCTTCAATAGAAACGGGTGTTTTAGATGTTGCCGCAATCTTAAAAGTTTCGAACCTCCTCTCGATACCATCCATCAGCGCTCGCTCTTCTGGAGAGTTATTATCTCTGCTGAGCTGCCGGAGGGCATCAACCGATTCCTGTAGCCTGGAATTTTCCCTCTGGCGGTAGAGATCATTATCAGTCGCCCTTAACAGAAGATCTTCACGACGTTCTCTCAATATGGAGGTTTCCAGCCGATGCGCCAATTCTACTGCAATTGAATCAGCTAAAATCTGTGAGTTCATTGACTGAAGCTTGCTTTTGCTTAGAAGAAGCGATATAGCAATAATAACAAAACAGAGAACCAAACCACTCATCCACAGAACTATAGATTTCCCGATACTATTGATCTTAGAGTTCTCATTCATGTGCATTTGCCCTAGATTAATTGTGTGGTATTTCACATCGGTTCTTCTGATTATCCTTATGGGTCTGTAAACACTGACTGAGGTTCTGAACTGTGACCAGAAGGTGATACTATTATCTGCTAAAACGATCGTATTTCTCTATTCTAATCTAATACCCTCTCAGTTTATCTCATTTGGGTACTTTCACTACAGCAAAGAGGGTATGTCCATCGCGCCAGACAAAGAACAGTAACATATCTCCAGCCTTGGCGCTGGAAACCTTCCTCTCGAAATCCTTCACCGATTTTACAAGCTCTCTGTTGACTTCAACCACTATGTCCCTTTCACGGATACCCGCTTCAAAGGCCAGACCGTAGGGATTAACCTGGGAAATTATGACGCCTCCTTTCCCTTCGTAGCCCACACTCTTACCTATTTCTTCGGTAAGAGGCTGGACCGAAATCCCAAGCTTCTCGAACTCACCAGGTGCGGATGAGACAACCTTCATCTCTTCCGCTTCCTTTTCACCAAGAGTCACCTCTATCTTCTTCTCTTTATTTTCTCTTATAAGCTTTATAGATATCTTGTCACCAGGGTTTTTCTGTAGAACCATGGATTGCACCTGGTTGGCACGGTTGACATCCTGACCATCTATCTGAATTATTATATCCCCAGGCTTTATCCCGGCTTTCCTTGCAGGATCACCTATCACCTCTTGCACCAGAACACCTTTAGGCTTCTCAAGGCCAAATGCATTAGCCATGCTCTCATCCACATCACTCATCGATATACCAAGGAAGGCCCTCACGACCTTGCCCCTGTCTATGAGGTCACGCATTATCTTCCTGGCAAGGTTTACAGGCACTGCAAAGCCATAACCCTCATAGTGCCAGGATTGAGTAGCTATGGCTGTGTTTATACCTATCACCTCTCCCTTTATGTTAACAAGGGGGCCACCACTATTACCAGGATTGATGACAGCATCAGTCTGTATAAAATTCTCTATGCCAAAGTTGTCTCCTATAACCCCAACCTGCCTACCAACTGCGCTCACTACGCCCTGGGTCAAAGTCGATGTAAGCCCAAAAGGACTGCCGATGGCATAGACCATATCGCCCACCTGAATATCATCCGAATCCCCAAGCCTCGCGACAGGAAGATCTTTGCCTTCCACCTTTACAACCGCTATGTCGGTAAGAGGATCTCTGCCCACAACCTTAGCTTCGAATTCCCTCTTGTCACTTAGAATGACTTTCAGTTCATCCGCGCCTTCGACAACATGGTTGTTGGTCAGTATATAACCCTCTTCGCTTACTATTACACCTGATCCAAGGCTTCTTTGGACTTGCTCCTTCGGTATCTGGAAGTATTTGAAGAAATCTCCCCCGAAAGGCCATTCTTTTGGGAATTCCCCTTCCCCAAGCTTCACTACCCTTTTGCTCGATATACTGACAACTACGGGCACAACATCCTGCGCAATGGCTCTGGAGGCCTCATTTATCTTATTCAAGATAGATACATCTGCCGCTATCTTCTCCTCAGAAGCGACACTTCGCTGTGTCCATTCAAGGTGTGAGGAGAAGATTATCCCAGCAATTCCACCTAATGTAACTAACAAAATAACCACGAGAAAAGATCTGCCAAATTTCTTCATAGTACCCTCCCTTTAGGGAAATATGCATTAAAGAGTAAAAATCACACAACTTCCATGTTATGGACTCCGTTTTCAATCTTCCAGGCTGAAAAATTTTAAGTTTATGAACGCTCGAACCTTCCGAATGGTTGCAGCATTTGCTTCGATCTAACCCGCCTTCTGTCGGGTCAACTCAGACACAATATAAACATAGAGGCGACCGGCCGGTCGCCTCTACTACAGATAAAACCTTCAAGAACTCAACTATATTTATTCCGCTATCTTCAAAACAACTCTTCGAGCATATTTGAGACATCATCCTCGGTTGCTCTGACCGGGTTCTTCTCCGCGGAACCCTTCATATAGTCGAGCGTATCCTCGGCCATACTTCCGAAATCGGACTGGTTTATACCAAGATACCTGAGGCCAAAGCGGAAACCTATACTCTCAGCAAATTTTCTATATGCCTGTGAACACCCTTCCGGGGTTCCATCGCCCCCCAACCAGGAGCATATATTCCCGAATTTTTCGGGGCGTGAGCGCGCCGTAAAGCTCAGGAAGGCAGGATAGAGCTGAGTCAGGGCAAGCCCATGTGAGACCTCAGGGTAATGTCCGCTTATCGCATGTGCAATCGCGTGGGCAAGCGCTGCCCCCACTTCAGCTAATGCCATGCCGGCATAGGTATCTGCCAGGGCCATCATCGCACGGCTCTCGAGGTCATCACCATTCTCGTAAGCCTTCGGGAGATATCTATACAATATTCTGATAGCTTCTCCCGAGAGAAGATCGCTTATCGGTGCCGAACGCACATTGATATGAGATTCTATGGAGTGCGCAAGGACATCCATTCCGACGTTTGCGGTGAGATCGGGAGGCATTTTTCTGAGTATATCGACATCCACTATGGAAACCTTAGGATAGATGTAATAGCTAGTATATCCAGGCTTCCCCTTGGTCTCCGGGTTCGTTATCACCGTATAGGGTGTGACGTGGCTCCCCGTTCCACTCGTGCTCGTAACGGCAATTATCGGGAGGGTTTTCTCCGTAACAGGGACGCCGTGCCGCACGTGGTCCCATATCGGGCGACCATGTGTGGCAGCAATGGCTATTCCCTTGGCCGAATCCATCGCACTTCCCCCACCGAGGGCAATCACGAGATCACACCCGTTTTTCCTGCACATCTCAGCTCCCAGGTCGATTAGCTCAGTCGTCGGATTCGGAATAACATCATCGTAAAGCACCACCTCGATCCCGGCATCACGGCAGAGTTTGATTGCCATATCAGTGAACCCGAGCTTTTTCATACTCGACTTCCCGGTAACGAGGAGGGCCTTCTGTCCGTACGGCCTGGCGACCTCTCCGAGCCTACCGAACTCGCCCTGGCCGAAGATCAGCTCTGTAGGAAGGTAAAACTCGAAATTCTTCATGGCTAAGCTACTCCACATATTTATCGAGATATTTTTTCGACTCATCAACAACCTTCTGAACTTTTTCGAGCGGGAAATCCTTGGTGCCGACTATCTCGAGGGTCATATATTTGAGGCCCTTGACCTTTTTTATACCTTTACATATCGCCGGGAGGTTCATAGCTCCCTTACCCGGTATCTGGTTCTCGACGCTTCCGATCGGGATGTCACGGCTTAGCGTATCGCGTATCCTCGCCGTAAATATGTATGGTGCGAGCTGTTTAACGGATTCTTCGGGCATCTCCTTCTCGGGCGTCCTCCAGATGTGGCTCGCATCGTAGTTCAGCCCAACCCAGTCAGTATCGACTTCCTTGACAAACTTCAGTGCTGTCTTTGTGGAATAGACAGCCGAGCGCACATGGGGTTTGAT
>CAZTBA010000227.1:0-4174 GCA_964611725.1 uncultured bacterium
GATTGATAGCTGCAGTTCTTCTTCCTTTGTTCGTCCTTTGGGCTGCGTACGTTCCCACGACTGATGATGTGGAGCTTTACTTCGATCAGGCCCAGAAGTTCTATGCCTCAGGGGCTTACGATCAGGCTATAGAAAAATATGAGGAAGTAAGCAAGATTAAGAGCAAATTCTTGAGGTTTGACAGGATCGAGGTGGAGGTTGGGGAGATAAAGACACCGGTCAAGGATGTCTCAGTGTATCAAATCGGCAATTCTTACCTTAAGATGGCCCAGGAGGAAGCCAGCGCAGCCAGGAGAGCCAGGTCGTCTAAGGATCGGGAAGAGCGCTCGTCGTTTGCACAAGAATATTTTGCACAAGCTGCGCACTACTTCGCAAGGACAGCCTCAGAGGCGAAATCTGAAAAGCTCAAAGCTTTGGCCCAGAACCAGTTAGTATCTTCCTATTACGAATCTGAGGACTATGAGAAGGCGGTGGAAGAGGCAGAGAAACTCATTATGGATTATCCGGGTAGCAGGTTTGTGGAGGATGCGCTGTACAATATGGCCTGGTCCTATTATGATCTCAAAAACTACGGCAGTGCAATTGAGAGGTTCTCGGAACTGATTGAAAAGTTCCCCGAAGGATACCGGGCAGATAGGGCACTTTTCCAGATAGGCGAATGTTATTACGACCAGGAGAAATATACTGATGCTATCAAGTATTACCAGAACCTGGTCGATAAAAAGGGCATCGAGAATGTTACTGAAAGAGATATCATGCAGATGCGCAGGGAAAAGCTCAGGGGATTAGTCGATGAGACTATCCTGGAGCTGGTTGCCAAGGCCCAGATAAAAGTCGGTGACTGCTATGCCAAGATAGGAGAGCTTGAGAAGGCTACTCAGGCCTATGAAAAGGTTATAGAGCACTTTTCATCAGAGCGAGGATTTGTGGAAGACACGTATATCCGTATGGCCGATATGTACCTCGAGAGGGAGAACTTGGAGGGGGCTATCAGGGTTTATAGGCGAGCTATAGACAGGTCACCAGGTCAAGTTTTCAAGGCCAAGATGCAGTTTCTCTTAGCAAAGAGATATTACGATAGCGAATACTATAGCGAGGCTATCGAAGAATACAGGCTTTATATCGATGCGTACAGCGAAGTTGCGTCGCTCGCAGGATTCTCGGTTGACAATGCCCTGTACAAGATAGGAAGAGCCTTCTATGAGATCGGGCAGAGATATTCCTCGGACAGGGAGAATGAGCTCGCTAAAGAGAACTATTTAAGGGCTATCTCTGAGTATCAGAGGATGCTCTCGGAATATCCAGATGGTGTTATGGCGGTAGCCGCAGAATTCAACGTCGCCCTCTGTAACCAGATGATCTGGGAGGAGGGATCGATTGCAAAAGCGATAGACGGATTCAAAGGTATAGTAGAGGAGTATCCGGAGAGTGAATATGTCCTGGGATCTCTTTTCCAGATGGGAAGGATATACTACAAGCTTGAAAGATACGAAGAAGCCCTGGATGTCTATAATACCATAATCGCCAGATATCCCGATTCTCCTCTGATAAACTCCGCCTACTTTGAGATGGGCCTTTGCCTGAAAGATAAGGGTGATTCCGACGAGGCTGTGGTTACCCTTTTGAAGGTGGCTGCGGAGTCGGAGTTGTTCGAGAAATCGCGCCTGGAAGCTGGCGAAGTATTAATCAGGAGTAAGAGATACAGTGATGCTATAGAGGTGGTTGAAGAGGCAATAAAATCCGTAACCGAACCTGAGGTCGCCTCCAAATACAGGTATTCCTTAGCAAGGGCTTACTCTGGAGAGCAGAGACATGAGGATTCCATTAAGGAATTCAGTTTTGTAATAGAAAATTCCCCCGACAGGAAACTTGTGGAGGGCTCCTTATATGGGAGGGGAGTGGCATATTTTACCCTGGAGAAATACCCGAAAGCTGAAAATGATTTCGGGAGGCTGGTATCCGAAAGCGATAACGAGGCCTTGAGAAAGTCATCCGAAAAAATGTTGGGAATGGCTCGAATAAAGCTTCACAAGGAAAGGGATGCCTTAGAGAATTACAGGAGCTTAGCTGCCGGTGCAGCCGATCCCTTTGAGAAAGCTGACTATCTGCTCCTTTTGGATGAGCTTTACTATGGACTTGAAAATTACGCAAAGGTTATAGAGGTCTCTCAGACGATCTTGGACCTGGATTTTCAGGACATGAAAGCTGAAAGGCCCTATTTCCTGAAAGAAAAGGCTTACTACCTTATGGCCGATAGCTACAATAGGATGGAGAGATTTGAGGACGTGATAGCAATATCCAGTGAAGGTCTAAGCGAGTATCCCAACGCGTACTATTCGGCGGATCTGCTATTTATGATGGGAACAGCTTATTTCAGGATGGAGAACTACGAAAACGCAGTTCCAACTTTTGACCGGTTTTTGACCGGATACCCCAATGATCAGAGGGCTGTTTATGCTTATTATTATCTGGGGTATTCTTACTTTAATATGGGGGATTACGAGAAATCCTCCGGCATCTTCGCCGAGACTGTTAAGAAATACCCCCGAAGTGATGTAGCTGCTGAGGTAAGCTACAGGGCTGGAGAGAGTTTCTTCAATCTGGGAGAATACAATAAGGCTATAGACTCCTACTCTTTGATCCTTAGAAATTACAGAAACTCCCCAGAGGCTGATGATGCACTCTATAACACTGCCTGGGCTTACCTTGAGATGGGAAATAAGGATGAAGTTTTGTCAAATTTCAAGGTGTTCTTGGAGGAATTCCCGAATAGCGATTTCGCTCCGATCGTCCAGTTCACCCTCGGCGATTTCTACTACAACGAACAGGAATATAGGAAAGCCCTCGAGGAATATGAAAATGTGCTTAAGAAGTATTCTGATAATGAGATCGCCAAGAAGGTTCCGGAAATAATGGGGGAACTGAGGGAAATAGTAGCTTATCTCGATTATGAGAAAGCTTTAGAGGTCTTCGACTCGGCCATGGCAGATAAAGATGAGGGAAAGTTCAATCAGGCAGTTGCCCTGTTCGAGGAGATCGTGGATAAGCATAAAGGAACCGAGAGTGAGATAGGTGCTTTGAACAACATGGGGATATGCTATGAGTATCTGGGTCGGTGGGAGGATGCTGCCGACGCGTTCGGGCGTGTCCTATCAAAAAAGGGTATAGAGGATAATTTCGACGCTTACAATTTCGCAAAATCACATAAGGATTGGATAGAGGTAAACAGACTCTGAGTTTAGGTTTTCCATACTTTCTTAGACCAAGCTGCTGGGGGTAGATATGAGGGCACGGTTGATAATTCCAATTGTTGTAGCCATTATCTTGCTCTTGAACTCCGTTCCAAGCTACTGTGAGGAACCTCTGGTTGAGAGAAAGCCTGTTTCCAGGGGTAGAGCCATAGCTATGTCAGCCCTTTTCCCGGGGTTAGGTCAATTGGCTATGGAGCGACAGATCAGGGGAGGAGGGCTTCTTGTATCCGAAGCGCTTTCTCTTGTTGTCGCCTTTGCCGCGAAGACCAACTACGATACCGAGCTCGATAAATACAATTTGACTAAGTTTGAATACGAGGCGCTGAGATACGGTGGCGAATATTACGAAGCAGATAGAAAGTGGAGTGACCTGAAAGATCTGGCCGATGAGCTCGATAAATGGGACAATACCAAGCGGGTCTCATTGGCTATTGCGGGAGGTGTATATCTATATAACCTGATTGATATAGTTTTTCTGACATCTGGCAGGAGTGAAATGACATCAGACATAGGGAGGACAGAAATTAAGCTCCAGCCTGTAAACCGATGTCTGGGTCTGACTCTGAGCAGAAGCTTCTGAAATTTTGATAAGGGGAGGTGCATTTGAAAATCAGAAGTAATGTGATCCTGCTCGTCGTTGTAGCTTGCTTGGGCTTCGTTTTGGGATGTAGTAAGAGTTATGAGACTCCAGAGCAGTTCCATCTTGACAGGTTAAATGCTCCTACAGGGATCAAATCTGAGTGGCGCAATGGAAACGAGATAGTAGTCACGTGGGATATATCAGATCCTGGGGGGAACCTATATGGATTCATAGTCTCAATGTCTGATTCCAGAGGAATTATCTATGAGGAGATGATCCTTGACAGCGATGTGAGAAGTTATATAGATAACTCAAGCTATGCGGATGGGGCATCCGTCGATTC
>CAZTBA010000227.1:4184-10142 GCA_964611725.1 uncultured bacterium
CGATTCCGTATGGTACTACTTCCGGGTCAGGGCTGTAGATAAGAACCTCTTTAAAGGCCCTAATTCTGAGGTGGATTCCCTGCTTATACCTTAAAGCAAAAAAGACTAAAGTAAAGAAAGGAGGAGCCTTACATGATCGATGTAATAGTATCAGGTGGTCCTATAATGGTGCCGCTCATACTTTGTGCTATCCTGGCCATAGGTTTCATATTTGAAAGGATTGTCGTGCTCGGCCGGGTTCCCGGCCATGATAAAGCTGAAGATGACCTTGCTGAGGTCGAGAGGATACTTAGCGAGGAAGGCGAAGAGGCAGTAGCGAACCATTGTTCTAATGGAAAGGGCGTCCTTAACTATGTCTTTTCAGCCATAATGAAACGTTACGATGCGCTTGTGCTGGAACAGAAAGAGTTTGAGAGGACCAGGAGAAAGCTGGTGGAGCTTTCAGAATCCAGCGGATTCGGTGACCTCGGGAAATTCCTGGCAATGCAGAAGGAACTCGGGGATATGAGGGATGAGCTGGTTCTGGAGATAGACGAAGCTGGTAGCTCCTATCTCGGGAAATACCTCTCCGCTCTCAATACTATAAATCACGTGGCTCCGCTTTTAGGGCTCCTTGGAACGATAGTTGGAATGATAATAGCCTTCAGGGCGATTGCTGTTGCCGGGACCGGGGATCCCAAGGTTGTGGCTGGTGGTATATCGCAGGCTCTGGTGACAACCGCAACCGGCCTTACGATAGCCATCCCCGGGATCGTAGCCTACAGGTATCTGGCCAGAAAAGCAGAGGACGCAAAGGCTAAAATAGAAGTTTACGCCCATGCGTTTGCCAATTCGCTTATGATCTCCAACATGTCAAAGCTCTAATGGCCGTTTCGGGACCTGGGCTGTGCTTTATTGAGGTGGATGGATTATGAAGAGAGAGGCTAAGGCACTTCTGGAAGAGGGTTCAGTAAATCTGACTCCCCTTATCGATTGTGTTTTTCAGTTGCTTATATTCTTCATGGTAAGCACAGTTTTCCTGCATACTAGGGGACTGGATGTCGATCTCCCAGGGAAGGCTGAAGCGACTGAGGAGCAGAAAAGGAAAGACATAAACATCATTATCGATGCTGAGGGGAAAATTGAGGTGAACGGCAGGCGTGTCAGCATGGGGGACCTGGGCCCCCGGATCATTGAAGCTATGGAGGAAACCAAGAACGAAAATGTTATCATCGAAGCTGACAGGGAAACCCTTCATAATACTGTAGTTGAAGTTGTTGATATCTCCAGGGAAGTTGGGATCAAGGGTATAGCCTTTGCTTCTGTGGAACAAGAAGGAGGTTGAGGGAAGGGATGATTTTCAAAAAGAAGGCACAATATGAAGAGGATGAGATGGAACTCACCTCGCTGATAGATTGCGTATTTCTCCTTCTGATATTCTTTATGGTGACAACCGTATTTAAGAATCCCCAGCAGTTCAGATTGACCTTGCCTCAGGCGGTAGAAGCTGCTGTGGTGGAGGAGAAGAAACTTACGCTCGAGATAGGCCCCGATGGGAATATGGCCCTTAACGGACGGGTAGTCAATCTTGCAAGTTTGAGCGGTTACATAAATGCCGAAAAGGAGAGGGCGAGAAGTGTTACACTTATAATAAAAGCCGACAAGGCCACCAAACACGGGGTTGTATTGAGTGCGATGAGATCGGCGAAAGAGGTAGGGATCGCTACTATTGTGTTGGCATGCGAAAAGTGCGAAACAAGAACCAGTGAAGTAGAAAGCTCAGGAGGTGGAGATCTTGGCGGAATTTAGAGAAAGGTTTAGGACTCCTGCTGAGGCGTTAAATCTATCAGCTCTACTGAGGAAGAATAGGAAGATACTCTACATTGGCGTAGTCATAGGTGTAGTAGCACATGCTGTTCTGGCCACTTATTTTGTGCTTTCAAAACCCGAAAGAACGGTTGTTAGGCCACCTACCGTGCAGTTTGTGATACGTAAACCTCGTATGACAAAGGCTTTCGAATTTAAGAAGAAAAAACCTCCCAAGAGGATGATGGCCCGTAAGGTAGTCACAGCTAAGCCTAAGCTGGTGAAAGCCCTATCCAAGAGCACGATGGGTGCCGACCTTATAGGGACTATACCCATGTTCGACTACAGTGTGGGTGAGAGCGCCGATGTGGGCCTCGGCGTTGTCGAACCTCAGATAGCTGCCTCGGAAATAGTCAGTTCGAAGGAACCGGAGAGAAGGATAAGTATGCAGGAGGAGTTTCTGGATCTCCAGGCCCTCGATACGGGTAAATATAAGGCTATGGTCATACAGGACCCAAGTGATAAACAGAATATAAAGGGTTTTGTTTACTTAGCTACAGCTTGGGGAAACGATCTGTCCCCGTCCGCTCAAAGGGCAGTACCTGAGCTCGTGCAAGCGATTGGCAGATATACTTCGATAGAGGCAAAGGTCGATAACCACCTTTTCTTGGATTCGAGGGATATGTTCAGGGCCCCTATCGTCTATATCAACACAAATAAGATGTTTATCCTTACCGAAAAGGAAATAGAAAATTTAGGGGAGTATATGAAGAGCGGCGGGTTCATATTGGCTGAGAATGCCAGGCCTGATCTGGAAAGTGGCCCGGCTGAGGTCGCTCTGAGGAAACTGTTCGACTATGCACTCGGCAGGCAGGCCCGGTGGGTCAGATTGTCCAGCGATCATCCTATTTATCACGCCTTCTTCGATTTCGATGATGGTCCTCCGCCTGGCAAAGGTATTGGCCAGGTAATACAGATCAAAACCAATTTGAAACAGGTGGATGTTCAGTACAGAACGAAACCAAGACCTTACCTGGAAGGAATATACCTGGGTGACAGATTAGTTGGCGTATATTCGGACAAGAATTACGGAGCTTTCTGGCAACAGGGATATGAGAACGAACCTCAGTTGAAGATGGGTGTAAACATAGTTGTCTATGCCCTGACACAGCCTGGTTCTATAGCTCAACAGCAAATAGATTTCTATAGCTATGGCCACTGACAAAAGTCTATCAAGAGGGGGATAGTGTGAAACTGCGAAAGTTAGCATTTCTTCTATTTATTACCCTTTCTTGCGCTGGATGCAGTATTCTCTCTCCACCAGTTTCTGAATATAGATCTACTTTGATACCGGATGTTCCGGAAGAGGAGGCCTACTATTCCGTCCAGGATGATGGAGCTGTATCCTCCGATATCAAGGGGTCACAGATCGATGTCAGATCTTTTAAGGAGCCGGAGAGAAAGATAAGTATGCAGGAGGAGTTTCTGGATCTCCGGGCTCTCGACATGGGCAAATATAAGGCGATGGTCATACAGGATCCAAACGATAAGCAGAATATAAAAGGTTTCGTCTATTTGGCTACGGTCTGGGGGAACGATCTGTTCCCGTCCGCTCAGAGGGCAGTACCTGATCTTGTGGATGCAATTGACCGTTATACGCCGATAGAGTCGAAGGTCGATAACCATCTCTTCTTGTGTTCAAGGGATATATTCAAGGCCCCTATCGTCTATATCAATACGGACCGGATGTTCATTCTTACTAGGAAAGAGATAGAAAATTTAGGGAATTATATGAAAAGCGGGGGCTTTATCCTGGCTGAGAATGCCAGGCCGGATCTGGAAAATGGCCCGGCTGAGGTCGCCTTAAGGGAACTCTTTAACGACGCCCTCGGCAGACAGGCCCGCTGGGTCAGATTGTCGAGCGATCATCCTGTTTACCACGCCTTCTTCGATTTCGATGATGGTCCGCCGCCTGGCAAAGGTGTAGGCGAAGTGAAACGGATCAAAGCGAATTTTAAGCAGATGGATGTTCAGTACAGGACAAAACCACGACCTTATCTCGAAGGGATATATCTGGGTGACAGGTTGGTTGGCGTATATTCAGACAAGAATTACGGAGCTTTCTGGCAACAGGGATATGAGAATGAGCCCCAGCTAAAGATGGGGGTAAATATAGTTGTATATGCTCTGATACAACCCGGATCTATAGCTCAACAGCAGATAAGTTTCTATAGCTATGGCAACTGACAAAAGCCTATCAAGGGGGAATGGCGTGAAACTGCGAAAGTTAGCATTTCTTCTATTTATTACCCTTTCCTGGACCGGATGTAGCATTCTGTCTCCACCAGTCTTTGAGTATAGATCCACCTTGGCCCCTGATCTTCCAAAGGGGGAAGGTTACTATTCTGTCCAGGATGATGGGAGCATGTCCTACGATATCAAAGGTCTGCGTATCGATGTGAGATATCTTGTGGACCGTGAATTGGACGATATGTTCCCAGATGAATCGAGCAGGGAGGAGTTTTCGTTCAACCCTTACACCTATGGCAACTGGGTGGATCCGGAGTTCGGATATACACCTAATAGGTTCACCGTTTTCAAAGCTACTGTTTATAATTATACCTATGCTAAAGTCGAGCTTGATCCTTTGGAAGCAATATTACTTACGGACAGGGGAGATGTCCTGCATTCATATGGTATTCAAGGCACTGTGCCTTACGATAGTTTCGAGAAGTACTACAGGGCAAGAAGGGGGCAAAGCGGCAACGAGTATTATAGATACGATATGAGGATGGGTCTCGTGCGCAGTTACAATTATGCTCAGAATGAGAAGATCTTTAAGGGTGAGAACTATGGCGGCTTTATAGTCTTTGATCCCCTTCCTCCGGAAGTCAAGAGGGTAAGGCTAATACTCAAGGATTTTGTCCTTAAATTTGATGCTTTCGAAAAACCTCTGGAAACTGTCGATATACCTTTTGACTTCGATAGAGGCCAGGAAGTTGTGGCCCTTGAGAGGGGTAAAGCTAAGGGGGTTCCTGAAACTGAGAAGGTCAAGGTTGCTGTCGTCAGTGGACCGGATAATATGGAGAAGAGGAGCCTTGATATGTCAAGGAGCCCCGAGGCCATAACTTCTGTGGTAAAGGCAAATCTGGGAAGCCTGAAACGTTGTTTTTTGGAGAAGATCAGGGGAGGCGAAATCATTGAAGGGAAAACAACGGTGGGGTTCACGATTTTGCCTGGTGGGCTTGTAAATAAAGTTAACATTGTGAAGTCAGATATGGAAGACAAGGATGTGGAGAAGTGCATAACTGAACAAATTGGGAAATGGCGCTTTAAGCCTATGGGAATCTCACGTAGTGAAGAAATTTCCACCCCTGAAACCGAAGAAGGTGGCGTACCTGAAGTTGCCCCCTTAGAAACAACTAAGGTAATGATACCTCTTATAGATATGACTGTTAGCTATACATTCGAATTCAGAACGGTTGACTAAATCAAGAAAGGAAGTTGATACTTAAAAGGTTATTATTTAACGATGAAGGGGGTGATCATCAAATACGGTTATAGCTCTAAAGGTCAGTTCGTTCGCAGCAAAATAGCTTTTGTTTGAGAAATCTTTACTGGAGGTTTGAAATGAGATCTGTTAGAATTTTCTGTTTATCGGTCTTGCTTGCCCTGTTCGTTTTCGGTTCAGCTTCCGCCGCTTTCAGGAGCGGAATGCCTGTCGTGCTGACCCTTGACAATGTGGGCGACGTTAATTATCCCTTTGACGGTAGCACTCTGGAGATCCCGTTCACGCTGAATGGTGCCGGGGCTACTGTCGTTTTGGCCGTATATCCCGGGGATGCCATATACGATACACCCCTGTTAGAGCGGGATGACTTTGACCCGGAGGCTCCATGGTATGGATACGGAGTGGTCTATGTTTCGGGGGGTCAAGAGTTTGCAGAGGGATCGCATGTAATAGTCTGGGATGGCCATGATCTGGATGGGAATCCGGTTCCCTCAGGTGATTACAGCTATTTCCTCTATGCGGTAGATGAGCAGGACGAGACTACGATAGTTGCTGTAGGTAGGAATTCTACCACCTTTGCGGAGGATCTGACTGAGGAAGGCTTGGCCCTCTGGGTCAGTAATGGAAATCCAACAACTATCAAGGCGACCGTTGGTACAGAC
>CAZTBA010000228.1:0-10082 GCA_964611725.1 uncultured bacterium
TCTACATCCTGATCCCTCATCCGTAAATTACCTCCCAAGAATAGGAGGAGTGACTGGCGAAGCACCTGCCCCTTATTCCATTGGGTATTTCAGCCCCCATTGGGCCCGAATTTGATCCATGGTTCTCATAATCGACAGTGTCTCATCGAGCGGAATTGCCTCACTTTCGAGCTTTCCCTCCCTCAGACAGCTCATAACTTCAGCCGCCTCGTAGTTGTAGCCGGTTCCATCAACCGGCATTTCGATAATTCTGTCTTTCTGGCCGTTTAGGGAAAGGGTGATCCTGGTCGGCCTGGCAATTGACGCGTGAATTCTGATTCGTCCTCTGGTTCCCATCAGAATGGCCTCACCAGGTGCATTGGTTCTGATGGTAGTGAACAGGGTGGCCAACTGACCCTGGTCATACCCCAATATTATTGCCGCTTGTTCATCCACACCCGTTTCACCGAGATGTGCCATACTGGTGACCCGTGATGGTGTGCCAAACACCATCGATGCCAGGGAAATGGCATAAACGCCAATGTCCAACAATGCGCCTCCTCCCAATTCCGGCGAGAACAATCTGCTCTGGGGATCGAAGTCAGCTCGAAAACCGAGACCAGCCGAAAGCACCCGAACTTCTCCAATCACTTCGTCTGTCAGTAATTCCCTGACTTTGACAATTGCGGGGATAAACCTAGTCCACATCGCTTCCATAAGAAAGAGCTTCTTTTCCCTGGCGGATCTAATGACCTCTTGAGACTCGGCGGCATTAATGGTAAAGGGCTTTTCACATAACACTGCCTTGCCGGCCTGCAATCCAAGCAGGCAATTCTCCTTATGCAGAGAATGAGGTGTCGCCACGTACAGCACGTCAACATCCGGATCGTTGGCAAGGGCTTCATAGCTGGCGTGGCGATTTGGTACACCAAACATGTCACCGAATTTCTCGGCCGATGCCCGAGCCCGAGATCCAACTGCTACAAGCTCGGCCTCAGGCAGAAATGTCAAACCTCTGGCGAATTTTTCGGCGATCTTGCCCGTGCTGATAATGCCCCACCGAATTCTGCCTGTCATTTTTTCCTCCCAACCATTTTGCCATAAAAAGTATGGCTTTCGCCCTGTCTTCCTTAATAATCCAGAGGCTGTGCATCCGGTCCCTCGTAATATTTTCGCCTTTCCAAAGGAACATTCGCCTGATCTGAGTAACCGTAGAGTTCCCAATAGCCCAATTGAGATTTATCGATTACTCCGAGACTACTCACCCATTTGGCCCATTTATAGCCATATTTCCCGAATGCGATTAACCGGAGTGGAAAACCATCGCTTTTTTCCAGCGGTTCTCCGTTGACTTCGTAGGCCAGCATTACGTTGTACTTTTCAATATAGTCAATCGGCAAAGATGTGGTATAACCATCAATGCACCGAAACAGCACATATTGGGCATCCGCTTTAAGGGAGGCCTTCTGAAGCAGCTCTTTGACCAGTATCCCTTTCCAATTTCCCCATACCTCCCAACCCTCAACGCAGTACATTAATATAGTATCGGAGTAAACCGGGTGCCACCTTTGAATTTCCTCCCAGTTGAGAGAAAATGATGAGTCCGCCAATCCGGATATGGTAAGCTGATAGGAATCCAAATTTACTTCGGGTTGTCCCAATGCGCTCCTCTCCGGTCCCTCCGCCGCAGGCCTCAACCTGCCACCCTTCGGAGTTGCCATAGTTGTAACATCAATGGGGTCAGTATTGCCACTGTGTGCTTCCCGGGTAATATCTTTATTACCGCAAGACAACTGGGGATTTGTGGTCAAGCCCAAGAGCAAAATGATTATGAATTTCATGGTACAGAATCCTTTCGAAATCTGGCAATGAACCCCCAACTAACTCCCACATACACGGGCAAGCAGTTCGTATTGTACCCAGCGCAATTAGGATCTTGTGGAGTCTTATGATGGAATCTCGATGCAGATTGTTTCCGCGATAGTGTGGGGCGGTTGGCGGTCGCCTTTGCCAAGATGCATGAAATTTCCGGGAATTAAAACGCGCTTGGTATAACAGATCATCCGTCGTTATAAACGAATTGTTTTGCCAACATTCGTTCATTGAAACTCAAATGCGAACCACTTTGTTCACCAACGGGTTTTGTGCTGAAAAAGTTCCTTCTTTCTCCAATTCTCATACTAACCTAAGCTTTCCGAGCAGAAAAATCAAGGGTTTTGACGCCGATTCCGTACTTCATGAAACAGGATCTTCTTCCGACTGCCATTGCGGTTTAGGGGCGCCCCGCTGTCGGAGCCAAACTCCCAATGTGGATCGGGTCCGGAAACAGCATATTGGCGATCGGATGTCGCCCTGATGAGGCACACGAAATTTCCAGGAATTCAATTTGCATTTAGTATACTCTACGGAGTGCAAAGTGATATTAAAAAATCGGAAAAACCTCTGTACGTCAAGGTTTTTGCCCTCTGTATCTCAGGAGAGAGGAGACTGTTTGGTCTTATTTTAGAAGGACCACTTTTAATGTGGTATGAGTATCATCCTGCCATGGCCAGAACATTGCCATTACTGCGGAGTTGTCAAATTCTTTCTTAAACAATGTTTGGTCTTTATGGATTCCACCATGGTTTTCTGTCAAACTCAGATCATCTTTGGAAGGTTTTGTTCCTGCAGGTTTTACCGCAGATCCCAGAATATCAGTAAACATCTCGTTCCAGGCATCCATTTCTCTGTTGTAGAAAACGATCTCGATATATTCATCATTAACACACCGCTTCTCATCAATAACCAGCGTACTACATTTTTCCATGATTTCCTTCAACGTCATGACTGTTTACCCCCTGTAGGCAAGAAAATCTGATTTCTTATCATCTTTATTTGGTGAGTTATATAACCTAATATCAGTCCTTTGTCAAGAATATTCCACTCAGAGACGCCCACCAGAGCGTCTCTACGCAGTGATGACGTGGGGTGTTTACAAGTCAAGGCCAGAGTTTCGGGAATGACTTGTCAAAAACGAGACCATGTGGTAACCCAAATCCTCCAGGAAATCTGGAGCAAAAGAAAAACCCCCGGAATCACTCTGAGGGCTTGTGAATAAAGGGGCTAAGTTGATCCCAATGGCTTTGCCAACATTGCTGTGGTTTCCAACAGGAAATACCCCATAAGGAATGAGTCATGGACCATAATTTTGAACTGGCATCACCCCTATTAGAAATAAATGGGCTTTTTGCAGGAGTTCAACGAACTGCATAATGTCTTATAAAATGGCCCTTCCTCTCTGTCAAGATGAAATACTTCGGCTTTCAGCTTACGTTTCTTTTCCCGATCTCCCTTTAGCTATATCCAAAGCTCCCTTCCCTATTTCTCCCCACCTGCTTATGGCCTTCAATGCTACTACCGCAGCAAGGATGGCAATTACGAGGATCGTCCCACAGATTATGAGAGTCACCAATACGGCTGTACTCATAGGACATCCCTCCAAAGGTTCAGAACACTGCAAAACTTATGATAGGAAATTGAAGTTCGGAAGCCTCCCGAAAACATCTATAAGCATTAACTTAGCGTCAGTTTCTCTCTGCGTCAAGGATTTTTTGTCCCTTCATTATAGCTTGGACACGGCTTTCCCTTATACAATTCTTGACATTCCCAACTTGCCCTGATACCAGGCTTCTTGGTTATCTGAGCAGGTATCAGGAGGTTCGTCATTCTCTGCCTATTACAAAAGTTCCTTTCGCTTTTCCTTATACTTCTTGATAACCGGTTTGTCACCTCTTGTTGATTCTATAGATCCTGTAACAAAGGAATTCTCCTCTATAGCTAACATATCACATTTGATGTCGCCAGAGAGGATACCTGTCTTTCTGACCTCAATCTTGTTGGTAGCTATTATTCTTCCCTTGACCTTACCTTCAATAATCAGAGCGAAACACCTTATATCCGCCTCAATCTGACCCTGCTTGCCAACAAATACGACCCCCCTCGAATTCACTATTCCATTGAACACACAATTTACACTCACATTTCCCTCACACGATACATCTCCCTCAACCATCCTGCCGCCTCTAATGATAATATCGAACTTAAAGTCCGAAAGTCTTCTGAAATTTCCCTTCCCCATGATTACCTCTCTGCTAATATTCTATGTATCCTGTTGAAGCACGAGACTCCCTTTTTCTATAGGTGAAAAGGAAGTCAACCAATTGGAACCTGTTGATGTATTGGACGTTTAATATCTATCGCTGTAACCTTTACTTCCTTGCTCCTTATCATTGAGCAGGCTCCGGCTGTGCCTTTATCACCACCTATAAGTATGCCGCTTTGCAAGCTGGAGCCTGCTCTGTTTATGTTACCGAAGCTCGCTCAGTAATGCCAATACTCCAACTATGATCGCAAGGATAAAGCATTCCCCAGGACTTTCCACACCAAGCGCCCGTTCACACTCGAACTTCACTATAATTATACCCACACAGATAGCTATGATAGAAAGTAAGCACTTAGATATTCTACCATCCGCTTCTTGTCTGTGGGGGCGATGTCTTCCTTGAGACACGCGGTTTCTGATCGCTCTTTCCAGAAGAAGCCAAGAAAACCTCCTCCAGGAACACAAGATGACCGTTTCTTGGCATCTGCCACAGTAAACATCGCGCCCAAGATCCCCTTTAACGGAAATATAGTACACCAAAAATAATCTGTCAAGTGTAACAAGCTGGACAGATTACTTTCAGTATACCGTATTCCTCTCAAAGGGATTTTTGGGTGTGAGGAAGACCCTCTCTTGCCATATCATTTACTCTCGTCTTTGCCGCTCAAGCTCTTCACAGTAAGCCTTATATAAACCCGGTTCTATTCTTCTGACCTGCACAAACGCCTCGGCAAACGAAATTTTATTCTTTCTGCGGAATTTTTCCACAACCCTGCAGAACTGTCTGATTGCTGTATCCTCCACTTTACCCATTGCCATTTGCCTTTTTACCTGAGATACTCTTCATTATCTTATTCCTTCTTCTTTATTTCTCTGGCCGAATCTCATATGATATATTCTAACCGCCGGTTTTTACCGTTATCGCCACCCCCTCCCTACCCCTGCTCTCAAAATATTCGAAAACAGCATTATTTTGCCTTTATATAGTCAACACAACCGCAATTCGAGGGAATATGGCACACCAAAAATAATCTGTCAAGTAAAATAAGCTTGACCAATGGAAAATCTTGCATATATTGGTGAACAGGTAGACTGTATCCGCTTTCATGACCGCGATAGGGGCTTCAGGGAACCTCCTCAAGATGGTAAGAGAGAGGCCTTGGGTAAAGCTGTTTGAGGATCGAACCAGCATTATGGAAAGTGATGAACGATGAGGACCATAGGGAGTCTCCTTTGTGTAACATTCCTTTCCATATCCATGATAACAGGATGCCTCTTGGATTCTGAGAAGGAAGAAGATCCAGGAAAAGGGAATGTGGTCGTGGCAACTGACAAGGAGTCCTACCGACCAAGAGAAGAGTTGAAGATCAGTATCGACTTTGTGAACGAGGGTAGCAGAGATATGAAACTCCTCTCATTAAATCACAGCTATGAAATTTTTCAGATTGTAGATTTGTCAGAGAGAGGGATTATAGGATGGGGTCTTTTCTTTAACCTAATTGATCCTGTAGTCATAGCCCCTCATCGTAAGTTTATACTCAGCACATCTCAAAGGTAAGTTCTCCAACTCGATAGGGGTAGGAAGAGACCTGAAATGCTGAAGAGATCATTAGTGTCAGTTATGTTCATAGCAGTGTACTTTCTCTCAATAGGGATCTCCAGAGTCTCCGGCAGGGATCTCTTTGTCTGTGGGGAAGAGACTACTTGTGAACAAGGCTGCGCCAAGATAGCCAGCGTCGGTAACCTTCCAACGAAAGGATATATTAGGGCACTTGCCATATCCGTGAAGTTTACTGGGGAATTCCCAGATATAACCTCTCCACCATCCTACTCTGAGGATATATTCAATATCGACCTTCCCGGAAGCTTTTCCCACTTTTATCATGAGATGTCCTGCGGACAGCTAAAGGTGGATGGTGAAGTCCTTGAAAAGCTCTATGTTTCAGATCACCCACCAAGCTACTACATCAATGGATACGACCTTGCTTATGGTCAGGCTGTAAGGGAGATTCTGGAGAAAGTCGATTCCGATGTTGATTTCGGCAGCTTTGACAATGATGGTCCGGATGGTATTCCGAATTCGGGTGATGATGACGGATACGTTGATGTTGTGTTTGTGAACTTCCTCAGGGTGCCTTCTGGCTTCATACCTTTCGGGGAAGCTCTTGGCATAGCTGATCTTGGACTTGGAAGTGCTGATTTTATAAGTTCCGATACAGGTGCTTCGGGTGACAGGATAGAGATAACGTTAGGGACAGTTCAAGAATCGGCGAGTTTCCCGAGGCTTGTCGGAGCAATGTGCCATGAGTTCGGACACCTTCTGGGACTTGGTGACCTTTACAACCTTAATTCAGAAGAGCTTCCGGAGAAGGACCTGGCAGGGACAGGTGCTTGGGGTATAATGGGTCACGGCGCATGGGGATGGAATGGAAACGATGGTCCTAATCCATTCTGTGCATACAGCCTTGAGAAGCTTGGTTGGATAGGTGTTGACAATGAGAGGCTCGAGGTAGTAACCCAGTCCGGAAATGTCTCGATTTTACCCACTTTCCAAGGAGGGGAGGTTTACAAAATCCCACTCTCTGATGATGAGTATTATCTGATTTCTAACAGGGATCGTTCCGTATCATATTATGACAGAAACATCCCCGGAAGCGGACTGTTAATCTGGCATATAACGGGAAGCAGCCATTTATGTCGGAATATCGACCTTGAGTGTGCCGATGGGAGGTATAGGGATGCAGGCTATCCCCTTGGCAAAGAACCAGATCCTGTAAATGGAGAAGATAATCTCGATTTCTGGGCACACGACGAAATGTACAGAACCGCACACGGCGGAAACACTGGTGATTCAACAGATCCCTTTGATGGTACGAGATTCACATCGTTCTCTGAAAGCACAAATCCTTCGAGCAAATGGGAGAGAAGTACTCAGTTTCTGCAGGATCACCAGAGCTGGAAGCTGGTTGTCTCAGATATGTCTATTGATGGAATTCACGGGGAGAACGGAACTATATCAGCATTCATAACTATTCCTCAAGGGATTGAGGTGTTTGACTACGTCTTTGAGAGATATGAAAAGCTGAAAAAATGGGTATCACTGGATAACTCAGCCGAACCTGGGGATTTGCTACGCTTGAAGTTCCGGATAAAGAATTGGACAGATCTGCTGCATACATCCCTGTCTGCTACAGTTTCTACCGATGATCCGTTCGTGAATCCGGGAAATAGCTTTCAACCTGTCATTCTCAACCTTGGGAGAGTTCTTCCTGGCGAGATCAAGGAGGCTATGTCACAGCATTGGGACTTAACAGAATTCATTGTCGCGTCTGACACTCCTTCCGAGCATGACATAGATTTCCACATTTGCATGGGTTCGGACGGATTTGAGTGGAGAGATAGCCTGATAGTTCACATCGCCGGAACAGATATGACACCTCCAGATATCATCACCTATTGGATAGACAAGGACGTAGGGGTAGGCGACTCTCTGGCAATCGCATGTTCTGTGCGCGACGGGGGCCCTGTTGATGTAAAAGCCATGATTAAGGCAGGTCTTGGAGATTCTGTCGTGTCGGAGATATTTCTTGTTAAGGATCCTTCCTGGAAAGGTTCCCCGGGGGAGTACCTTTACCGAGGCTGCTGGAAACCTGAGGCAGTTTCAGACTTTAAGATATACGTGTCTGCAGTGGACATATCTGGCAATCAGTCTGAAACCCTGATAGGGAATCTTATTAGCGTGTCGCAAACCACCGATAAAAGCTCCGAGTGGATGAATTTCACCTCTAACATAAATATCCAGGCTCTTGCAGATGATAGGGAGTATCTGTGGATTGGGACAGAAGGGGGACTCATAAAATTGAACAAGGCCACAGGCGAGATGGCCTTCTGCAACAGAGGTAACTCCGGTCTGCCGGATAACTCGATCAAGGCCCTTGCTGTTGATGGACAAGGAGATCTGTGGATTGGAACCGAAAATGGGTTGGTTCGGTTTGATGAATCCTACTGGATAGTGTATAAATCAAGTAATTCTGAGCTGCTGTCTAACCAGATTACCTCTCTTGCCGTTGATGGACAAGGGGATGTATGGATTGGCACTCAATATGGTTTAGCCAAGTTTGATGGAGTAGATTGGACAGTGTATAAGACGAGTAATTCAGAACTACCCGACAACAATATTAATACTCTTCTTGTTGATGAGCAGCAGAATATATGGGTCGGGGTTGGTGGCTACCCAGGTGTTGGCTTGGCCAAGTTTGATGGAGTAAACTGGATGACATATAACATGTCTAACTCGGGTCTGCCGAGTGACCGGGTTAGTTCGCTTGCCGTTGATGGCTGGAACAACATATGGATCGGAACCAATAGTGGTTTAACCAAGTTTGATGGGGAAAATTGGACAGTGTATAACCAGTCTAGCACCGGCCTGCCGAGTAACAATGTCAGCTCTCTTGCCGCTGATATGAAAGGTGACATATGGATTGGGACTTATTATGATGGTTTGGCTAAATTTGACGGAGAGAGTTGGACGGTCTACGACAAAGATAACTCCGGATTGTTGGGTGACGACGTTAGTGCTGTTGCTGTAGATTCCCAGGACAATATATGGATTGGGAATAATCGGGGGTCCTGGGCTCAGTTCGAAAGAGAAAGCTGGACAGGGTTGGCTAAGTTTGACGGAGAAAGCTGGACAGCGTATGAAATATCTAACCCCAGTCTGTCGAGTAACCGCGTGTGGTCTCTTGCCGTTGATGGACAGGGGAATGTATGGATGGGAATTGGTAGTTCCTATGGATGTGGCTTTGGCTTAGCCAAGTTTGACGGGATAAACTGGACAATGTATAACGAGACCACCTCCGGCGTGCCGATTAACTCAGCCAGTTCCCTCGTCATTGATGGATGGGACAACGTATGGATTGGAACTACTGTTGAATACGGGGGACACCTGACTATGTTCGGCAGTGCCTTGGTTAAGTTTGATGGAACTGATGATTGGACAGTGTATGAAGCATCTGAGTCTGGGTTGCCGGGTAACATTGTCAATGCTCTCGCTATTGACAGGCAGTGGAACATATGGATTGGGGCTGTAGAACGCGATCAGTGGTCGTCTTTGCAGGGTGCTGGGTTAGCCAAGTTTGACGGCGAGAGCTGGAAGGTGCATAACGAATCCAACTCCAGTCTGCCGAGTGACTGGGTCAATTCCCTTGCCGTTGATGGATGCAACAACATATGGATCGGAACTGATAGTGGCTTGGCCAAGTTTGATGAATTGGACTGGGCAGTGTATGACAGATCTAACTCCGATTTGCCAAGTAACAATATCCCACGTCTTGCTATTGACGGGAGAGAAAACGTGTGGATCGGCACTGATGGCAGTGGTCTGGCCAGGTTTGACGGCGAGAGCTGGAAGGTATATGACGAATCTAACTCCGGTCTACCGAGTAACTGGATCAATTCCCTTGCCGTTGATGGATGCAACAACATATGGATTGGGGCTGTAGAACGCGTTCAGGGGTCTTTGCAGGGTGCTGGGTTAGTCAAGTTTGATGGAGAGAATTGGACAGTGTATAAGAAGTCCAACTCCAGGCTGCCTGATGACCGGGTCAATACCCTTACCATTGATAAATGGAACAACATATGGGTCGGCACTGATAGTGGTGGATTAGCTGTCTACCGCGAAGGTGGTGTAGTTCTTTCACCTGCTACTGCTGTTGGAGAACACCTTACTGCAAATCTACCATCAGCCGTCTCGCTTTTTCAGAATTACCCAAATCCTTTCAATGCGACCACGAAGATTTCGTTCAATATTGCTAAGCGATCTCATGTGAAGATCGCTATTTACAATGTTATCGGTCAGCTCGTGTGTGAGTTAATAGGGGAGACATATGCACCCTGTATCCTTCATGTGAGGTGGGACGGAAAGGATTGATCGAAAGCTTCCGTATCGAGCTGCATCTATTTC
>CAZTBA010000229.1:0-10035 GCA_964611725.1 uncultured bacterium
CTCTAATCTGTGGATGCCTTTTTGTCAAATAGAATTATTCACACCAAACGTTTAACTCCTGTCTCCTCCCCGGGCAAGCGTTAAATCCCCCCTCTCCGCGGGCGGAGAGGGGATGGGGGTGAGGTCTTAGGGGCAAGCAGCAAAAGCTGCGTAAGAACTGCTTACTCTGAACCTTTGTGATCAATAAGGTTTTTGTCCACTATTTCCTGTCTGAAACTAAATATATCCGGATCATTGAGATCGACCTTTGCCCGGATCCAATGGCGGTCCGGGGTTCCGAAAGTCTCAACTCTCGTGAAGTTTTCTATGCGACGTTTGCTTACAGAGCTTCTCATCGGTTTGTCAATACGAAAATAATGGCTGTCGCCATGTACAAGAATAACAGGTTTGCCGAAATCCACAGTCCCTTTTTCCAGAACTGATAGAAAATCATTGTAGGCTGTGCGCTCTTTCGGTGGCCTTTCAAACCTCGGATTGGCCTGAATGGTGATCACGATTCCAGGGTAACCATTCTCCTCAGCTAATCTGAATGATTCCTGCAGAAATACGTTAACAGCTTCATTACGCAGATAATATTCCTCATCCATCTCCGGGGTACGTCCCAGATTGTTGTTACTACCCTGAACATTGAGAACTACAAATAGCACACCCCCGTAAACCCAGCGAAAGTTTTCGCTGAATATGCTATAATCCGGATTGCCCGGGTTATCACTCTGACGTTCAACAACCAACTTCCGTCCGCCAAGACTCTCGGGGGTCGAATAGAATATTTCACGCAGTTTATCGAGCCTTTCCGCAGGATCGTAGCTTCCACAACTTTCCCTGTGACAGTCGGTCCATTCATTGTCACCGACAGCGAAGAGAAACGGGGCATTGAAAGAGTTGCAGATGTCATACCACCTGTAAAAGCTCTCGTCAGTACAGGGAACCCCGCCGGACTTGAAATCACCGTCGTGTATAACAAACTTTATGTTTCCATCCGCGTTTATCTCATCCCGCAAATTCATAAATGGTTCGAGTGTCGGCTCTATATCCCCGTCCCCTATCCTGGGCAAATCGCCGATCAGGGCGAATTCGAATGCTTCAGTGCTTCTCTCCCGTGAACCTTCAAAGACTGCAACACATCTGAACCCGAAAAATAGGGCCAATAGGCCCCCCAAAAAGCAAAGCGCACTGCGCATCCTGCACCCCCGCATAAAAGGTTTGTCCACTTCTATAACAGATATCACACTATCTTCCGGGCAAATCGGGATCGAAACGTTTCAGAAGAGGTAGCTTAGCCCGAACATGTGCATATTCAATCCTGGATTTCGTTTGTTGATGCCCGCATTGGACATATGTTGGTATCGATAACCCACACCCAGATGCCGTGCGAGCTGAAATCTCATGCCAATGTGACTGGTAAAGTGGAATTTCCCCCCAATGGTCTGGCGCCCGAATTTGCCTTCGTTCAGAAGTGTAGCTCTGCTACCCGCATCCAGAGATATTTGTCCTTCCGGGCTGCTCAGGGCGATACCCGGTCCGGCTGAGCCGACAAAGCCCGTTTCTTCCCCTCCTCTGAGAACTCCAGCGGTTGTGTTAAGCCTTGTGCTAATTATCCAGCTCCGGGGCCACGACCAGCTCCATGGCAACCCGCAGCGTGCAAAGATTTCGTACTGCTCAAAATCTTCATTCCGTTCTACTGCCGATACACCCGCCCGGAAACCAATCGCAATTAAGTCGGTATCCTCAGCGCTGCTTAGCCCGGGGGTAATGATGATCAGTAATAGCGCCAATATCAAGCCATACTGTTTCCGGCTCATCCCACCCCCTTTAAACTGAATAAAGCAGCCCCGGATCTCCCCGTGACTACACCCCCGTCTTCAAGACCGCATCCGGTTGTTCAGTACCAGATACTTCCGGACTCTACCATGTTACCTTCGATTGCGTCCAGGAATCAGCCGAACTCGGGGCAAAAATTTCCGATATGAGACTGTCGATCTGACCTTTTATCTTCCTACTCACACATTCCGGATCATAATAATCACAGCTATTTCTATTGCAAAATACAACGGGATTTGAGCACACATTCTTCTTCATGTGTTCGAATGTATTATCCACACTCCGTCTCAGAACAGCAACAGCGAAACTGCCGCCAAATCTCTCCTTTCCCGCTCTGATGGCCTCCTCAAAAAGGATCTGATGGAGCCGTCTGAGCTTGGCAAGGCCCATGCTATCGATCTTTCTACCGGGATTCCCCTTTTCCCTGATTACCTTCACAGCTTGCTTGCGGTTGTAACCTTTCCTCAAGCATTCATCGATAGTCTTAAAAATATCGATAACTTCCTCCAATACACTGCTGTCTTCAACTATGTCGAGCACATAGCTGTTTTCCATAGTTGTCTCTTCAAAATTGCGAAAGCAGGTTGTCCGCTGCTACCGCAAGTGATAGTAATTTACTTCATAGAAATGTTTAATCCTGGACACTTCTTTCTACTTGATGTGTCGAATATTAGACATTCCGGGGAGACAATTTTCCGAATTCCGGTTTTTCTTCTATAAAATTATATTACTATTAAACAATATCTTATAGTGAAATTACTCACACATTTTCGAAATTGGAATGGAAATTGCTTATACTCTTAAATGAGCGACATAAACAAAAGAAACCCGGTTAAGGTAGAGCAAGTTTACGAATGTCAATAATCGAAGGGTCCTAACTGGGAGCTACTTAAAACAATAGCGATGAAGGTCGTCCCCCGAGGTTGAGGATAATCGCCGTGACCCTTCATGCGAAGGTAGCGAGGACAACACACCAAGGGCGACTATAAAACGCCTTCGAAATTTCCCAAGAAGCGAACTCGCCAGGACCGACCCTTTATATGGAAAGCGGCTACAGAGCCGCTTTCCTTTTTTTGGAACTGGCAATCATTCCTCCGGTTCAGGTTACACCCTCCATTGTGGCATCGAAGCCATCTAAGCGGGTGATTCCATTCCGCTCTTACGCGGTATGTATCCAAGGGAACCTATCCACCTGTCCAGCTTCCTTTCCAGCTCACGCGCGATTCCCGGCTCTGATCCAATGGTGTTGGCTTTCTCTCCGGGGTCCGCCTTGAGATCATAAAGCTCACGCCATACGCCATTCTTGAGCAGTGCAACCTCCGACAAACGTGCAAACCTCTCACCGATGTTTCCCTTCATCCTCTCCGGATGCGGGGAGAACGGAACGGTCCGGATGAATTTGTACTGCTCCGATCGTGCTGAAAAGTGCTCGTATCGATACATGACCTCGTGGAGGGTGTGAGCGAAGATGATCTCAGGTGCTTCAGTATCTTCGCTGGCAATACGGGGGAGAAGACTTCGACCATCCATCTCATCCGGCGATGTCAAACCACAGATGTCAAGTATGGTGGCAGGGATGTCCGCCGTCTGGCATAGCCCGGGCACCCTCCTGCCTGCCGGGAGCACATCTGACAGAGTCATGATCAGGGGAATCTGGCTGATCTCTTCATAGAGGTTCAGTTTCTTCTCGAGAAAACCGTGTTCCCTGAACTCGGAGCCATGGTCCGAAGTGACCACTATTAAGGTGCGCTCATAGAGGTTCAGGCGTTTGAGCTCCTCCAGAATAAGACCGAAATAGTGGTCCACGTAGGTTACTTCCCCCTCATACTTGTTCTGGTAACTCGAGCCCCACTTGGATCCGAAAGGTTCGCTCGCAGCGAAGGGCTCATGGGTGTCGTTGGTATGTATGTACATGAAGAACGGCCTGGAACCCACCAGCCGAAGGCATCCGATTACGGGTTCCACCGCTTGTTCCATCATATTATTGAATGGGAATATCGTCGTGTAGTGGGACATCCCGCGATAGAAACCATACCTCCAGCCTCCGCCGTAGGCATTCTGGTTTCCGAAGCCAAATGTGAGATAGCCGCTCTCCCGGAAAATCTCAGCTAAGGTCCTGTAGCGTTCCCTCAGACGGCATCGCCTGCGAAGGAAGATAATGCGGTGTTTAACAGGAAATAATCCGGTAACGAGTGTCATGTGCTGGGGCAAGGTCCAGCCGCAATTGACCACAGCATTCTCGAAAAGCGTCCCCTCTGTGGCAAGTTTATCCATAGTCGGTGATAGCGCTTTCGGATGTCCGTATGCATGGACATAGTCCCGGCGCAGCGTGTCAAAGGATACGAGGATTACGTTGAGCGGTCCTTCTGACCCAACCCGGCCTCCATCTACGGAAGACATGTTCTTCCTCCAATCTCTATCTGCTGCGAATCGATTCAACCTCTATACCGCAGGCCCGTGCGCCCGAATGCATCGGAAGTGAAATTCCAACGAAGCGAACATCAAGGGAACCCTTGGTCACCTTGACGGTAAAGCTCTTCTCCATGGCGACATCGTGCCCCGTATCATCAAAGATGTTGAAGCTGCGCAGCACCTTCCTCCCCTGGACATAGACATCCTGTTGTTCAGCATCGCTCGATTCCCAGTAGATCTCGGCGAAAAGTATGCGCACGCGATACGTCCCGTTCGGCAGATCGAATCGATAATGCATCTCCTCGCCCATCCGAACCGTCTGGAAAAGCAGGGGATCTTCGGTGCCTTCGATCGGATCGGCGGTGCTCAGGACATCGGTAGTAGCCATATCGAGGCAGCCCCAGGAGCCTTTATGATATCCCTTATCCCCTTCCCAGAGACGACCTTCATGGTCTTCATATTCTGGCCCCCCGATGTTTACCCGTACGGCCATACCATCGAGCTTTCCGGTCTTTTCTTCAGAAGGTCCAACCATTACCATCCCTCTCAAAAAACATATCAACCGCAACCCGTTATCCGGAAACCACTATACTGCTCCATTTACTGCCTCAAACATGGCCACAATGTTTTCCGGAGGTACGTTTGCCATAATATTGTGGACCTGTTGAAATACGAAACCGCCCCCGGGACTTAATATCTCTATCTGTTCCTTTACATGTTTTGCGACCATATCGGGTGTCCCATCCGGCAGAATGGACTGCGTATCACAACCTCCACCCCAGAATGTGAAATCCCTTCCGAACTCCTTCTTCAACTCCGCCGCATCCATCCCCGCGCAGGATATCTGAACCGGATTTACGGCCTCGAGGCCCGCTTCTATAAGGTCCGGAATCAGTTCACGGATTCCCCCGCAGCTATGGAGCATCACCTTTACGTCAGCCAGTTCCTTCGCTCGGTTCCACATGACCTTATGTCTTGGCTTGAAAAATTCGCGGTACATCGTCGGGGAAATTTGCGGTCCGGTCTGCATCCCGAGGTCATCCCCGAAGACTATGACATCTATATATTCCCCGACAGATCCCAGGAACTGCTCAAGGTTGGACAGATGGATCTCCAGAAGCTTATCAAGGAACAAGTGAGCTTTCTTCGGATCGCTGGCAAGTAGCATGAAGAAGTTGTCGTTCCTGAACAGAAACTGCCCGATCTCCAACAGATTCCCCCCGAATAATCCGAGGATGGCCCTGTCCGTATTTTCCCTCAGTGCCCTTGCACCTTCCGCAAGCAAATTGCGTCCCCCGGGGCCTGCCGCCAGCGGGCCGGACGGCGTGGGAATGGCCGTCCACATGCATTCGTCCATGGCCTCAGGGATGGCATCGAGATCGTCCTCTTCCGCGAAGGGAAAGTATGCCTGCTCAAAGTAGAGGGCACCATCGGGCATACGAGCAATAACCCTACCCGTCTTCGACCGTATGATCCACTCCCCATCGCCGCGCTCGGGCAGTGCCCACACCGGCATCTGGCACGGCGCACCGTCGGGCAACACCCAGTCCGCCCACGAGTCGTCATCCAGAGCAAATGCCCTTCCCAGCTCAATCGTATCCACTCCGAACCGGTCTAGGATATCCTCATCAACGATGGCCAACTGCTGGATGGGATCGTACACGCGGACGGGTCCTGGCTCCAGTCCGAGGAACCTCCGCAATTTCGAATAGGCAATGGCACTGATTCCGGATGACCGATGCCCGGAAAAATCTATCGGAACCCGGTCCGGTTCACCGTGGTTCAATGCCGTAAGCACCCTTTCCCTTGATTTCAGCAATCCCTCCTTTCCGGACAGCAACCTTATTTATCACGGGTAAAACTGAGCTTCAATTATCCTGGGCTCCAGCTCGCCTGCTTCAACCATACGATATATCAGGCGTTCACGGAGCTGCTTTGCCACATCGCGATATTCGGTTCGTCCTGCAAGGTTGACCAGCTCGTACGGGTCGGCATAGAGATCGTACATCTGGTATTCCATGTAAACCTCACTTGCCTGATCCCGAGCGCCATCTTTGTCGGGGGCAACTACGCAATACTTCCACCGTTCCGTCCGTATGGCACGCGCCACCTGTGACTCACTTATCTGGATGAAGGCCTCGTTCCTCCAGTCATCGACTTCCCGCTTCAGGAGAGACATGGCGCTTCTTCCCTGCATCGTTTCCGGGACAGGGATGTCCGCAGCTTCGAGCAGAGTCGGCGGGATGTCAACCAGGCTCACCAATTCAGGCACCACCATGGACCGGTTGAAACCCGGACCACGAACCACAAATGGGACCCGGACGGAACCCTCGTGGCAGCTCCGTTTATACTCTGAGTTCCGGGTACGGAAGTGACAGCCATGATCCGAGAGAAATGCAACGATAGTATTTTCCCAGAACCCCCGCTCATACAATGTCTTTAAGATCTCACCCAGGCATTCGTCGATACGCGCGATGCAGCCGTAATAGTCAGGGAGCTGTGCCTGCCAGTCACCGGGAAAAGGCCGCAAATCGTGAGGCACAAACGGATTGCCAAACCTCTCCGTATATCCATCGGGAGCAACAAACCTGTGCATGTCGTTCTGATGATGTGGCTCTACATAGGAAACAAAAAGGAAAAAAGGACGACCGTGTTCCTGTTTCAGAAAATCGATGGTACGGTCCGTTATCGCGTCTACCCTGTAACCCGAAAGGCGGATCTCATTCCCTTCGGCATCATATATGGCTGTGTCGTAGGGTTTGGAGGTGAACTCCAGGACATTGGAGGCCTCCCAGAGCCCATCGAATCCGGCCCTGTATTCCGGAGGCACATATCCGTGCCCAAGCTCCCAGGGAGAGAGGTGCCACTTTCCGATGTATCCCACTTCATAACCTGCCTTGCTGAAACGGTGGGCAACGGTGTCATCCCGGGCATTGAGACCTATACCATTTTTCCAGACGCCGTGAGTTGTGGCATACTGACCTGTCTGCAGACAGGCCCGGGCAGGGCCGCAAACCGGCTGATTGGTGATAGCCATCTCAAACCTGACCCCGCGGCGCGCCATGGCATCCAGATTGGGGGTCAGATCCATAGGACCGCCATACACCCCTACCGTGTCACACCGCTGCTGATCGGTGAAGATAATGAGGACATTCGGATGGCATCTTTCTATATCCTCCATCCTCCACCCTTCATTCTTGAATTCCGTTTGTCTGTCTATTCTACAGAAGCAGCTCCCACTGCCCTGCTACAACCGGGATGGCGAGGGATGACTTAACTGGTCTTGATCGACTTACACCAGAAGCTTCTCAGCCCCTGGGAATTTCATACACCTTGACGAATGTGACCGCCGGTTGCCCCGCCCCCACATTGTCACGGGAACAATTTATACCGGGGTCCCATCCTACGAGTTCTCAAGATTCGAATTGCACAGCATAACCAAATATAAGTGATCTTTAAAATGCTCTTTGGTATTTTCTATTGTTTAGAGAATCGCCCAAACTCTCGAAGCAATGAGAAATCTTAAGCAGTCAGCGATCGGCTGTCAGCAAAAGCTGAGAGCTGAACGCCTACGAAAAATTAACAGAAGCTTCCCCAAAATTACTTATATGAGGGGAGAGTCCGTTGACACAGCTCCCCCCTTCCGAACAGCGAATTTTACTCCTTCGGCTCAACCGGTTCAAGCGGTTTGACGTTCCCGAAGTTAACCTCCGAGCCATCCGTTGCGGCGGCCCATTTCACGGCATTTCCGATCACTTTCAGCACATCGGGATTGTGATATATGGGATAGGTTTCATGGCCAGGGCGGAAATAGAAGATCTTTCCCTTGCCCCTGTAAAAACAACACCCGCTCCTGAAAACCTCGCCTCCCTCAAACCAGCTTATGAAAACCAGTTGATCAGGTTGCGGTATATCGAACCGCTCACCATACATCTCCGTACGTTCAATCTCTATATATTCTCCGAAACCGTCGACTATCGGATGGCCAGGCTCCACTACCCACAGCCTTTCCTTATCACCGATCTCCCGCCATTTCAGATTGCATGTGGTACCCATAAGCTTGCGGAAGATCTTGGAGAAATGGCCGGAATGGAGGACGATAAGGCCCATGCCCTCCAGGACGCGGTTTTGGACCTTTTCGACGATATCGTCACGGACTTCACCGTGGGCCATGTGCCCCCACCAGATAAGCACGTCCGTACCGGCCAGGACCTTATCCGTCAGGCCGTGGTCCGGCTCATCGAGAGTAGCCGTCGCAGCCTTGACTCCCGGACGGGAGCGGAGATATGAGGCGATTGCCTCATGCATTCCCTTCGGATATATCTTTGCTATCTTCTCGTTGCTTTTCTCATGGCGGAACTCGTTCCAAACCGTCACACGGATCACCTTTCCCATAACTGCCCTCCAGTTGAATTGTATACCAGACGCATTTCAGTTCTTGGAGATTGCATAAACCTTGGCGGAGGCACCTCCCCGGTCGCTCCTACATTATCGCAGGAACAACCTATAACAAGGTTCCATCGTACAATCATCAAGATTCAAATTGCGCTCAGTATAACTTACCCCACATTATCCTTTAGCAGCGTGTTCACCCTAAGATAATCTTTTCCACACAATTTTTCAAACAGTTTTAACAAATGCTTATCAATGGAACTATACTGATAGCAATTCGCATTCACGAAACAGGATGTTCCTCCTGACTCCGTTTCAGCGTAGAGACGCCCCGGTAGGGTGTCTCCCAAAAGCGTATTTTACTCCATAAAATAGGCCGACCAGCCGATTATTCCGCACTGCCCTTTATTAAAATTTGGTCAATGAGATTTCGCACAACTTGACTTAAGCTCTTCAATGTTGTCAATTACTTTCCTGAAAGCTTCGACAATATCCGCCATGTCATCCGGGGTTGCCGGAGGGTGGATTTTGATCTCAATGTTTCTCCTATCGCAGATTTCCTCTGCCACCGGGCAGATCCCATCCTCGTATCGCGGCTTCTCTTCGGGAAGCGCCCTTTGGAGTGGGCACTCGAAAGGACATCCCTGTCCGTATGCGCTCCTGATCTTGAAAGTGTGGTGTCGGTACAGAGGAAAATAGATCAAACCATGGGGTGAAGGAACCGGGATGCCCTCAGCTATCAAAGCTGCGACAAAGTTTTCCCTTGTTACACCGAGTTCTTCCTCAAAATACTTGATGACATAATTGTAATAGACTGCCTTTGTCCCTTCACGGGGTTTCTGCGGGTAAATCCCGGGCAGACCGGACAGATGGCTTTGAAGGTATTCCGCATTCTCCCCCCGTCGCTCGTTCTCTCGATCCAGCCTGGCAAGGCGAACGCGCCCGATAGCGGCATGCAGCTCCGTCATGCGGTAATTGTACGCCAGTGGTACGTCACCGAAATTGGAGAACGCCCTGGCCTTTTGGGCAAGATCTCTGTTGCTGGTAATCACCATCCCTCCTTCACCCAGGGAAAGGTTCTTCTTCTGCTGGAAGCTGAATACACCGAGCTCGCCTATCGTCCCAACCTTTCTCCCCTTATACTCGGCTCCGTGGGCATGGGAACAGTCTTCGATGACAACAAGATTGTGTTCCTTAGCGACACCCGTCAGGCCATCCATATCCGCCGGATATCCGTTCATATGTACCACCATAACCGCCCTAGTTCGAGGTGTAATCCGATGCCGCAAAGCCTCCGGGTCGAGTCCGCCGGTTTCCGGCTCGATATCCGCAAAGACCGGGATCGCATTTTGCATGAGGACGCTGGTAGCTGTGGAAAGGAAGGTATAAGGCGGGACGATGACTTCATCC
>CAZTBA010000230.1:0-10028 GCA_964611725.1 uncultured bacterium
ACAAGAAAAGGATTCCTGGATGGGGGACGTGTTGTCCCCTGGATGAGCTTCCTTATCGTCGCAAGATCAAGAGATCTTGTAAACTCACTCCTCAAGAATGATAACTTCCCTGAGAGGATCGAGCTCTTCATATCTCCTTGCCAGACAACCCCACCGTTCAAACTTAGATTTGCTGTCCTGGGTAAGTTGAAATTCGCCTCCTTAAATTCCGATTCCACAAAGAAAGATTCCAGGCCCACAGGTCCCAGTGAGGTCCTCCCTTTAAGTCCAAACTCACCCTTTCCTATCCTCCCATCCTTGGTCGAAAAAGATAGCTCACTTCCGTTGCTTCTGGCCAGAAACCGTCCGAGCAATATTTCAGATCTTAAATCCTTCAACGCAAGGCTCAAATCTACGAGCTCAATGTCCCCATAGGGTTTCAAAGCCACAAGCGGACCTTCGAGTTTCAGATCCATGTAGAGTTTTCCGGAAAGAGATTTTATATCCTTTGAAAGACCCTTAAGGAAGCCTATATTGATGCCGTCCGCCTTAACGACCAAATTGGCTACCCTTTCGGAAATCCCGCTCTTATAGTCTATGGGGATAACCCCGGATGCTATGAGCTTCTGCCCATGTACATATATTCCAAGTTCATCCAGATCAACCATATCGGATGCATATCTTGCAGAGCCGGACAGAGTATCCAAGTCCGCACCGAAGAGCTTCTTACCTGACCATAGCCAGGTAACACTGGCCTCAGGGTTATAGATGTCTCCTCCCAGGGCAAGCTCCAGATCGAATTTCCCGCCGACTTCTTCTCTCAGGCCGAAAAGCTCGCCGAAAAAGCCGACATCGACCTCTCTCGCCAGGGCCGAAAGATCGGACTCCCCGTCAGAAAGTACCGATCCCGTAATTCCGAGATCTCCTCCTGCTGAGAGGCTCATCCTGAAGGAATCAAAAGAAACCTTCCGGCCATCCCATAGTACAATTATCCGACCGGGGTTATAGAGTTTTCCTCTTCTATGGCTGAGGACGAGCCTATCCAAGCTAAGCTCTCCGCTACTCCCAAATGGCGATCCGGGAACTTCCTCCCACCTTACGGAACCTGAAACGACGCAATCGAGATCCTCCGGGGAATCAGGAAGAAACATCCTGATGAACTTCAAACTGAGGCTGTCCAGCATCACCGAACCTTCGAGGAGTGGCCTTTGAGCCTCTTTCCCGGCCGTACGAGAGCTCACGTCTGCGACCAAAACATCCCTTTTGCCCTGGTTCCACCTCGCAGACACATTGAGCTTACCTCCACCGTAGCCTATGTCAGACTCCAAAAAATCTGAGCTTAGCTCAGGACGCGAGAACCTCGAAAGCCTCACATTTCCGGAGACATCAGGTTGATAGGAACTGCCAGATATGTGAAACTTGGAATCCACCTCTCCCCCGAGATCTTCCATCCAGACTCCGAAAAAGGCCAGTGAAGACATCCTGAATTTCTCTATCTCGACCAGAAATTCGCTGTCATTACCTATGCCAATGTAACCCGATGCGGAGATCCTTCCTGCATCTCCCTTGAGCTCCACTCGCTCGAACAAGGCCCTTCCCTTCTCGAACCTTACCTTTCCAACATCGGTTGTCCTCAGGAAGTCATTCCCGAAACCGAACATTAGCGAGCTTAGAGTGAGTTCACCTTCCAGGTTCTCAGGGGTGCGGAGAGGGCCAGAGGCCCTTATATTGGCAGACAAGCTCCCCATCAGTTTTCCCACTGCTTCAGATTTCTTAAAAGCCATCATGAAAGGTGAAAGATCAAACCCTTCGAGATCTGCCGAAAGCTCGAGCGGCAGGTCGCCTTCAAGCGAGACTCCTCCGGCGAGCTGAAACTGAACCGAATCAGAAGAGGCAAGTCTGAAATTGACCTTTTTACCACGCAGGTCTATATGGCTATGATATCCGCCAATGGGATGGCCCTTCCAGAGGAGGCTATCTAAGGATATAGAAGCATCGGCAGAAGGATCCTGGAAACTGCCCTGCACAGATGCCCGTATACCAAGCATCCCGGCGAGCTCCCTCTCCGGGCTGAGGTGGTCGGTAAGTGGAATGCCTTCACCGTAGGCATTGAAAGATATCCTGCCAGGAGGATCAAGATCGAAATCCCCCTCAGCTACAAAGCCACTATCATTGACGGCAAGCTCGATCCGGGCGTGCCTCTTTCTGCCATTATATCTGAAGGTGCTCCCAAAGCGTCCGAGTCTGACCTCTCCCGCCCGTATATCATCCCCAAGCGCTTCCGCCGATATGGAGAGATACGGGAGTCTGCCCCCAATCACGGCATCGGCTTTGAAGCTCCCCGCAAGCTCTGTCCCGGCAAGATCCGATAGATCAACGATATTATCGGAGATCGCCGAGGCTGAGACACTTATTGATCCATCTGCCTTAAGGTAACCGGAAGCCTTCAAACCAAACCCCGCAAGCTGCGCTGCAAGGCTAAGCCTCTCCCCCTGATATGAAAACGAGCTTTCCAGATCCCCAAGTTTTTTCCCTGAAGAGACAATTCCTCTCCCCTTCAGATATCCCTTCAATTTCAGACCCTCCGGTCCATAGCCCTCACCCCTTACAGCGACATTGCCCTGGAGTCTCCCACCAAGATCCACAGAAGGTAAAGATTTAAAGGCATCCGAGAGCTCTATCCCTGCGAAGGAGGCATCCAAGGCATAACCTATAGGTGTTTCGGAGAGGTCAACATTCCCCTTAACTGAAAGGGTACCCTTGGCAAGGTTGGCCTCAAGATTCCTTACATAGAGAACTTTCCCTCCCCAATCTGCAGAAAGGTTCAGCTTTTCCACCATTGCCGGACCGTATGAAAAACCCGAAAGCTCAACGATGGAGTTTGCTCTTGGATCCCCTGTGGTTCCACTTATGGAAACGGAGGCTGTAAGTTTGCCAGAAAAAGGTTCCTGTTCTTCCAGCGTACCGGAGAGTTTAGCGAGGTCCGTTGTGGAGCGGATGTCGAAGCTCAACTTCGGTGCCGAGAGCGGGCCGTAGTTTCCTGACGCCGAAACTCCCGAGTGGGATGAGCGGATCACGATCTCCGGCAGATAGAAAATATCTTCCTCCAACTTCAACCTCAGAAACCCAGAATAGGAGGAATCACGGTAGCCTGGGAAATCCAAGGCTACTTTTCCTATATCCACAGTCGCTTCTCCCCCGAGAGGTTCAAACGTTGCATGCCAATCAGCCGACACATCTGAAACCTGTGCTGAGAAATTTCTGATGCGGTCCTCAAAGGAGGATCTTAGACCCGTGACCGAGAGACTTAAAGGAAGTATATACGGGGGTATGGCACCAGTTGATTTACCGCTTGAATCCTTCTGTGATCCGAGCAGACTTTGCCAGTTGTTACTCTCATTTCCATAGGATACCAATCTCACCACAGGTTTCTCAATCCAGATCCTGAAATTCGGCCTTTTTCTGAGGACTGCGGGTATGCTGTACTCTACCCTTACCCTGGCGATATTGAGGCCCTCTATTCCGTCAAATATTTCGTCTTTGTTGTGTATGGAGATCCTTTCAAGCTCGATCCAACTGAAGAGGTTACCCCTCATTCTTCCTATAGAGAGTGAACCCGCAACCCTTGAATTTGCCTGGGACTCAAGCACCCCCCCAAGCCATCTCATACCAGGAGGGCTCACGATAAAAACATAAAGCAGGATCAATACTCCAATAACGGAAAATATGGTTATGAATGTCTTTTTCTTAAGACTCATAGTCTTTTTGATATAGTGAAAAGGGAAATATAATCTCTAACGCTAACACGTTGGCATCTGTGTTATACCCCTTTTGGTTGAAAACAATACTAATCGAGATAAGCTAACAGCAATCAGCCCTTAGCTTTCAGCTTCTTTGCTGACTGCTGTTAGCTGACCGCTGAGGGCCTATAAGGCAGAGTCTAATCGTGGCTATCTCTTTAGACAGAAGAAATAGTCTCATTATCAACTGAAACTTCAATGTCCTTTCAGGGCACCATGAAGCATGAAAATGAGTCTATTCTCGAACCAAATGAGTTTTACTTTATGACATTACCGAAGAAGAAAGAGACGTTTCAACTTGGCGAGAATAAGCCCGCAAGAAACCGCTCTGAGTAAGGGGAAATATCGTGCCACCCCTAATCGATCTTTATCTTTGTAGGATCTATCTTCGGCTCCGGGTATTTCATATTCAGGTTTTTGAGTGTTTTTACAATCGCTTCCCCAACAACCAGATCGCGGTACCATTTTTTGTTGGCAGGGATTACGTACCACGGTGCCCACTCATTACTGCATTTATTAAGGACATCCTCGTAAGCATCCATATAGTCGTCCCAATATGCCCGCTCACGGACGTCTAACTCGGAAAATTTCCAGAGTTTTGAGGGATCCTCCAGTCGCGCCTCGAGCCTCTTCTTCTGTTCCTCTTTGGAAATATACAGGAAGAATTTCAGGATAACCGTTCCATTTTCTACCAAGATCCTCTCAAAATTATTGATTTGCTCATACCGTGCATTCCACACTTCCTTCGGAACAAGGTTGTGCACACGAACAACAAGTACGTCCTCATAGTATGAGCGGTTGAAAATTATGATCTTCCCTTTGGGGGGAGTGACCTTGTGGGCGCGCCACAGAAAATCCTGCGCGGCTTCTTCAGCCGATGGGACCTTGAAGCTTCTGACATCGCAGCCCTGGGGATTTACCCCCGACATCACACGCCTGATTGTTCCATCTTTCCCACCAGTATCCATAGCTTGCAGGACAATCAGGAGACCATATTGACTTCCCGCATACAGCAACTCCTGGAGTTCACTTAGCTGCTCATGGATTTTGATCTCCCGATCTTCTACCTCATTCTTACCTTTAAAACTACCTATGTACTCCGGGTCATAATCCTCCAATTTGATTTTGGCTCCGGGCTTAACAATAAGCTCCTGAGACATTATAACCTCCCCTTGAAAATTTTCTACGCAGCATCGAGATTTTCGAGTCCCATCTGCCGCATATACATCCTCCGATACAGACCAGGTGTCGCCAATAGTTCCTCGTGAGTGCCGACCTGAGCGATGCGCCCTTTCTGCATGACTATGATCATATCCGCATCTTCACAGATGGAAAGCTGAGAGGTGGAAATGAGAATGGTATGATCGGCAAGCTTGCTCCGTATAGCTGCCCGCAATTCCTTCTCGACATCCTCCTCAATGGCTGAGTAAGTATCATCGATCATAAGGACGGTCGGGTTCATCACGAGCGCCCTTGCCATGCTCAACCTGACGAGTTGCTCCGTGCTGAGGGTGATACCTCCACGGCCCAACAGGGTTTCATAGCCCTTCGGCTGCTTCTTGATAAACTCGTGAAGACCAACCAGGCGGGCTACCCTTTCGATCTCCTCCTGGTCTGTATCAGGAGCGCCGTAGCCTATGTTCTCAGCGATCGTACCGGCAAATATCTGGGTTTCGTGGAGCACATGCCCAACTGCGTGGCGAAGTGTCTTAATCGGTATCTTCCGTATGTCCACTCCATCAAGCCGGATCACGCCCTCGCTTGGATCGTAAAACCGGGAAAGGGTCGTAAGAAGCGTGCTTTTGCCGCAGCCTGTCGGCCCAACGATACAGACAGTCTTGCCTGCCGGAATGGAAAGGTTGATGTCCTGAATCGCAAACGGACCACCTTCCTCATAACGCAGGGAGACATGATCAAACGTAATGTCCCCCCTGATTTCCTCGAGATCAATGGAATCTGGTACATCTTCCATTATCGTAGGAGTATCCAGTACACTGTATATGCGGGATCCAAGCACCTGAAGTGTCTGAACGACGGCTGTCAGGCCAACCAATGCACTGATCGGGACAAAAAGCTGGGCGGTCACCTGATAGAAGGCAAGGGCCTCGCCGAGCTGCATCCTCTGAGCTTTGATGTTAAGAAATCCCAGGAATAGGACAGCGAGTGTGCCTACACCTGTAATTATAGTGGTCAATGTTCCGAAGAAAAGGTTAAGTCTGTATTGATGACGATTCAAACCGATGTTGCGGTCAAGCATATGGCTGAAGTTACCCAGCTCGCGGTCTTCCTGCGCATAGTTCTTTATGGTCTCCACGTTGGAGAGGCGCTCTACCATAAACCCGTTCAATTCGGCTACCCTTATTCGCAATTCCTCGGTATTCCTCTTGATCTTCGGCAGAAAAACCAGGCACGTGATGGCATAGAAAGGAAGCACTGCAAGTGCAACCGGCGCCATCTTCGGGTTAAGTCTGAACAGCAGGACAGATCCCATCACGAGCATAATGATCTGAGTGAAGAAGTTTATCACAAGCTGTGTCAAGTTCCCGGGGATTCCACCTGCGTCATCGAGCACACGCGTCATGAATTGTCCCACCTGTTCGCGCGCAAAGAACCCCATGTCCATGGTCTCGATCTTCTCGTGGAGTGAAGTCCTGATATCGTAGACCATCTGATTATTGACACGGGATTTCAGCACTTCAGACAGAGTGCCCAGACCAGTTACAAACACATGGATGCCGATACTGGCAAACAGGAATATCCCGAGAAGACGGAGTTTCTCATCCGTTGTTTTCGCCTTCCATTCGATGGAAAGGGGCTTTTCATTCGCTTCCACGGTCGCGGGTGTCTCCACAGTCGCTTTAGGTTTCGGAGGGCCGGTTACCTGAAGGGCCTCGTCCACGAGCCACTTCCCCAGGAAGCTGAAACCATAAGGAGTTGCCGATACTGCGACCGCTATTAAGAAGACGATGACCAGAGTTCCCGTGTATCTTTTAAGCTGTGTCCTGATAAGCCGCCAGACAAGCCCCATCCTTTTATCTCTCCTCTAACGGCGGCAAACGGTCTTCGCCGTACTGTTTCCTGTATATCTCACGATAAAGGCTGTCCGCTTGAAAGATCAGCTTATCGTAAGTGCCTGTCTCGACGACCTCACCCTGATCCATTACGACGATGCGATCTGCTTCCTTTGCCATCAGCACACGACTCAAAATTATGATGAAAGTACGGCCTTCCATAGCACTCTGAATGGCATCATTGACAGCCTGCGCCGATTCCGGGTCCAGGGACGCTGTGGCTTCATCGACAATTAGAATAAACGGTTCGGATATAAGTGCCCTCGCGATCCCGATGCGCTGCTGGTTGCCTGCAGAGAGCTTCAGACCGCCAGTTCCAAGCCGGGTATCGTATCCATTGGACAGACTCATCACGAAATCATGAAGGCCCACAGCCTCGGATATCTCTATCATAGATTCCTCAGATGCACCGGGATTGCCATAACAGAGGTTTTCACGGATAGTCCCATCGAATATGGTCGATTCAGGTAAGACGAGGGCGAGAGTTCTGCGATAATCACGAAGACTATATTCCCGGATATCCCTGCCATCAACTTCGATCTTTCCACCTTCAGGATCGTAAAAACGCCTCAAGAGCATCGCAAGTGTGGTGCGACCGGCGCCAGTCGGACCGATGACAGCCAGATGTGTACCGGATGGTATGTCCAGATGGACATCCTTCAGGACCGGATTGCCTTCCTTATACTGAAATGTAAGTGCCTTGATGCCTATCTCACCCTGAAGCTCTTCTATCGATACTGCGTCAGGGCTTTCGGTGATAGCAGGTTCCCTGCCGAGGATCTCGTTCATGCGGTCCACAGATACGCCGGCCTGCAGAATCTGATTGGCTACGGATGAGAAGCGGACAATCGGTCCGAGAAGTTGAGTTGCATATGCAGCGAAAGCAATGACATCGCCGTAGTCCATTGACCCCTTCACGAAATAGTAGCACCCGGCGCAGTATATAAGTGTATTGCCAAGTTTGTTTATGAATGCGGAAATCTGATTGAACGAAACGTTATAAGCTGAACCGCGAATTGCGGTGGCCATAACCTGTTTTGCCTGAGACGAGAAATGGGTTGCCTCAGCCTTCTCCTGACCATATGACTGTATCAGCTCATGTGCGCTCAAACGCTCCTGGAGCATCGACGAGATATGGTCCATATGCGATCGGAGTTGAACGTTAGTTCTCTGAATGTGCTTTGAGAAAAGGTGATAATTCAGGAGATAGAGGGGCAAAAGCGCAAATGTAAGCAGTGAAAGCCTCCAGCTCAAACGCAGCATAACGGCTACCGCGAAGACTACAGTAATGAGATCAGCAGACAGGGTAACGATGCCGCCCGTGGCAACAGAGGAAATAGCGCCAACGTCCCCCATAAGCCTCTGATTTATGCTGCCAACCGGGGTCTCATTATAGAACCGCATCGATAGACGCATGAGATGCTCGAACATCCTTTTTCGTGTGTTCGCGACAATTCCCAGGCTAACCTTATTGAGTGTCAAGCCATTTGCGATATTGATCAATGCGCGAAGTATCGGTACAGCGAAAAGGAGCGCTATAATAAGTGGAAACAACCCCCATTTGCCCTCCCTTGCGACATCGTTGATCAGCCTTCGCATGAGGAGAGGCGGCGCCATACCTATGATGGTAAGGGAGCCGGTGAGTATCATCGCTGCAATGAGTGGCCACCGGAAGGGCCGCATGAAGACAAAGAGCTTCTTCAGATTGTTCATAGATTACACTTCCCGGTATTTCTGCATTGTCCCTCCTGACCAAGGATCAGAATTAAACCGAACTTCCCCGAGGCTTTCTCCGGGTATCGATATCCTCTATGCCCAGCGAAAAAACTTAGATAAACCGCCGAGAAAATTTCAGGTTACAACCTTCGCAAGTAAATACTCCCTCCGGATGTATGCAAAAGCAATTTGGGGCCGCCTCCGTTTATTTTCGCCTTTAATTCGTCTTTGCTTGGCTCTTCCTGGACAGTTACCGGAAAGTCGGTCTTGATACGGCCGCCACTGGTCTTAGCATCCACATCAACTGCTATGTTATCCGCCAGGTATACAACAACGCTTCCTCCTGATGTCGACAGCTGGCTATCGGCTTTGGGCTGTCCTGAGATCCTGGCAGTGACTGTGCCTCCGGAAGTCTTCGCCTCAATCTTACCCGTAACCTCCTCCACAGTGATACTACCAGCGGAAGTTTTCGCATTAACACTTCCCATAACCTTGTCGATCTGAATTGATCCGCCGGAGGTAGCAGCAATGACCTTCCCATCCACTTCGCCGATGTTTATGCTACCCCCAGAAGTTCTCAGATCAGCCGCACCCATGCAACCAGCAAGCGTTATACTGCCACCTGAGGTCCTACCCCAAACCGGCCCCTCTATATCGCCGAAATGCAAACTGCCGCCGGAAGTCTTACCGCGTACCTCCCCCTCGATATCATCAACCGAGATACTGCCACCCGAGGTTTTCAGATCAATGCTGTATTTTCCCGGAACGGAAATCAGACAAAGCAGATTCAAGCGCTGCTTCCGTCGCCCGGAAACACTGAACCAGGCCTTCTTAATTGAAATGGCCATATTAACATCATCCCCACGCTGAGTACACGTAACCTCAAGATTCTTCAATATCTTATCGACTTCTTCCCGATCCTCTGCAAATACCTTGCGGATGACTTCTACCTTGAGCGTATCGGCATCCGTTGCTCTTACTTCTATAGAGCCAAGATCGGCCTGGAATGTGAGCCGTCCGCCGGGGCTGACCTGAAACCACCTCTCCATGCTGTCTGTGATTTCACTGAGCGCCCTCTCCGATGCAAGAAATGAGATGCCGGCAATAATTACGATCAACCAAACCATATGAGTTAAAGATTTCATAACCTCCTCCCGTTCCAAGGGCATAATCTCAAGATACGTTGACTTTGAGCCTGTAGTACCCGGAAGTGTGAATAATTTGTGACACCAAAGCAGCTTCAAGATGTTTTTCCCATGGCTACCTTGTAAACAAATTTCCTGAGGGCCTTAGACTTTTCTGTCCTACGAAGCTTCTTTTTGAGGGGTTACCCTTATCGGGATCTCAGGCTATAAGTGCCTAAAAAACTACTGACAATTCTTCTTAAGTGATCTTTAAAATGCTCTCTGGTATTTTCTATTGTTTAGAGAATCGCCCAAACTCTCGAAGCAATGAAAAATCT
>CAZTBA010000231.1:0-9979 GCA_964611725.1 uncultured bacterium
GTATGGCACAGACCGCAATGATCATAGGGCTAGTAGGAAGGTTCGGCCCATCAGGACTTTTTCTTGTCTTCGGGACTTTGTTAGTGGTCTGGATTGTCCTCGGGATAATATTAAACAGCTTACTGAAAGGTGAAAGCCCGGAGATCTTTGTTGAGATACCACCTTATCGTATTCCCTATACCGGAGCAGTGCTCAAAAAATTGTGGGGCAGGATATCGGGTTTCCTCAGGGAAGCTATCCCTTACGTGTTGCTCGGCGTATTTATGATAAACGTCCTCTATACGCTCCGAATAATCGAGTTCATGAGTAAAGTTACGGCTCCCGTTGTAACGGGCATACTTGGGCTTCCGACAGAAGCCGTGAGTGCCCTTATTATCGGATTTCTAAGGAAAGATGTGGCCATAGGGATGCTCTCACCTCTCGGACTCGATATGAAGCAACTTGTCATCGCAAGTGTTGTGCTTACTATGTATTTCCCGTGTGCCGCGACATTTGCGGTGCTCGTTAGGGAGCTCGGCATCAAGGATATGGCAAAATCAGCAGCGATTATGTTCATCTCTTCCCTCTCAGTTGGAGGAATTCTGAACCTCGTGCTTTGAGCCGGGGTCCCAGGGCAGAATTGTCCCGGACGTATTTAAAACGAGCACTATAGAAAGAAGCCCGGAATTCGGCCTTTAGATAATAGGAAAAACACCGTAGAGCTTCCAGAATTAAGGCAGGATAATCATATTTCAGAAACTTATAGTAATCAATCAAAAACGAAAAGCGTGAGAACAGATGTCCCGATAATGGATCAGGGGAAACGAATTGGCTGAGGAAAATGCTGGTATATCTGCCGATATGATGCTATATTAAAGGGCAATTGTGAGGACGGGAACACGAGATTCTATGTTGATATGATAGGGTATGGGGGATGTGCTTTTTGTAGTTACGCATGTACTGTAGGTGCAATCCCGATAGTCGAGGGAAAACCTGCTGTAGAATATTGTGATGGTTAGCTCATCGAAGAGACTGGAAGCCTCTGGAACAGGATAGAAGGGGAATAAATTGAAGATAGCCGTTCCTGCACTCGGTAATAACCCAAGTTCTGAAATCGATAGGAGGTTCGGAAGGACAAGAAATTTCATAATCTTCGATACGGAATCGATGGATTACCAGGCTATACCGAATCCTCATATAAATGCACAGACAGGAGCAGGGATAGCCTCCGCCCAGCTTGTGGCCGAATCCGGTGCCGACCTGGTTCTGACCAACGAGTGTGGTGTACACGCTTTTAACACTTTGAGTGAGCTCGGCGTGAAGGTAGTTACAGATGTGACCGGTACCGTATCGGAGGCCATTGGACATTACCTTCGTTCACCCGCTCCCTCCGCAGCAAGTGCCAATATCGAATGCCCCGCCACCTGCCCCGGAAACTGCAGCGTCTGCGCTGCGGGAAATCAACAGCCTCCCAGCGAGACCTCAGAGATTGTCCCGGTTCTTGCCGAAACTCCCATGCCCGAGATTCGCGATTTCACACCCCCTGTGAGGGAAAAGCTGACGCCAGGGATCGTCATTTCCTTCGCGAGTGGAAAGGGAGGCACCGGAAAAACGCTCGTCTCGACTTCGCTCGCGCTCTCAGCCGGGAGATCCATAAGCTTTTTCGACTGTGACATCGAGGAACCGAACGCCCATATATTCCTGCTTCCGAGATACACTGCGCTCGAGGATGTGCTTATATCCTCTCCCGAGTTCAACCTTGACATATGCACGTATTGTGGCCGTTGTGCCGAAGTCTGTAAGCCGAACGCCATAGCGGTGGTGGGCTCAACACGGAAGCTTGTCTTTTTCCCCGAGCTCTGCAACGGCTGTGGTGCCTGTTTCTACGTCTGTGGGCCGGGAGCGATTTCGGAAGGGAAGAGGTCCGTGGGAAAGGTTAGAAAGGGAGAGGTTTCCGATATAAAATTCTTCTCTGCGGAACTTGACGTCGGCGAACAGGTCATGGACCCGCTAATTAGTGAAGTCAAATTTAACATAGACAGGGATGGTATAAACCTTATCGACTCTCCTCCAGGAAATGCACGCCCGATGATCCTCTCGGTTATGGGAAGCGATTACTGTGTCCTTGTCGCCGAGCCGACACCTTTTGGGCTTCATGACATGAAGCTCTCAATAAGGATTCTCAAAACCCTTGACATACCTTTCGGAGTTGTCATAAACAAGGACGGCACAGGTAATCAGGACCTGGAGGATTTCTGTATCTCCAACAATATAGAGGTGCTTTTGAAGATACCCTATGATATGAGGATAGCCGAACTATATTCGAGAGGCATGTCTTTCGTCAGGGAGGACCCGGAATGGGCCATGAAGTTCAGGGAGATGTTCAGGAAAATTATCGATCGCCCGGACCAAAACAGCTAACTGTCATAAGCGGCAAAGGGGGCACGGGAAAGACGATGGTGGTCTCAGTCCTCGCCGTACTGGCAAAGGATGCTGTGATAGCCGACTGTGATGTCGACGCCTCGAATCTCCCCCTGATCATGGAGCCGCAGGTGACTTCATCCGAGGATGTTGTGGGAGGGGAACTCGCTTCGATAGATTACACAAAGTGCACAAGCTGTGGGCTCTGTGAGACTGTTTGCCAGTTCGGTGCAATAGATGAGCTACAGGTAATCCCGATGCTCTGCAATGGTTGCGGAGCCTGTGGACTTGTCTGTCCCGAAGGTGCTATATCGATGGTCCGGAGGAAGGCCGGGATGATGTTTATAGCCTCCACCAATTATGGTGACCTGATATACGCCGAGATGGATCCGGGACAGGGCGGGACAGGGAGGCTTATAACATCTATAAGGAACAAGGCATATGACATTGCCTCGAATGGAGGTAAAGAGCTTATTATCGCAGATGGGTCACCCGGGATAGGATGCTCTGTTATAGCTTCCATCACGGGAGCTGACCTTGTGCTTGTGGTAGCTGAACCTACAAAGAGTGCGCTTCACGACATGAAGAGGGCAATAGAGGTAAGTAACCATTTTGGGATAGAGACTCTGGTATGCATAAATAAGGAAGGTATAAACCGGAACATGTCCAGTCAGATAGAATCTCTCTGTCAAGAAGCTTCGGTCCCGATAATCGGGAGAATAGCATATGATGAGGATGTGGTAATGTTAATGGCTTCCGGAAAACCTCCGACATCGGGAAAGGCTTTTGATGGGATTGCTGGTATCTGGCCGGAGCTTCCAAGGAAAATGGGGGTGAAATAGAAATGTTCTGGGTAGATAGGGATCTCTGTACAGGGTGTGGTACCTGCCTTAAGGCATGCCCTGTCGAAGGTGCGATAACCCTTGTTGAAGGGAAATCCCTTATAAATCCTAAGCTCTGCAACCTCTGTGGGGCATGTATAAACGTCTGTCAGAAAGGTGCAATAGAAGCCGGACAGGAAGTTGAGACCCCTGAAAGGGTTGGAAATAGTCACTGGGCAAGAGGAGCATCATCCGGTGCGGCCATTGGTTCTGCGGCGCTTGGGCTTGGGAAATTCCTCCTATCGAGATGGCTCGGAGGTCGAGGTGGCGGCGGTGGTAGGGGCTTCCGAGGAGGCAGAAGGTAGTTCTCAGGATAACCATGGTTGCCGATTTTCATGCGGTAGAATTGAAAGCTTCGCAAGCAGAGGGAGAAGTTAGTGGGAGAGGAACCCATAAAGATATATCCAATCGGAATCGTCAAGAATGATCCCGAGAATGGTTTAAAAGAAATTCAGGTTTACCAGGAATTCACTGAGGGCTTGAATGGAGTGGAGAGATGGGGCTATCTCTGGATAATGTTTTGGATGAGTGAGCTTCCAGAGAATTCACGGGGTATCCTCCGTGCCTATCCCATGGGGGACAAAACCAAAGGCAAAAGGGGAGTATTTGCACTAAGAAGCCCCATGAGACCAAATCCCATAGGGCTTACCAAGGTCAAACTCCTTTCAAGAGATGGCAACGTGCTCAAAGTAGAGGATCTCGATGCGCTCGATGGGACACCTGTTATAGACATAAAACCTGTGATATCGAGCGAGTGAAGACAAAGCTCAGTTTGAGGAGATGGTACAGATGCTTAAGCTTCTTTATGCAGCGCTCCCTTTCATGCTTCTATCTTCCTCTTCCTCAGGTGCAGAGGGGCTCAGGCTCACGATCATCTACGACAACAACCCTTTCAGGGAAGGATTGGAGACAGCCTGGGGTTTCTCATGTCTTATAGAGGGTCTTGAGAAAACCATACTCTTCGACACCGGTGGAGACGGCAGGGTGCTCCTCTCCAATATGGAGAAGTTGAAAATTGATCCAGGCAAGGTGGACATAGTTTTCCTGTCCCATGAGCACTGGGATCATGTGGGAGGCCTGTCAGATTTCCTCTCGAAGAACCCGAATGTGACTGTCTACATGCTGAAATCCTTCACGGGAGATCAAAAAAGCCAGGTGCGAACCTCAGGTGCAAAGCTCGTTGAGGTCACGGAACCCGTCGAGATCTGTAAAAACGTCTTCTCCACAGGTGAGCTTGGAACCTCTATAAAAGAGGAATCCCTCTTCATAAAATCCAAGCAAGGCTATATTGTCATCACAGGTTGCGCACATCCGGGAATCGTGAACATGATCAGGAAATCGAGGGAGATTAGCGGAGGCGATATCTACCTCGCCATAGGGGGATTTCACCTTGTAAATACGGCCCCTGAAGATATAAGGTCGATCGCAAAGGAGCTCAAGGATCAAGGTGTCAGGAAGACAGCGGCCTGCCATTGCTCGGGCGATGATGCGAGGAATATATTCAGCGAAATCTATGGAAAAAACTTCATAAGTGTCGGAGTGGGCAGTGTGATTGAGGCGGAGGCAGCTTCCGATAAATCCGCCTCAATGAATACGAGTTGGAGCAGATTGAAAAGGAGGTAGTCCTTGCAGGTGAGATGTCTCCTGGTAGCGCTTTTAGTTTCGGCTTTTCCGGTTGATTCAAAAGCTCAGGCTCAAGCTGATAGCACCCATGCTGAGTTCAGGATCGCACGCGTGAAATATAGCGGAGGAGGCGATTGGTACAACGATCCCAACATGATCCCGAACCTCTGCACCGAAATAAGGAAACGTACCGCCATAAACGTTGGGATAGATCAGGATGTGGTGAGCCTCGATGACAGGCTTGAGCTTTTCTCGCACCCCGTAATATTTATGACAGGCCACGGCAACATCAAACTCTCGGATGAAGAAGTGAGGAACCTCAGAGATTACCTCATGTATGGCGGGTTTCTATATGCCGATGACGATTACGGTATGGACGATGCCTTCCGGAGGGAAATAAGGAAAGCTTTTCCTGAGAACGATTTCGTAGAGATCCCTTTTACCCATCCAATCTATCATGCGCATTATGACTTCCCGAACGGCCTTCCCAAGATACACGAACACGATGGAAAACCGCCCCAGGGCTTCGGCATATTTCACGGCGGGAGGCTTGTCGTATTCTACACCTATGAGACCAATATAAGCGATGGTTGGGCCGATCCCCAGGTCCACGGCGATCCCCCGGAGAAGAGGGAGGAGGCCTTCCGGATGGGGATAAACATAATGGCTTACGCCCTCATGAATTGAGGGGTGAAAGCCTGAGGCTCCCACCCCCCTATTTCAGGTGTCTCCTGAAAATCTAATACCTTTTCTATTTGAAAATGATACCAATCTGGGACAAGGTAGGTGTCCACCCACCAGCAGTCAGTTTTCAGCTTTTTGCGCCAACTGCTGATAGCTGAACGCTGACTGCTTACAGGATAAGGTTTAATCCTGGCTATTCTTATAGGCAGAGCTATATCGCCTCATATTTAATCAAAACATTGCTAAATCATAAGCGGTGCGAATACAAGCGAAACCACAGCCATGAGCTTTATAAGTATGTTCATGCTCGGGCCCGAGGTATCCTTGAAAGGATCGCCTACAGTGTCCCCTACCACCGCAGCAGCATGTACGGGTGTACCCTTCCCTCCGAGGTTTCCTTCCTCGATCCACTTCTTGGCGTTATCCCAGGAGGCACCGCTATTCGCCATAAAGACACCCATAAGCACACCGCAAGCGGTAGCACCAGCCAGGAACCCTCCAAGCGCCTCGGGGCCGATTATAAACCCGACGGCAAGCGGGGTTATAACTGCTATAATACCAGGTACTATCATCTTGGAGAGGGCACCTTTCGTGACTATATCTATGCAGCGGCCTACGTCCGGCTCCGCATTGCCCTCCAGGATCCCCTTTATCTCTCTGAACTGGCGTCGTATCTCCATCACCATACGGTCAGCAGTGTCACCGACCGCCTTCATCGTTAGCGCCGCGATTACAAAGGGCATAAGCGCCCCACCGAGGAGCCCTATAACTGTCCTTGCATTAGTGAGGTCGATGCTAGTGAGACCCACTGTATGCTGGTATGCGGAGAACAGGGCAAGTGCGGTCAACGCTGCAGAACCTATCGCGAAACCCTTGCCTATCGCTGCTGTCGTATTGCCGAGCGCATCGAGCTTATCGGTTATCTTCCTGATCCCCGGCCCGGCACCGGACATCTCAGCTATCCCACCGGCATTGTCGGCGATCGGTCCGTAGGAATCGGTTGACATAACTATACCTATAGTCGAGAGCATCCCGACTGCTGAAAGGGCGATCCCGTAGAGGCCTGCGAAATGGTACGAAACGAATATGGCAACGCAGAGGGTAACTATGGGCAGTATCGTGCTCTCAAAGCCGACAGCAAGACCAGTAATTATGGTAGTTGCCGGCCCGGATTCACTGCTGTGCGCTATCGTTTTTATCGGGGGACCGGAGGTGAAAAATTCGCTTTCGAGTCCTATCAACCAGCCGCTTAACATCCCTGCCAGCACAGCCCACAACGGACCCAGGGTTCCGAAAATCAGCTTGGTTGCGAAATACGCTCCTACGATGAAAAGGACACCGCTGACATATGTCGAATACCGGAGTGCCGATTGCGGATTTATCCTCTTCAATACATCTATGGAGAGGATACCGACTATCGAAGCTATGAGACCTATGGTTATGAGGGTCAAAGGCAGAGACATCGCTGCCGTCCTTAGCTCATCTCCCATAGCAGCCCCGATAGCTATAGCTGCAACCACGGAGCCAACATAGGATTCGAAGAGATCAGCACCCATCCCTGCGGTGTCACCGACGTTATCGCCGACATTATCGGCTATCACGCCCGGGTTACGGGGATCATCCTCAGGGATGCCGGCCTCCACTTTCCCCACGAGGTCGGCTCCCACATCGGCACTCTTAGTATAGATGCCGCCGCCGACACGGGCGAAGAGGGCTATGCTGCTTGCACCCATGGCAAATCCGTTGATTATCATCGGATTTCTGGTGAACCCGTAGACAAATCCGAGGCCCACGACCCCGAGTGCAGCGACCGATATCCCCATAACCGATCCACCCTTGAAAGCAACGCCCAGAGCCCTCGGCGTCCCACCGTCCTTCGCCGCCTGGCAGGTCCTCACGTTCGAACGGGTGGCGGCCTCCATGCCGAAGAAACCCGAAAGCATCGAGCAGGCTGCTCCAGACAGGAACGCAATCGCCGTCCAGATGCTGAGGAAAACCGCAAGTACAACGAAGACGATGGCCACAAAGAGCGCTATTATCTGGTATTCCCTCCTGAGGAACACCATCGCCCCGAGGTGAATCGCCCCGCTTATCTTCTGCATATTCTCGCTTCCGGGCGGATACCTCCTTACTATAAAGTAGGTTGACAGGGCAAATATGAACCCCAAAACCCCAACCCAGGGAACCAATCGTAAAAAAGTCTCCATAGGAGAACCTCCTCCAGGATAAAGAATCAGGTATACTTTATGGTATCGGCGACTTTCCGTAAAATTAAAACCCTAGCGTCCTCCTCAGATATCACAGCCAGGGTATACCAGACATTAAGGCATTAAAAAAACAAACCCCATCGCTGGAAATTCCGTGTAAATTTAATGCGAACCCCTCCGCAAGTCAACAGATTTCTGCACCGGAGATGCTGTCAGAACACCCTTGACTTGGGGGTACCGCTTTGGATATATTTTCCACAGGATCGTAGCGACACTACCGGCAAGGAGTCATAAGCAGATGGGACGATTCGACTGTCCAAGCACCGTTCTCTCGCTTAAGTCCATAGTTTCCAGAACGAGGAAACCAATCTGGACCGCGCTTATCCTGGCGGCAGGACTGCATCTGTCTCTCACTCAGGTAAGGATTACAGCAGAGAGAACCGGAGCGATAAAACCACTTACCACAAGGTTTGTGAAACGCGAACCACGCCTCATAAAACCCCTTGAACTCAGGAAGCTTCCGAAGCCGAAACCGCGTCCCATGCGTCGGAAGATAGTTCCCGTAAAGGTGAAGGTGACCGGTCCCGCCATCGCTGCTACCCCACAGACCTTCGCTGTCCTTGACAACCTCGCCAAGCCGAAAAGCTCCGTTTCGAGGAGTGTCAACTTCAGCAGGCCCACGCTTGAGTTTGGGGTATCATCCGGGGCCCTCATCGGAGCCAAGGAGCCCGAGTCGAGGGTGGACATGTCCCTGGAGATGATGGACATAGAGTCGCTCGATACCGGGAAGTATCAGGCCATGGTCATACAGGACCCCAGAGATAAGAAGAAGATAAAGGGCTACCTCCACCTCGTACTCATACACGTCCAGACGATAAGCGAGATGGCGGGCCACAACATCGTCCATACCGACGCCGGCATAGCGAAGCTCATAAGGACGCTGAACGACTGGACCGGCATCAAAGCGGACATAGTGAGGCAGGACAAATTCGATTCCCCTGAGACCCTGAGGACGCCCTGGATATACGTCACAAGTTTCAGGCCCTTCGAACTCAACAGGGTCGAATACGAGGCGGTCGGAAGGTATATCACTTCTGGGGGATTCCTCTTCTGCGACGAGCATATAATGGTTTCTCAGGCGAGCTATATAAGCGTCCCCAAGGCCTTCAAGAGGATGTTCAGGGAGGGATTTGAGAGCAGAGGACTTCTGGAGGGACGTGACTGGAAGTTCGACGGTATACCGAACTCACACCACCTCTTCCACTGTTATTACGACTTCGACGGCCCTCCGATAGGATACACGTGGTCCACGATAGCCGAGTATCCCATATATCAACAGGAACCGATTATAGGGGTCTTCTGGAAGGATCGATTGGTTGGCATCATCGCACGGAGATCATATGTCGCACCCTGGTACGGCCTTGGATGGGGGCTGGGCAATCCGGACGATGCAAGCGGGATGGGGCAGCGCAAGCGCGCCCTCGAATTCGGGATAAACACGATAATCTTTGCACTTACCCAGGAAGGATCGATAACCCGCCAGGTAATGCAGATGGTGGAGTAGAGTGTCTCCGAATTTACCCTTGACAGGGTACTCTCTTGGTTGTAAAATTGACAAAGTCTTCAGAATTCTTATATTAATTGCAGCATCAGGGAAGGCCGGTAAAATACATCTTGACATGGGCCAGAGCTCGGTAGAGCTTTTAACTGAGTAAGAGGTGGTGGTCCTGCTATGCCGATCAATTTTAACCCTGCTTTTTGAAATTCGGGAAAGAGCGGGGTTTTTAGTTTTCATTGAAAGTCTGTCAAAGCCTTAATTTGCTCCTTTGAGGAGGAGAAAAGATGAGAGTGCGGATCTCGAATATTTGGCTCGTTGTTGCGCTATTATGCTTTGCGTCTATAAGCACTAATGTTGCACTTGCTCGGACCATCTTAATAGATGGTGATATAAACGATTGGCCCTATGTTATGGATATATTAGACAGTCGTGGAGAAAGCAGTGTAGCTGATGTACAAACCATAGATATATGGCATGGCACTTATGAATTCAGTACAGCGGAAACGTACGGACTGGATAGGTACGGTTTTGATCCGAAGGAGCAGATACTATCCCTATGGCTACGTTTTGGAGGAGAGGCTTTCGGGGGCAGCACCGAAAACACCTATACAATCTACTTCGATGCT
>CAZTBA010000232.1:0-9955 GCA_964611725.1 uncultured bacterium
CTATCAACAGGTTACTTTTCGTAGACCACCAGTGAAGGAACTGTATCGATTTCAAGCTATCACTGTTTGTAATTGCCAAAGCCGCTTTTAAGACTTTTCCGCCTGCTCTTTCCCTTATAAGGTCTATGCCGACGGGGCTGCCATCATCCGGGGAACACCCAAACAGAAATCCGAAGAGGAATATGAAGAAATAGATATAGTTTTTTCGAATCATCCCAGGGAAACCACTCTTCCTAAAATTCCAGACCTGATGAAATAAACACCAATACCGGCCAGGAATAACCCACAAGAGAATATGAGAAACCTGTAGATTCTGTCGCTGAAAAAGTTTCTCCCAAATGCTATAGTAGAAGAAATAAATCCATACCATATAAAATCGGAAATTATATGTCCCGAAAAAAGGGTCATAAAACCCAATGACCCAAACCTAAAAGCCTCTGATACATATATTGCCATACCAAAAGCAACCCACCATATATACCAGAAGGGATTTGAAACAGTAGTCAACACTCCCAGGAGCAGGAGGCTGTAACTCTTGTCCTCTATTTTCCACTTCTCTCTTAAACTTGATTTATTCTTAACTAGTTCCATACTCATACTCATACTTATACCTATCCACAAAAGTATAAACCCGCCCCCTATAGCAATCCACTTTGGGAAAGCCGGATTCCTTATAAACTGAGACAAACCAAAGTATAGAAAGAGAAGGAGCACAAATTCCACAATTGCATGACCGACCACAACAAGAGGTCCAGCTATCGCCCCCCTTCTCGAAGACGCACCGATGACCACACCAAGGACCGGCCCGGGGGCCATTGCTCCCGAAAATCCGGTTAAAAATGCGGCAATCCATATCTGAGGTAAACTCAAAGACCATCATCCATGTTAAATCTTAAGGCTCTCAAAAAGAAGAATATATAATTAAGATGACGCAAGAAAATAACATTACGTAAGCTATAAGTCAAGAGCAAAGTCTCGCGCTTATTCCCTTGACCGAAGGATATATGTCTTTATAAATTTCGAACTTTTCTCCATATATCTTGCTTCTTCTATAATCGGGAAGAAACGTAGACTCAACCTTTATAAGATTTTCTGCAGCTTCCCTTATGGATTTGTATTCTCCGGACCCTGCTCCCGCAAGTATAGCGGCCCCAAGACATCCCCCCTCAGAGGTGCTGAGTGTAGAAAGGGGTTTACCGATTATATCCGCTTTTATCTGAACCCACTCTTCCGATTTCGCGCCACCCCCAGTTACCCTTATCTCATCTATGTTTATCCCTGCCTTATCAAGGATTTCGACATTAAGCTTCAATTCAAAAGTTACGCCTTCAAGTATTGCTTTAACTATGTCCTTCTTGGTGGTATCCAAACTCAAACCGAGCATAGCTCCCTTGGATTTTGAATCAAAGTAGGGCGTTCCCGTGACGGTGAAATGTGGAAGGATCATAACCGGGGAGGGATCTTCTGGTAAATCCGATATTATAAGATCATAAGGATCTGAACCTGTGGCTTTCGCCTTCTCAGTCTCCTTTCCCCCAAAGGTATCGCGATACCACTTTAGCAACGAGCCACCGGTAAAATTAAAGGCAAGGGTCACCAGAAGTTCGGGAACAACGTGCGGATAGCAGCAAAAGTTATTTCTCATCATCAGATCGGAATCAATGGGCTTTTTAGTAAACGCTGGTGTTATACATTCAACAGTTCCAATACCATACGCAGCTTTTCTTTCCTCAATTATGCCACATCCGAGAGCGTTACACGGTTGGTCATGACCTCCAGTTACAATGGTTACCTTGTCAGGTAAACCAATTTCGACAGCTACTTTTCGAGAGACGCTTCCTATTGCCGTACCCGAAGGGCAAATGTCCGGGAAAATATCCCTATTCAGGTCTGCTGCTTCAAGAAGCTTATCGGACCACTCCTTGCTATTTATATCAAAAACCATTGTTCTTGCCGCCAAGGAATAATCAGTGAAAGGTCTAGCACCCAATATATGGAAAGTATATTCCTCATAGCACAGCAACTTCCAAATCTCTTTGAAGACTTCTGGCTCAGTTTCCTTAAGCCACATTGTCTTGCAGATGGTATGCATGGTATGCGGTGGCATACCAGATATTGCGAAGATTTCTTCCGGGGAAATTCTGCTCTTTAAAATCTCAAGCATATCCGCAGTCCTGGTATCGAAAGAAACAGGGGTATTATAAAGAATCCTGCCATCTTTCGAGACAGGAACTGCTGCCTCACCCTGACAGGAAACGCTCAGAGCAGTTATTGGGTCCTTCGAAGTTTCAGATGCAACCCTATGAATTACTTCTTTTATGGCTTCAGTAACATAGTGGGGATCTAACTCAGCCCATCCCTCTTTGGGCTTCAGGAGGGGATATTCCCTATAGAAAGAAGATAAGACCTTTCCATCCAATCTGAAAGCTACCGCCTTACATCCGGTAGTTCCTACATCTATCCCAAGAAGGCTCATATATATTCGGAGTATCGTCTTTATGAATCGGATAAAGTTCTATTACGGACCAGTTTTGCTGTTTCTCTGGCAACTATCAACTCTTCATTAGCCGGTACTACCAGGACCTTAACTCTGCTATCTTCAGGCGATATAATCTTTTCAGATTCAGGTGACCAGTTTTTCGTCTCATCAATCGAAATATCCGTAAACTCAAGGCCTGAACATATCTTCGATCTTATATCTGGGGCCTTTTCGCCTATTCCACCCGTAAAAGCTATCACATCTATACCCCCCATAGCAAAAGCATAGGCTCCAATGTATTTTTTGACATCGTAGCAAAATTTCTCTATCGAAAGCCTGGCCCTGGAGTTTCCTTCCTCCGCAGCATCTTGGATATCCCTCATGTCACCGCTTACGCCAGATATACCAAGAAGGCCACTCTTTCTGGAAAGTATTTCCCTTATCTGGTCGGTGTTAAGTTTTTCTCTATCCATGATAAATGGTATAAGGAAAGGATCGATATGTCCGTTCCTAGTTGCATTTAGGAGGCCATCCTGGGCCGAAAACCCCATACTGGTATCCACAGACTTCCCATCCCTTATGGCGCATATAGACGAGCTCCCGCCGAGGTGACACGAGACTATCTTAAGCCCGTACGCCTCCGATCCCAGAAGTTCAGGTACACGCTCCGAAATGTACCTGTGGGATGCCCCGTGAAACCCATATTTTCTAACCCCGTATTTCTCATACCATTCATATGGCACACCGTATATGTAGGCGTAGTCAGGGAGGGTAGTATGGAAGGCTGGCTCAAAAAGTCCGACAAGAGGAAGGTCGGGTAGCATCTCACGAAATATCATTATAGCCCTTATATATGGAGGATTGTGTACTGGGACGAGATCATTATACTCCTCCATCCTGCCAAGTATTTCTTCATCAAGGATATAAACACCAGGCTTGCCTCGGAGGTGTACGGTTTTAAAACCTACTGCTGAGATCTCCGAAAGTTCGTCTATACATCCCGTATCGAGATCTGTAATCAGATCGATAGCCTTTCTTATAGCACTCGGATAATCTGGTATACCGATTTCTTCAGACACAGGTCTCTTGCCAGTCGATTTGTGAAAGACGGGAGAGCTTTCACTTCCGACTCTTTCTATCTTTCCCTCTCCAAGAACTTCCTCTGAATCTATTTCGAACAGTTTATACTTAAAAGAAGTGCTGCCAACATTAGCAATTAATATTTTCATTCCATCCACCTACCTTACTATTTGGGAATTCTCACCAATTGCTGTAGTTCGTGAACGAACTTGGGAATCGCTGTCATTGGTTCCTCTTCCGATTCATATTCTATTGTAAGGTAACCTTTGTAGCCTGCTTCCCTCAGGCTGTCCACAATTTTCGGCAAATCGGCCTTCTTTTTACCACCATCACCCGGGACTTCAACTTTTGCGTGACATGCAACCGCGTGAGGTGCTGTTGCAGCTATTTCTCCATAGGGATCACCACGGAAATTCCCACTATCCAGATTGGCCCCAACCCAATCTGAACCAACTTTCCCCAATATATTAATAACCTGCTCAGCTTTTGAAGTTGTACCACCGTGATTCTCAAGGGCTACAAGAACTCCTCTTGGCTCAGCATACTTCGCACACTCTCTCAAACTCTCTATAACCCACTCTGTAGCTTCCTCTTCACTATATCCTTCCGGGGCAGGTCCTGCAAACACCCTGATGTAGGGAGCTCCGAGCTTGACAGATATATCTATCCAATCCTTAACCATCTTCACCTGTTCATATCTTTTCTTAGGATCAGCTTGGCAAAAGTTATTTCCAACGGCTGTCCCTGATATATCGAGTCCCAGAAGGCAGGCTTTCCTCTTCAGCATATAGAGGTACTTGTCATCTGTTGAAGGGAAATAATAAGCAGTAAGTTCCACACCATCCAAAGACATCCTTGAACACTCTTCAAGGAAACCCTCGAGATCCATTTTCCCGCTCTTAAGGTAATCGCGATAAGAGTATGCAGCACATCCAACTTTCATCGTTTTACTCCTTTTATTTATCCGGTTTACATATTTTCACTTTCCTCCTGAATCTTTCTTACATATTTCAGAGCCTTTATATAAAGGTCCTTTGGTTCAATCTCAACAGCACATTTATATTCGGCCTCAGCATCGAGTAGATTCCCTTGGGCTTCATGAACTACCCCAAGGTTATAATGGGCTGTGGGATCACCTGGAGAAACCTCAGTGATACTAAAGAAGACCTCCTCTGCTTCCTTCCATAACCCATTTTTCGCATATTTCATTCCCTTTTTAAACCTTGCACCTTTCCCTTTTTCAAACTTCCTTTCCACAGTTATATAGTGAGGAGTTATTTGAAGCACAAACTTACTAACTACTTCATCCGTAAGCCTTGATAGTATTTTTTCACAGGAAGGTACACGTGCTATTTCATCCGGGCCTCTTGCCTTCGTGTCAAAATCGCTCGATATAGACCTGGCAACCAAGAGTTCTCCGGTTTCAACATTCACTAACCTGAAGTTTGCAGAAGCAACTCCTTTGAGAATCTTGTAATCCTGGTCAACTAGCACCTTTTTCTTTATCTCTTCTTTGACCTTGCGCGTTTTACCTGTAAATATGTTTTTCTTTTCTACGACCTCATATTTCCCCGTACCAACCTCTTTCTCAACTTTTTCTATGCCTTTTTCCTGCTCAACTTGGAACGATGTCACTTCGCCTAATATGAGTCCATCCACACCAAGCATCTTACCCACATTGCTGGCAGTTGATTCATCCACAACGCCGAGCATACTCAGTTTATGCTCGTTCATAAGGTTTTTCAGTTCTTTCCTTTCCAAAACCTTGAAATAACCAGTCTCAACCAGTTTGGAGGTCAGAACGCCGGATAGCTCCCTCCCAGCTTCCGGGGGTCCCAGAAAATCAGCGACAGCTATCCTCTGAATACCAGATACATCGACTTCCGGAGGTTTGAGAACTCTTAGCCTCGCTGCAGGTGGGGCACAGGACTGTGCTGCCAGAAGTATCAGAGCAAGAAACGTTATTGGGAATAAGGTTTTCATCTCGATCCTCCGTGGTCTACAACTAACGGATCAGGAGATTTCAACATCCGGAGGACTGACAAAGTCATTGTACTTTTCAGCAACGTTACCTTCTGAGGCATCCCCAGGGTGCATGTAGAGGCGGTAGTAGAATTTCAGCGATCCATTGGCTTCGAGCTTGTGGTCTCCTCTTATGTTCGGATTGTTTTTAAAGTAAGATAGCCCAAAAGGATTTGCTGTCATAAGTCCATAATCTCTTACATGCCAATAAGTTGGATATCTGAAACTCTCGGGGTGATCGAAGAGTGAAACTCCCACTATCCTTCCTTCAACAGGCCCGGAGTAATCGCACCATTGGGCTCTTTTACCCCAGGTTTCGGACTCACTTATTCCTCCATAGGAATTCTCTATCTTGCCACCGTTGCGGACCTCCATGGATGTCTTCACCCTGAGGGAAGCTATGCCACCCTCTTTTGTATCCCCAAAATTCACATCTCCTTCAGAGGCTGTGAGTATGACATCCATATCTATTATCCTGGAGTGTTCGGGAAGATTATATATTCTCAGATCCCTAATTTCTTCCAGAACTTTTTCTCCTGAGTTCGAAGTCCAATCAGACATGGCCTTTATATGTGCATATACATTCCCACCTTCGACAATCTCAAAGGATCGGTGGGTAGTATATCCATGTCCTTTCCCTTCACTCCAGTTATCGACACCATTTACATCGCCATGGGCAACCCAGAAAGAACGGTGGTGGTGGTGATCGAGGTCTTTATCCTGTTCTGTGGCGAGCCTTCTCGTAATGTCAAGTCCATATGGCCCCATAAGGGGATAGAGGTGTGGTCTGACTACATCCTTAAATATATATGAGGTAAATATGCTGCCACCTATGAATACATCAACTTTTCTATCCTCAACAATCTCTACCTTTACCCCCTGGCCTGAAGCTTCCAGCGACGATCCCTTCTTAAGGATAAGCTCATACTCCCTATTACTATCGGCCTTCAGGCTATCTATTATCCACAATACCGAAACCTTACCATTCTCGGATTTTTCTATCTGGGCATTGACTAATTTCCCTGAAGGGATCTCACGGAAGCTCTCTATAAGGAATTCTCCTTGAACTTCAAGTTCCGCTCTTACAGTACAGTTAGCTCTGCTGTGGTTCCCAGCCTTTACGAGAAGAACCTTTTTCATCCTTCACTCCTTTCCGCTTCCTACCTGAAAAATTTCTTGAGATAATTGTAGCTTTCCTTAGCTATAGTCTCGGGATCAGGGCTAAAATCAAATACCTCGACAGATACGTAGCCTTTATAACCAACGTCCTTCAGGGCTTGTGATATTGGCCCAAAGTCAGTATCCCCGAAGCCCGGCCCCCTACTGTTACCATCATTTGCATGGATATGGGAAATATAATCGGAATATTTTCCGATCAGGTCACCAACGGGTACACTTTCCCCATGTACGGAACTTCTAACATCTATCATCAACTTGAAATTAGGATGGTCCAATTCCTTCACGAGCTTCAAGCCTTCTTCGGCCGTATTGATAAAGTTTGTTTGTTCCGGATCTAAGGGTTCTATACACATTGTAATACCTTTTTCACCGGCTATATCAAGGCATTTTCGGAAAAACTCCACTGTGGTATCCCAGGTATCCTGGTAACTATGACCTTGTATAACGTTCCTCTGTTTCGGGGACCCGACAATCATAACTTTCCCACCAACATCGCTACAGAACTCTATAAGCTTTATCATATAATCCAGTGTCTTACCCCTAATCGCTTCCTCTGGGTGGTTTATATAGAGTCCTTTGGGACTAACCAGAAGCCAATGAAGGCCAACAACTTCAATGTCAGTGTTTTCTGCTGCTAATTTTATCCTATTCCTTTCAGGTTTGGTTATATCAGCCACAGACTCAGCCAATGTAAAAGGAGCTATTTCAACTCCATCATACCCGGTCTTGGAGGCATATTGGAATACATCATCTATGTTCCAACCTTCGAACATCTCATTGCATATAGAAAGCTTTATGTCGGACATGTCTACCTCCGCTTGTTTATAGGAGCTTTCTATCAACTACAAGGTGGCTCGTATAACCTGCCAAAGCTGCCAAGTAGTAGGGCAATCCAACCAGACTATAGGATTGGCTAAAATACATAGGTAAAAGTATTATTGGGGATGGCAGTAGAAACGCAGACCATATTGTGTGTGTCCAGCCCCTGTGTTTCCCAATTATGGGCAACATTGCAGAAAGTCCGAGTATAGAAGCCCATATATATTTTCTCATCAATATCAGTGCAACATCGAGGACCACGAAAATTCTATAAAATATACATTGTCCTCTGCTGCTAATATCAACATCAGGCCAAATTGCAGCCAGTATAGATATACACAACAACAAAGGAAGCTTACGCCAATCCCAGAAAGCATCTTTGATTTCAGGGTGTCCGATCCTTAAAGGGATTAATGCCATGGCAACAAGGAGGACAAAAAAGGCAAATATCCCTGCCCAATAATGGCTCCTAAATCCACTCATTTGTCTTGCTCGTACCTTCTATAATTTCACAGTTCTTCCCGTTTTGGCGGAACGGTTAGCTGCAAGGGTAACTTTGAGTGTCTCCAGAGCGTCGCGGTAAGGAGATTTTATAATTGAGGGGTTGTTATCCTTCACAGCTTTTATAAAGGCCTCATCTATTGAAAGTCCATCTTTATCCTCTAGGATAATCTCATTCTCTTCGGGGCCTGGGATCACAGCCTTTGCAGCATTCCAGTTCAACATGCCTTCTCCCGTCATCACATCTATTCCGGTTTCCCATCCCTTTGGTAACACGCAAGTGACAGTAACGCATCCCAAGGCACCATTTTCGAACTCCATACTTACATTACTGGCATCAGGTATATCTGAACCCGCCGCGGTGCTAACACCCCTGAAAGCATATTCAGCGCGCACTTTTTCAACATTGCCAGCAAGGAAACGGGTCATATCGAATATATGAGTTGCCTGTTCAACCACTTGTCCACCGGATTTCTGCATAACTCCCCACCAGGCGTGCCCTGAGATAAAAGGGGACCAGTATCTTCCCACAACCAGACCTATATTTTTATCGGACAGATATTCCTTCGAACGATTGGAAGTGTTAAGGTATCTCCACTGATATCCGACTGATGAGATAAGGTCTTTCTCTTCCACAGCATCTGCTATCTTTTCAGCGGTTCTCAGATCGAGTGCAACAGGCTTCTCTACAAATAAGTGTAAACCCCTCTTAATAGCCTCAAGTTCAATTTTGCCGTGAGCATAGGGTGGTATACTTATGCAGAGTGCGTCCATATCTTCCTTTTTGTACATTTTCCTCCAATCACTATAAGGTTTTCCTCCATATTGGCCTACGGCACTCTGGACCACATCTTCCTTAATGTCACATATGGCAACTATCTCGGTGTCAGGCATCTTTGAAAATTTTCCCATATGGCTTCTGGCATTTCCACCGGCTCCGACAAATCCAATTCTAATCCTGTCCGGCATATCTTTCTCCTCTCCCATTTTGAAGGTTCCCTGTCACACCAAGCTATTTCACCCCGAAACCTGGCGTAATCTGACGAAGCTACAATAACAATTACCAGTTTAAAAGTCAAGCGAAAGTGTTATAGAGCTGGAGCTTAAAATCCTCATAGTGATTTTATGAACGTAATCGCCTTCCGAGTTCTGATCCTGACTGAAACGTATTGAAAATCTATATTTGGCTTGCATAAAACCCTTTGTAAAGGGGCTTCAAAATGTCTACCCGAAACCCGGTTATAGTCCTACATTCACACATACCATATGTCATTTCTCATGGAAGTTGGCCTCATGGTATGGACTGGCTCAACGAGGCTGCAGCGGAGACTTATATTCCCTTATTAGACATGCTATATAGGCTTGTAAGGGAAGGTATATCTCCGAAGTTGACTATAAGCATAACTCCCGTCTTAGCTGAGCAGCTAGCCGATAGTGATCTCAAGTCCGAGTTCGAGTCCTATTTAGAGAACAGAATTGATTCAGCGAAACTGGACAGAGGTCAGTTCCAGAGACTGGGAAGGGTCAGCTTCTGCGAGCTGAGCGAATTCTGGGAGAATTTCTAAAGAGGTGTTTTTTCCAGCTTTAAATATAGACATAGCTGTGACCCAATAGGGGCGTTCAGAGAATTACAGGATGGAGGTCATATAGAGATAATAACATCGGCAGCAACTCACGCATATTTACCTCTCTTGAGTCAGGATGCAAACATTAATGCTCAGATAAAGCAGGGGATCGCAACTTACAGGAGACATTTTCATAAGGATCCTCAAGGGATCTGGCTCCCCGAATGTGCTATCGCCCAAGGTATGTATGGTCCCCCCCAGTAGGACCAGGACTTGGAAAAAAGAAATATTTGAGGAGAGGGATTGAAGA
>CAZTBA010000233.1:0-9943 GCA_964611725.1 uncultured bacterium
CTGCATATACCAGAGTCGCTTAAACACGCCTGTGAAATCTTACACACTCAAATCAGATTATGGAGAGGGACATCCTCCCAGTTCCAAGTGCATGGGATTGTCGTATGTAAACTGGTGGGGGCCGAGATAAAGCTTGACAAAGCCTTCGAGCTTTTGTATAGATCAATACAACCGATTACCGTAATGCCAAGTCGTGACCTGGGGTTATAGATGCAGACCAGCACTCTAAAATCCTCCTTAGGAAGCGGATGCACACTCAGGGCTTTCCTGGTAGGTATAACCCTATCTTTTTTTCTGAGCGTAGCCTCCGTGTACACTTACCTCGTGATTGACACTTTTGGTGGGATTTCCTCCGACTACATAGCGGCCGGGGCGATGTTCACCTTCTTCGTATTCGTCGGTATTTTTAATAACTTCCTCAAGATCCTCAGGCGTGGATGGGGATTGACCATGCCTGAGCTTACAGTTGTCTACATAATGCTTCTGGTCTCTTCGGCTATACCGAACGAGGGCCTTGTCTGTAACCTTATACCGATAATGACCGGGGCCTTCTATTATGCCACACCGGAGAACAACTGGACGGATCTCCTGCATCCGCATATCCCGGGATGGCTCTCGCCGGACGATCATCTGGCTATAAAATACCTTTACGAGGGCCTGCCATCCCACATGGGCATGCCCTGGAAGCCCTGGGTTGTGCCGGTTCTGGCCTGGGCCGGACTGATGTTTTCGGTTTACTTCGTGATGATCTGTATCACTGTGATACTCCGCAAGCAGTGGGTGGAGCGCGAAAGGCTCATATATCCCCTTACCCAGCTTCCCATGGACATGGTCAGGGAATCTGAAGGACACTCCATAATCGGTCCGTTTTTCAGGAGCAAGACCATGTGGATCGGTTTCGCCACAGCCTTCATAATCACAAGTTTGAGCGTGCTCAACCACCACTTCTATTTCATACCGAAAGTCCCGCTCGAATATACCTTTCAGGTTTTTCGAAAGACCACTAATATGAGGATAGCTTTGAGCTTCACGGTGCTTGGCCTCTCTTATTTCCTCCATCTGGATGTGGCATTGAGCCTGTGGCTCTTCCACCTTATCTCCAGAACCCAGACAGGGATATTTAATATATTTGGGATAGGCAATGTCTCTGTACAGGGGATCTGGAGCGGGAGCTCCCATGCGGTCGCCTTGCAGGGAATGGGCGCAATGTTCATACTGGTGTTCATGGGTTTCTGGACGGCGAGACACCACCTGAAGGACGTCTTCAGAAAGGCCTTTAGAGGAAGCCCTGATGTGGACGATTCGGATGAGATCCTCTCCTATAGGACGGCGGTGTTCGGTCTCATAATTGGATTTATAGCTGCCGGGATATGGCTTAATCTGAGTGGAATGGTCTGGACAACTGTCGTCGCATACCTCCTCGTCACCTTTATCATCTTCCTTGGCCTTACAAGGATCGTCGCAGAAGGCGGCGTCGGATTTGTGACAGCGGAGGTTACGGCCCAGCCCTTTGTGGTCTATACTATCGGCACCACATCCATGACTTCGTCCACCCTCATATCACTCGGCTACACACAGAGTTGGGCGCTCGATGTGAGGACAAGTGTGATGGCCTCCGCAGCAAACGGGTTAAAGCTTACGGAGAGACTCCGTGGCAGCAAGAGGAAGCTCCTGATAATGATAGCTGGCGCCATAGCCGTAAGCTTGATAAGCTCTATCTGGATGACGCTTAAGGTTTCGTACGATCACGGTGGCATAAACCTCAACGACTGGTTCTTCGACTCGCTTCCGAGGAGAACCTTCGGTGGCCTGGTCGCTAACGTGATCAATAATCCCGTTACCCTCTCCAAGTTACTTCCCTCCTGGACGTTCACCGGAGTGGGAGCCTTTGTCATGTGGGGCCTGGTATTTCTGAGGCGGCGTCTCCTCTGGTGGCCAATCCATTACCTTGGATTCCCGGTGGCGGATACCTGGGTAGGCTACTGGATATGGTTCAGCGTCTTTCTGGGATGGCTATTGAAATCTCTTATCCTCAAATATGGCGGTGTAAGGCTTTACAGGACTTTGAGGCCGTTTTTCTGTGGGCTCATACTTGGACACATAGGATGTTTCGGATTCTGGATAATAATCGATTTCTTAACCGGTAACACTGGCAATCCAATAGTTTTGGGTGCATCGTAGGTGGATTCTCCGCCCCCACAGTAATTGAGGGATAAATACGATACTGGATGACGGCGAAAGCAAAACGTGGGATAGGAAAGAAGGGGAAAATAACAGTGATGGTTAGCCACCTGTGAGCTGCCCGGATAAAAAAACAGGCAGGCTTCGGCTTAGATTGGATGAGTATGGGTTGTAGAGAAATTGTGTGGGTAAAGCCGAAGCCTGCCAAACCCTGAGGTAAATAAGTCTAAAGGTATTATAGCATATATAGTGGCTCTAAGCAAAAACGTCAAGAGGGTCAGAGAAAGAATTTGGCTTTTTTACACTATATACCGTATATACCGTACGCTGTGAAATCTGATCTTAAATTTATGAGCAATTGTATGAAACCCGATTATTTGGTAGGGGTGGCCACCTGGCCGCCCCTATCGGACTTAACGGGGTGAAAAATAGATTTTGTGGCAAAAATTAATAAGGTGCCTTATATGAAATGAATATTTGCCCTGGACCTCCTCACCATGAGATTCGGATTTGACCGTTTCCCGGAATACATTCGGATTCGGAATACCAAAATCATTTTCGAAAATCCAATAATCTGCTTTGCGGGATTACAGGCGAGAAAAGCAACCTTCCCATCGGAGAGGTGAAGCATGGCCGATAATCCGAATATCCTTATACTTATGTCGGATCAGCACCATCCGCACATCATGGGCTGTGAGGGTGATCCGGTGGTGCGCACGCCCAATTTGGATCGCCTCGCGATGAGTGGAACGCTTTTCGAGAACTGCTATTGCCCTGCACCGTTATGTGTGCCCTCTCGGATGAGCTTTATGACCTCGAAGCTCCCGTCTGACAACGAAGTGTGGACGAACAGTTGTATGTTATCTTCGGATATCCCCACTTTTGCACACTCCTTGGGTGCTGCGGGATACGAGACCGTTCTGAGTGGACGTATGCACTTTATAGGCCCTGATCAGCGCCATGGGTTCGAGAAGCACCTGCTGGGCACAATGGGTTGCGGTTACATTGGCGGGCGCAACCGCTCGATGCCTCCGGAGCTTCTATCTGCCACAGGCCAGAATCGCAGGGCGGTGGAAGTTGCGGGTCCCGGTCGCACCGGATATCAGTTTTTCGATGAGAAGGTCGCTGAGGCATGCGTCGACTTTTTAGAAGCTTATGCCAAACGACAGGAGCGGCCTTTCTGCCTTGTTGCAGGATTTGTATTGCCGCACTGCCCCTTCGTTTGCCCTCGGGATGATTTCTATTACTATCGTGACCGGGTTACGCTGCCCGAAGTGCCCGAGGGTTACTTCGAAGCCCTGCATCCTGCGGTGAAGCTCTGGCGTAAAAATCGCGGCATTGAGGATCTGACGGAGGACGATATACTCCGCGCTCGCGCTGGATATTATGGGCTCGTGACTCATTTCGATCGGCAGGTTGGCAGGGTGCTCGATGCACTGCAACAATCTGGATTAGCTGAGGATACCCTCGTGATCTACACAAGTGATCATGGTGAGATGGCCGGGGAGCATGGCATGTGGTGGAAGAGCAATTTCTACGAGGGCTCTGCATCCGTTCCCCTCGTTATTTCGTGGCCGGGCCGTTTTGCCTCGGGAGAGAAGCTGGGCCAGATCGTCAACCTTGTTGACATCGGTCCGACGATGATCGATCTGGCTGGTGCTGGTCCACTGCCCGAAGTGGCCGGCCGCAGCTTAGCTCCACTGCTGTGGGGTGAGGAGATAGAGTGGGAGAACGAAACTTTCAGTGAGCATTGCTCTTCCTGGGGACCGCTGCCGGCCCGCATGATCCGTAGAGGCGATTGGAAACTCGTTCACTACGAAGGTTATCGCCCTCAGCTTTTCGACCTGAGGGAAGATCCCGATGAATTACACGACCTGGGAGATGACCCACTATACGATGATATACGGCGCGATTTGGCTCGTCGAGTTTTGGCGGACTGGTCGGGGATGCACGTAGTGGAGGTTCTGGAGAGACGCAAACAAACTAACTCTCTGCTTGCGAGATGGTTCCGGACCGTCCGCCCGGAGTGCCCGGAGCAATGGGTCGCTCCTCCCGAGGCTAACGTGTTTCCCGATGATGGCGAACCTTCGTAGAACTTGGTGAAAAAAGTGCTTGACAGAATAATTCAAGGTTTATTTATTATTTCAGATCTCAGTAAGAATTCTAAATTTGAATCGGAAATCATTTTTCGGAAAATCCTTATGCCGAATGTGAGGAAATTCCATGTGTTAAATTGGACCTGCTTTTGAAGCTTGAATATGCAGGTTTTTTATTTTGAGGGATTTCACTATTGGGTTCCGGTTAGGATCTGTCGGATTTTGCCGGTGTGAGCTGAATATTTCCGAAAGAGAAATGTATGGAAACGCGTTCCATTCCTTTCAGTAGATATATAACCGTACTCGGGAGTGTTTTACTTCTGTCGTTGCTGTATCTCACCAGCCTCTACAGTTACCTTCTTTTCCATAGCCTTGCCGAGATATTCAGCATTGTCGTTGCTTGCAGCATCTTTATGCTTGTCTGGAACTCACGGCATTTTCTGGGTAACAATTACCTTATGTTCATAGGTATTGCATACCTTTTCATAGGAGGCCTGGATGCCGCCCATACATTGAGCTACAAAGGCATGGGTGTATTTCGTATATATGGCACAAATCTGTCGACTCAAATCTGGATTGCCGCCCGATATCTCGAAAGTCTCTCCCTCCTTGTAGCTTTTTTCTTTATTAATCGAAAGCTGAGAATCAATTTGGTGCTTTTTGGCTATATAGCGGTTTTTCCCCTTTTGTTGACTTCCATCTTCTATTGGAAAATCTTCCCGGTCTGTTTCGTTGAGGGAATAGGCTTGACCCCTTTCAAAAAGATCAGCGAATATATTATCTCTCTGATTTTCTTGGCTTCCATTGTACTGCTTATTCGAAAACGCAGGGAGTTTGACACGGGCGTTTTTCAGTTGTTGGTTGCGTCTATTGGAGTTACAATAGCTTCCGAAGTGGCCTTCACCTTATACATACATGCTTACGGTATACCCAATCTAATAGGACATTTTCTAAAGATCACCTCGTTTTATCTAATCTACAGGGCTATTATCGGAACAGGGCTTGTGAAACCCTACAACCTTCTGTTTAGAAATCTGAAACAGAGTGAGGAGGCGCTCCAGCGTTATGCCTCTGAATTGGAGAGGCGCAATGAAGAAATCAAGCAGTTCGCATACATTGTCTCGCACGATCTTCGGGCTCCGTTAATCACCATCAGAGGTTTCGCTGATGAATTTCGTTCGACTCTTGAGGTCTTTTATCCTGCGATGGATGCGATCTCCGCCCATCTAAACGAGGAACAGCGGCAGGCCATAATCACAGCTCTGCAGGAGGACATACCCGAAGCGTTGGAATTCATAGACTCTTCCGTAACCCGCATGGATAATCTCATAAATGCCCTCTTGAGGCTTTCACGTCTCGGCCACCGTGAGCTCAAGCTGGAACTGATTGATATGAATGTTCTCGTCGAGACAAGCTTGAAGACCCTGGCTCACAGGATTGATCAGCATCAGGTGAAGGTGACAGTTGATTCGTTGCCCGAAGTGATTGCCGACCGAGTTTCTATGGAACAGATTACAGGTAACCTGCTCACCAATGCTGTGACTTATCTCGACCCTGAGCGCCCGGGAAAGGTCGAGATTACCGGCGGACGCGAGCAGGACGAAACGATTTTTCATATACGTGACAACGGGCGTGGGATCGCGGAGGAGGATATGGGCAAAATATTTGCGCCTTTCCGTCGGGCAGGCAAAAGCGAAGTCCCAGGTGAGGGTATGGGGTTGGCCTACGTGCAAGCCCTGGTCCAGCGCCATGGTGGGCGCATATGGTGTGAATCTGAGTTGGGAACAGGGACGAGCTTTTTCTTCACTATCTCAAATAAACTCTCGGAGGAAGGTAATCATGCGTAGTATTCAGGAGGTCACAATTCTCCTGGTGGAAGACAACCGGGGTCATGCTCGTCTGATCGAGAAGAACTTGCGTCGCCTGAATATAACAAACAATATCATCACAGTCGAGGATGGCCGTCAGGCGCTCGACTATCTGTTTGATGAGGGCGAGTACGCGGGAGGCGAACACGGATCTCCGCTGTTAGTACTGCTTGACCTGAATCTGCCGGTGCTCGATGGTTATCAGGTACTACGGAGTATGAAAGGGGATGAGCGTACCAGACGCATACCAGTAATAATCCTGACCACCACGGATGACAGCCGCGAAGTTTCTCGATGCTATGAGCTTGGCTGCAACGTCTATATTACCAAGCCTGTGGACTATCACCAGTTCTCTGAGGCGATCCGAAAACTTGGATTATTCCTGTCCGTTGTCAAAATACCAGATGGGGAGTAAATGCGTGATGTCAAAGTCTGAGTCCGTAAACATCCTTCTTATGGAAGACGATCTCGGTTTGGCACGCCTCATTCGGAGGAAGCTGGAGAGGCTTGGTTACAGGGTAGACATCGCCCGCGATGGTGAGGAAGGTCTGTCCATGTGCGCTGCAAACTCCTACGATGTGCTGGCTGTGGATCAGTCAATGCCTATTCACGACGGGCTGGATGTAATTCGCGTACTGGCTTCATCTGGCTCGCCTCCACCTATTATTATGGTTACCGGCACCGGTGATGAGAAGATCGCCGTCGAGGCGATGAAATTGGGTGCGAGAGATTATATCGTGAAGGACGTGGGAGGGAAGTACATCGAGTTGCTGCCCACCGTGATCGACCGGTTGATCCAGCAGCAAAGACTGTTTGAGGAGAAGCAGAGGACAGAGGAGGCACTCAAGGAGTCAGAAGCCCGTTATCGCAGCCTCTTTGAAGATATGCCTGTAGGACTCTACCGTACTACACCGGCGGGAAAGTTCCTCAATGCCAATCCTGCCCTGGTGGAGATGTTGGGTTACCCGGACCGGGAGTCCCTGATGAGGACTAATGTGGTCGATCTATATGTAGACCCCGAGACCCGACGCCGATGGCAGTTTCTGATAGAGCGCGAAGATATGGTGGGCGACTTCGAAGCGCAGTGGCGTTGCCAGGATGGATCGATCATCTGGGTGGAAGACAATGCCCGGGTCGTTCGGGATGCCGATGGCAGGGCATCTTACTATGAGGGAAGCCTGAAAGACATCACCGAGCGAAAGCGGATGAGGGATATGGAGCAGATCAAGAGCAGACTTGAAGAAGAAAACGTTTACCTCAGGGAAGAGATAAAATCCGAGTATGATTTCAAAGGGATAGTAGGCTCCAGTCCGGCCCTCATGCAGGTATTGAGGTCGGTAAGGAGAGTTGCGACGACATCGGCAACAGTTCTTGTGAGGGGAGAGACTGGTACAGGCAAGGAACTTATTTCAAGGGCTATACATAACCTGAGCAACAGGGGCGACAGAGCCCTTGTGAAAGTGAACTGTCCCGCTATTCCGAGGGAGCTTTTCGAGAGCGAGCTTTTTGGTCATGAGCGAGGATCCTTTACCGGGGCGATAGCGAGAAAAATAGGGAAGTTTGAGCTTGCAGACAGTGGTAGCATTTTCCTTGATGAAGTTGCCGAGATACCTGTTGAGGCTCAAGCGAAGCTTCTTCGAGTGCTTCAGGAGGGCGAGTTTGAGAGGGTAGGAGGAACTAGCACTATAAAGGTTGATGTCCGTATCATAGCTACCAGCAACAGGGATCTGGAGAAGGCTGTAGATCGTGGCAGATTGAGGGAGGATCTGTTCTACAGGCTGAACATCTTTCCCATATTTGTTCCTCCTTTGAGAGATCGGAAGGAGGATATACCGGCTTTGGCGTCGTACTTCACGGAGAAGTATAGCATCAAAATGGGCAAGTACATAAAGGGGATATCAGACAGAGCTATGGAGGCTCTCGTCAACTATGACTGGTCCGGCAATGTGAGGGAACTTGAAGGTGTAATGCAGAGGGCAGTGATAGTGAGCGACGGCGGAATTATAAGGCATAACGATCTCCCATTCCGCTTTTCCGTTAATGTTGGAACGGAGCAGAAATTTCTGACCCTTGAGGAACATCAGAGAAACTACATAATCGAAGTGCTTGAAAGCACAGACTGGGTGATAGAAGGAGATAAGGGTGCAGCAAAATCCCTTGGGGTGAAGCCGAGCACCCTGAGAAGCCGTATGAAGAAGCTCGGTATCCAAAGGCACGAAACCTCCACAAAAAATCCCGCCCGAAGGTAAGATATACCTAAACTGCAAATCTGTTTACTTTCAGTACGCTTGCTTTATCCTGATCGAGGTAGCCTTACCCTCGATATATTGTGGCCTTTTCCCACGATATATCGAGGTACAGCCCCGGTCGCCTCATTTTTCACCATCCTCTCCTCAAATTTTTTGTTTTTCTAATGCATTGTCTGGAAAGAATTTACCGATGTGATGTTTCATATCTGTTTCTAACTGGAACAGATATTGCATTTATAACAGTTAGTTGTTGAGATATATATTTAGGTTATGGGTTAAGGATAAAGAGGGGAGCTTGGTATGGGAGTTTTCATAAAAGACAAGGTCGAGGACATAGATCTTAGTCCATATTTCAGAAATCTCAGGAAATACCCGGTTCTGAAGAGAGAAGAGGAAGTCGAGCTGGCCCGCAGGATAAGGGATGGCGATACTGAAGCTATGAATCGGCTTATAAGTTCAAACCTGAGGTTTGTAGTAAGCGTCGTCAAGAAATACAGGAACAGGGGTCTTCCTATGGCGGACCTTATAGGCGAAGGTAACATGGGGCTTATAGAGGCTGCGAAGCGTTTCGACGAGAGGAAAGGTTATAGATTTATCTCCTATGCTATATGGTGGATAAGGCAGGCGGTGCTGCTGGCCCTGTCGAGGAAGTCGAAGGTGGTACGCCTCCCTTCCGGCAGTGTGGATTACTTCCGGAAGCTCGAGAAGGAAAGAAACTCTGTCGCCCAGAAACTTGGTAGGGAGCCTAGCTTAAATGAGATAGAGGCATTATCGGATATGCAATTGGATGAGATAGAACGGTTCATAGGTTTCGGTGAGGGTGAGCTTTCGCTCGATTCACCTGTATCCGAAGAGATAGATATGAACCTTTCGGAACTCCTCGCTGAGAGCGATCCCCTGGCAGAAGAATCTGTTGTTTCGGAGGATTTGAAAGAAGTTGTGCACAGGTCGCTCGAGGAACTTGATGGCAGACAGGCCGATATCCTTATGTCCTATTTCGGTATAGGAAGTGAAAAGCCGAAGAGCCTTTCTGAGATAGGAGCTGAGTATGGGATCTCAAAAGAACGTGTAAGGCAGATAAAGGAGAGGGCACTTGAAAAACTCAGGAAAGGGACCAGTAAGGAGCTTCTCGTCTCATTCCTTAATTGAAACCTAAACGCATTATGAAGACCTCACCGTATGGACATGTCATTTTGAATTGTCCCAGATGAATTTGAATTCTACCCTCAGCGAAGGCGAATTCCGGTCGTTCCTGATTATCACGGAAGCAGTATATACAAGGGATTAATTATACGAGTTCTTGGAATTTCTACAGCATAGTGCTGGATATATCTCCCCTGATATTAACATTTGCCCTTCAGATCCCGGTAACGGGAAGCTTCAAAATTCTCCCCCACACTACGAGCGAAAAATCCTACCATACATCCTCTTTGCCGACAGTCTTAAAATGCACCGTGATTTCTCGCTTGCACTGATGCCAATCTGCACTTTTGCAGAGAGCGTTGCATGCTGGATGCAGTAAATACAGGTAATAGGAGAGTATAATAGC
>CAZTBA010000234.1:0-9921 GCA_964611725.1 uncultured bacterium
AACTACTGGATTTCTCAGTGGAGTATGAGGAAGTAGCCGGTAAGATCGGGCTTGCAAGGGAATTCAGTAACATTGTCGTGTACCTCGATGCTGCGATAGGGTTCTATGCAGACGAGTGTGTGGGAGAGGTTGAGGACTCCGATGTCGTCAAGATAATGTCGGTGCACCAGTCCAAAGGGCTCGAGTTCAGGGCCGTTTTCATGGTCGGCTTGAACGAGGGAAGTTTCCCGATAAAACCGAGGGAAGAAAAACTCTTCTTCAAGAGGGAACTCCTTTCGTTCAAGGAGGATTTTGAGAGGAAAAATCCCGGCAGGGCCTTTTACCTCCCGTGGGCAGTGGACATCTCCAAGCACATATCTGAGGAGAAGAGGCTCTTCTTCGTCGGTATCACCAGGGCCAGGGAAAGGCTTTACCTTACTACCTTTTCTGAGGGACCTGGTGGGGAGCCGCTGTTACCGTCGATCTTTCTCGATTGGATACTAGGTGGCAGGGAGCTTGGCTCCGAAGTCTCTGAAGGCGTTCTCTTAGATGGTGTGCCGATGAGCTTCTCGGATCGTGTCTACTCCAAGAAGCTCGGGAGCCTCTCGTCGGGAATGCCGACTGATTTGGGAGATGTCCTTTCAACAGGAGAGCTGGAAAGTTTCCTGCGCTCGGTCGCTGTAGACATGAAGCTCAAGGGTGAGCTTCGAAGCGAGATAGAGTCGTTGATGGAGGGGCTTGGCTTCCTTGATATGGACTACATATTCGAGGATCTCCCATATCCGCCGGAACCGCCGAGGGAGTTCGAGCTGAGAAAAGGTTATCCGTTCAGCGCCTCGAAGGTCAGGGATTATCTCAGGTGTCCTATGTACTTCTACAATCGCTGGCTTCTCGGACTGTCTCCCGAAAGAAGCCCTGAGCTTATAACCGGCATCATCCTCCACGCCGTCATGAGCAAGCTTCATGATCCTGAAAGCGGCGGGGATTTCTCAAGAGAGAAGGTGATCGCCATCTCCGAGGGGGTCTGGAGAGAGTTCGAGGGTGAGTATTCATCGGAGCTCGAGAGATCTATCGGCCGGATTTTTTTGGAGAGGGCCATCGAGAATTATATATCCGGTGACGACAGCTCGCATCTCAGGAAGGCCTATGCTGTCGAGAAAGATTTCGACTTCCGGCTCGATGGATTCAGGATGAGAGGTAGGATAGACAGAATAGATGAGCTTCCCGGGGGGCACGAGATTATAGACTACAAGAAGAGCGGGAAAGGCAAAGAAAACGCCATGCTCAATAAGTTTATATTGCCCGGAGAAGAAAGAGATCTCCAGCTCCCGATATACTATCTGGCATGTTCGGAGGCTCTTAAGATAAAATGCATAAAGCTTTCCTACTATTTCCTTTCACATGGAAGCAGCCGAGATTTCGCCAGAGTCAGCATAGATGTCACGAACAGGCCCGAGTTGACGAAGGCCGGGCTTCCCACGAAGAGACCGACGAAGCTTCAACTTGGCAAGATGCCTGATGTGAGAAGACGCATAGCTGAGATACTTGGGGAAATGGCAGCACCCAAGTACGGCTACACGATGAAGGAGTCGTGCTCGAAAGGGAAACAGAGGTGCGAGTATTTCGAGATCTGCAACCTGGAGTTGAGAGGAGGCTCGGGCTGAACCTGGCAACCGTCCCGTCTGAGCTTTTCCTGTAAAGGACTTCGAGATGCCAACTTTTGCACCGAACGAGGAACAGAAGCTCGCCATAGGCTATCCCGTGGATAAGCCGCTCAAAATCCTGGCTGGTGCCGGAACGGGAAAGACTTCTGTCCTTGTGGAGAAGTACGTTTACCTGGTGAAAGAACTTGGCTTCCAACCTTCCGAGATTCTGGCGCTTACCTTCACCGTTAAGGCTGCAGCCCAGATGAAGGACAGGATAGCCCGGAGGATAGGACTGCAGGCCAGGTCTCCCGATGCCTGGATATCGACCTTCCATTCTTTCTGCTATTCGGTGCTCAAGGAGAATGCCTTCGCAGCCGGGCTTGACAGCAATTTCGAGCTTGCTGATGAGTCCACAAAGAGGACCATTCAGAAAGAGATAAGGGATTCGCTTTATGCCAGGAAGCTCGAACTCGATCCCCTTTCTCTGAAAAACCTCGATCTCGATAAACTCGACGGGATCCTCGACGATGCTTTCAGGGCGATCGAAGTGGCGAAAAACAGGATGATGGGACCGGAGGAGTTCGGGGGTTACTGTGTGAGGAAGCTCGGGGAGTTGGGAGAGGAATTCCCGGATAACGAGGCCATGGCTGTTGAGTCAGAATGTGTGGAGCTTATAAGTTTCCTCTATGCAAAGTACCAGGAGAGGCTTTCCAAAGAAAACTTAGTTGATTTCGACGATCTCATAATGATGACCTACGGGCTTCTCCTTGAAAGGTCGGATGTAAGCGATTACTATAGAAAGAGGTTCAGGTATATACTGGTGGACGAGTTCCAGGATACGGACGAATCTCAATTCAAGCTGCTTGAGCTTGTAGCGGAGCCGGGCTTTTCGAATGTTGTGGTCGTCGGGGACGATAAACAGTCGATCTATTCTTTCAGGAACGCAGAGGTCGGAAACATAAGAAGGTTTCCCGGAGAGGCGATATCCCTCCAGCAGAACTACCGTTCCTACAATGAGATACTGGAGATGGCAAATTACTCGATCTGCCTTGATCCCTATTTCGGCAATCAGAGGGAGGCCGTGGTTCTGAGGAACGATATCAAAGGCTACAGCGGCGGGAAAGTCGTCACCTTTTTTCACACGAACGACAGGTCCGAGGAGGCTGAATTCATAGCCTCTGAGGTTCTGAGCCTGATAGGCGAAGGGATGGCACCGAGCGACATAGCGGTGCTCTTCCGCACGAAATCCTATGTCAAGACTTACGAGGACAAGCTCAAAGAGAAAGGGATACCATATGAGGCCCTGGGGGGCGGGTTCTATGACAGGGAGGAGGTTAAGGATATAATAGCCTACCTCGAACTTATAAACTCCCCTTTCAACCGCAGGGCTCTCGTCAGGGTCCTCTCCAATCCCCCTATCGGACTCAGCAAGGCATCCCTTGTGGAGATATTCGGACTGATCGAAGAAGACGAGAAGGTTGATGTCCACGGTTTATCAGCTATAGCGGAGTCCACGGTCGAAATTCCCGAATTTGCCCGGTCGAAGCTCAGGGACCTCTCCGAATTTCTGAGAAAGATGGAAGAGGCTCTTGGGAAGGGGGGACTCGCGAATTTCCTACTAAAAGTAATGGAAGAAAGCAAATACATGAAATGGGTCCTTTCGGAGAGTCCCGGCACGAGGGCACGGAGATATGCCAATTTGAGGAAGCTCTATCAGATCGCTCTAAATTTCGAGCGCGTAAACTCCCCGGCCTCTCTCGACCAGTTCATAGAGCATCTCAAGTTCATAGCGGCCGATGTGGAGGAGAGCGAAGCCTCCCCCTCAGGGAACGCTGTACAGCTTATGACGGTTCATAGGGCCAAGGGACTCGAGTTCAAGATCGTCTTCTTGAGCGATATAGATGACAGCGAATTCAGGAAGGAGGGACATTACGTTTTCGACCCGGACGGGATCGATGAGGACGGTAACCCGATCGAGGGGTTCGGTCTCGTCTTCAACGATTACACCCCGGGAAAGGATCTTCCGAAATTTTCCGCTATGCTCGAAAAGAACAGGTCGAAGGAAAGACACGGAAGTGAGGAGAGGAGGATCTCCTACGTTGCTGTCACAAGGGCGATGGACCGGCTCTACCTCACCACTTCACGTTACAGAGGAGCAGAATCCTCACTACCTCTCTTCTACAGGGAGGTCCTGTTCAAGTTCAGGAAAGAGAATTTCATTGAGGTGGCAACGGGATGGGTCTCTGAACCTGAGAGGGCTAAGACAGTGGCTGCTGTAGATACCCCTGGTGTCAGGCTCAGGAGGGACTTCCGGGAAAGGCTCGGGGATGCTATATCCAGGATAAAGTTTGCCCCGGAATCGACAGGGAAGGGGAGATCTGAGGGCACAGTCTACCTTACATTCTCGAGGATAAAGGCTTTCATAGATTGTCCCCTCCGCTACAAGTTCTTCTACCTCTACACAGCTCCGAGGATATCGCCAGGTATCATGGCCGCTCAGGAGGAGGTGGTTGATGATGCCGCAGAGATATGGCGCGGTCCCCCTCCCTACGATCCGATAATACTCGGTGTTATCGTACATAAGACGCTCCAGGAATGTTACAGGGACTCGGACAGGGATCTTGAGGATATATTCCGCTGGCTTGTCCTGAACGAGGGAATTACGGAGGAAGACTACAGGTCCGTATATCGGGGAATAGGAAGAAAGATTTTCAGGAATTTCAATTCGGGGGGCTACCTCAATATCAAGCCGATTTTTATGGAAAAAGAGTTCAACCTCCGATTCTCGGGGGATGGGTCTCTCGATATACACCTCAAAGGTTTTGTTGACAGGATAGATGTTTCGAGTTCCGGGAGATGGAGGATAGTGGAGTACAAGACAAACCAGAGGGTAACCCCGGAAGAGGAAGAGATATACAGGCTTCAGCTCAGGCTATATGCGCTTGCGGCCGAGGAAGGGATATTCGGCAGGGAGGTGATCGATCCTGAGCTCAGGCTCTTCTTTCTCAGACAGGGAAGGGATGAAGAGGTTAGCTGGGGTGGGGAGATGCTGGGGAAGACCAGGGAATTGGTGCTTGATATAGGGAACCACATAAACTCCGGCAATTTCTCTTTTGATTCGATCTATGGTCAGCACAGGGATTGTGCCAACTGCGCGTTTGGGAGCAAATTTGGATTTTGTCCCGGCAATATGTCCGCAGGATCGGATGCTGACCAGTGTGAGGAGGGACTTCATGTTCAAGCCTGAGAAGTATGCTGCAGTGATCGAGGAGGCAATCAGGAGATTTGAAATAGCCAGGAGCTTTCGGGAGCCGGACCGTGTGCCGATCAAGATAAGCACCGGCGGAAGCTTCTACACGAAGCTTTTCGGCCACAACATCCGCGACTATTACACCGATATTGACCTGAATCTGGAGATCCAACTCAAGGGCCTTGAATGGGCATTTGAGGAACTCCGGGATGATCGCACAGGTTACAGTGTTGCCCCTAATATAGGTCCGGTTGCGGAAGGAGTGTATTTTAACATTCCTATAGAATACCGTAACGACACCTCACCCTGGATCCCTCATGTCCTTGAAAACCTTCAGGATGTGGAGAAACTGGAGGTACCTGACCCGGAGACACACCCGGGAATCCTGAGGATATATGGGCTCCGCGAGGAGATGGAAAAAGATGTCAGAAAGATGGGACTCAAGGTGCCTGTGGGAGGCGGGTTTCAGATACATCCTCCCCTCTCGGCTGCCTGTGCGATAATGAAGATCGATAAGGTCTATGAGTATATGTACAGCGAGCCCGAACTGATACACAAGCTTTTCGGGAAACTCCTGACGGCATTCTTCAAGCTCCAGGATTTCAAGGATAAGTACTTTGGAACGAAAACGGAGAGCATAGGGCTTGCCGATGATAACTCGGCTTTCATATCGAACGAGATGTACAGGAAGTTCGTTATGCCCTATAATATGGCGATATATGAACGCTATGGGAGGAAAGGGCGCTATCTTCACGCAGATGGCCCGAACGATCACCATTTCAAGATGTATGCCGAAGAGATGAAGCTTACCTCTATGGATATGGGTGGATTCAGTAGTATAGAAAAAGCCAAGAAACACTTAGGTGGGAAGACATTCTTCTCGGGGGGGCTGAACAACAAAGACCTTTACTACGACTTCGAGACGGCGAGGCCTGCTGTGGAAAAGGCCGTCCGCATAGGTGCCCCCGGAGGTGGATATGCCTTCGCTATCGGTGGCGAGACCTATCCCGGAGTGAACGTGGATACGCTCATAGAGGTTGTAGAATACGTGAAAGAAATAGGGAGATACCCCATAAAAGTGTGACATGATACTTAAAGCAGACTGGGTGGCAACCGTAGCCTCCGAGCCGATCAGGGATGGCGCCGTACTGGTGAGGGGCGATATTATAGGCGATGTTGGAAAATTCGATGATATGATCGGAAAGTATCCCTCGGAGGAATTGAGAGATTTCGGACGTGCCGCGGTTATCCCAGGCTTTGTGAACTCACACTCCCATCTCGACTACACCATCTGGCGTACGGCCTTTGAAAAGCTCTCCTTCTTCAGATGGATAGCTGCACTTGGGAAGACGAGTTCGGCGGGCCTGGCTTTCAGCGACTTCTACTCCTCGGCACTCCTTGGGGCAGCCGAGTCCATAAGCTCTGGCATAACAACCGTAGCTGATACCACGCTTTCGGGCGCTTCCTTCAAGGCCATATCCGAAACCGGTTTAAGGGGTGTGGTCTACAGGGAGGTTTTCGATGTCCGCAGGAGCACGGCCTCGGCTCTGTCGGACCTCAAGGTCAATATTGATGAGATTTCCCATAAAGCTACGGACCGGGTAACCGTTGGGGTCTCACCCCACTCCCCTTACACCGTGTCGAGCCGGCTCTTCAGGGAGGTGAAAAGCTTTGCAGATGAAAGGGACCTCCCTATCTGTGTACATCTGGCGGAGACGGAGTCCGAGGCTGATCTCCTGCTGAGGGGGAAATGGGATAAGAGATTAATTACGAGAGCCATCGGTGTGAAGATCGAGCGGTTCGGGCTGAGTCCGGCCCGCTACCTCGATTTTCTCGGCGTACTTGGCAGGAGAAGCCTGCTTGTTCACTGCATCCATCTTGGAGATTCCGATATCGAGCTCCTTTCGGAGAGGGGCTGTCCGGTGGCCCATTGTCCCCGATCCAATGCAAAGCTTGCCGTAGGTGTAGCTCCTCTTGCTTCCTTTGCCTCCAAGGATCTGAGGGTGGGATTCGGGACTGATAGCGCGGCAAGCTCTGGAACCCTCGATATGTTCGAGGAGATGAGGTTTGCAGTCATGATACACAGGGCCTCAGCCATGGATGTCAAAGCTCTCGATGCTGAGAGAGCTTTCAGGATGGCAACGATAGGGGGTGCAGATGCCTTAGGAATCGAAGATAAGGTTGGATCCATAGAGGTCGGGAAGAGAGCCGATCTGGCGGTTATTGATCTCTCTTCAGAGAAGTTCTTCCCGGGGGCTTCGCTATATTCCATGCTTGTGTATTCCGCTTCCGCGGGAGATATCGTTTTCACCATGGTAGATGGGAAAACCCTGTTTGACAGGGGAGAGTTCCCGGATCTCGACCTCGAAAGGGTAAAGTTTGAAAGCACAGGTGTGAGGCAGAAAATAGATGTATAGCCTCAATTAACCTTTTAACCCAACTAACTGAAAAATTTGGAAGTTGATTATGCTTAGGTTCCTTATGTTCTTTTTGACCTTCCTTTTCGCCACGGAAGCCTTCCCGGCTGAGGAGATAAGGGCTATCTGGGTTGCCAGATGGGACTACACCAAGGGATCCAGCGCTTGGTCCCAGAAGAAGCGAATAAGGGAGATATTCGAGAGGGCCGCTGAGAGCGGATTCAATGCTGTTTTCTTCCAGGTCAGAGGTAGGGCCGATGCCTTCTACAAGTCGAGCTACGAGCCATGGGCTATGGAGATTTCCGGGGACCTTGGGGGGGACCCGGGTTGGGATCCTCTTCAATTCGCAATAGGTGAGGCCAAGAATAGAGGTGTTGAAATACACGCCTGGATCAATGTCTGCACGATTTGGTCAGGGACAATTCCACCTCCCTCTGACACGATTCCACTCCATATATGGTGGGCATATCCCGAATGGATCCTTGGTGAAAACGGTTTATCCAGGGGTAGCGTCGGATATTCCTTTATAAATCCTTCTATCCCTGAGGTAAGGAGATATATCACCTCAGTTGTGTCCGAGATAGCAGAAAGGTATCATATCGACGGCATTCACCTGGACTATATAAGATACCCTGGTCCCGGGTATCCGTACGATAGCTTAAGCAACAGGTTCTACAGGGATGCCACCGAGGCCGAGCCCGGGCTTTCCCGCGACGAATGGCGGCGAAGGCAGGTGACAGAGCTTGTAAGAAGTATCTCTCGTGCTGTGTGGAAGGTCAAACCAGGCATCAAGATTTCGGCTGCGGTCCTCGGGCGGTATTCCGGATTTCCCGGGAGCTGGAACGGCTACAATTCTGTCTATCAGGATGGGAAAGCTTGGCTTGAAGAAGGCCTGATCGATTTTGTCGTGCCGATGATCTATAATCCGAGAAATGTCTTTTCCCTGGGAGATATGATCTCTGACTGGGTACATGGTTCCCATCAACGACCCGTATGTGCGGGTATAGATATTGAAAGCTGTAATGGCTTCCACGAACTGAGCTCCAGGATCAGTATGGCCAGGACCTCTGGAGCATCGGGGATAGCACTTTTCGGATACGACTCGATGGAGATGCGAAACTGGTGGGACAAGCTGGCCTTTGGTAATTTCTTACAGTATGCGGCAGTCCCGCGTATGCATGAGAGAGTTGAGCCAGCTTTTGAGGGGCCGAAAATCGTTGCCGTAAGGAAAATAGCCTCGGATAAAACCCTTGTGATATGGATCCCCCCGGACACTGATAGGGGCATAGGCTCCCACTCTCGCTATAACATATACAGGTCAACCAGTTATCCGGTTGACCCAGGTTCCTCTGGGACTTTGCTCCATACAACATCCGGACGTATCAATTTCTGGATCGACAGTTTCAACTCCTGGTCTGACTACTATTATGCCGTCTCTGCGCTCAACGATAATGATATAGAAGGCCCCCTTTTCCAGCAGCAGCCACCCGTGGGAAAACGCTCGATGGAGGCCGGCATCGGAAACCTGAGGGTCTTCCCGCTGGAGGAGGAAGGGATCAGAATCGAGGAAACTCCCTTAGATGCCGGAGTAATATATGAACCTTAGGAAATCGATCTACTTCCTCATTTTCATCCTTCTTTTACCTAACAGGGTCGATGCATCCTACAGCTCGGTATGGCACTGGGGCGAGAACTGGTTCCTCAATCCGCTACACGGTGAAGAGAGTGGTGAGGATATTCCGGTAGCTGTCTCTGGCGGCTTCTGGAGATCGGCCTGGGAGGATAGTGGGATCGGGATAATGTCGGATAGCAAAGGTATCTATTTTCTGGATATCATGTTCGTGGTTGAGAGATACATGCCTCTATTTCGGATCTCTTACGGCAAGTTCGATATCGAAGTTTCACAGCAGGGAGCTGAGCACAGGTCGTCTGGTTCCACAAGGATGGAGGCGGAGATCGGGATCGCGTACAGGGTCCTCCCCACAGCCGCACTCTTCGGGGGATGGAGGGTGCTGAGGCACAGCTATACCTATCTGGATCATTTCAGCAGCACAACTATCCCCGGCTCCGGCACGATCCTACGTACCGAGCCGGTCTTCGGTGGATTTGAGGCTGGTTTTCTCATCGCTGTTCCTTTAGGCCGGAGGGTCGTCCTATATACGAGGGGCAATGTATCTTCGGTCAGCACTGAGGAAGAAGGATATCCGAGGATTTCGGGAGATCAGCTCGAGTTCGGACTTGCTTTAAGGTCGCTCGAAGCCCCTGTATCGCTCAGGCTGGGCCACAGGGGCAGCAGGTTTTACGGTGAGGAGAGGACCGAGATATCGTCTGGTAAGGTTGTGGATGAAAGGCTCAGCGGCGTCTTTGTTGAGGTCTCTTACACCTTTAAAACCAGTCCCTCCGGGGATTGAGGGGTATATTGATCAATGAGGAATAAAGACGGTTGAGTGAAAGGGATTTCAATGAACAAGAAGCACTTTAGGGTGAAAACATCATCCCGGGGAGCGGCTGGATCTCACCCCTGTGTATCCCATGTTTTTTCAGAATGCTTATGGCTTCCCTGAACTCCTTCGAATTTACCATGCGGTCGATGCCAGGTACCTCCATAGCTCTGTAACAGGGCCTGTAC
>CAZTBA010000235.1:0-9746 GCA_964611725.1 uncultured bacterium
ACCTTCCCCATACTGTTCTCTCTTGAGAAACATCATAAAGTTATCCAGGTTTTCCGGGTTGTTCTCATCTATAGCCGGATTGAGTGATGACCTTACATAGAGAGTGCCATATGTCGAATATCCGATTTGGGAAATGATTGAGAAACCAAGCCATACTGTTATTATCCAAAGCCATGACTTTTTAATTAACCTAGGGATGAAAATCACAAAAGTCACTACATGCCCTATAATCATTAACGGCAGAAACATCCTATGCCTAGTTACTTCTGGGACAATAAGCACCAAAAACACAGATATTAATATATGTGCTACAGGCCAAAGCATTGGCCAAAACCACCGCCTTTTAGATGGCTCAGTAAAGAATATTATTGCTGCGATCGCTGGTATCGCAAGAAAACAAAGAAGATGAACACCATAACTGAGTCCGAAAAAATATGCTATGAACACCAGAAGCTTGTCTCTTTCGGGGTCCTTATGCCTGTCCACCCAGACAAAGGTCAGCCATACTCCTAGGAAGGTGAAAAACATAGACGGGGCATAAACCTCAGCTTCAACGGCATTGAACCAGAAAGAGTGAGAAAAGGCGAGGCTAAGTGAAGCAACGATGCCGCCTGTGTAGTAGGATATCCTTGAGAGAGTATCATTTCTCTCCTTGAACCACCAGAACCTCAGCAGCCTGAGCGTTATAAGGCACGCCAGGGATACTGTAATGCCGCTTACGATAGCAGATATAAGATTCAGCCTTGGTGCAATGTCACCGAAGAAGGGTAACATCGCGAAAATCCTTCCTATGAGGATGTAGAGAGGGGCTCCGGGAGGATGTGGCACACCCAGTATATATGAGCAGGTTATAAACTCTCCGCAGTCCCAGAAAGGAACCGACGGGGCAAGCGTCTTAAGGTAGACAGCGAAGGCTATTACGCCAACCACGGTCGAAACAAACATATCGTATCTCTGTTTCATATATCTTCCTCCGAATTGGCATTCACTGTGTAATCTCAGAGGCATATACGAATGTGAAGCCCCTTTTCTCAAGCTTCGGAAGCACTTTTCTAAAGGCCTCAAGGGTGCTTGGTTTGTTATGACCTATCCCTATCGCCACACCCTTCTCGGAAGCCTTTGCGGCAAGCCTCCAGAGGTTTCTCTCTATATCCGCAGGATCATTTATATTGTCCAGGAACATATCGGACATGGCGGACTTCACGCCACTGTGATTTGCCACCGTGTAGGCAATAGATCTCGGGGAAGTCCTGCTATCTATGAAGAACATGTCCATTCTCTTAACCTCTCTTATGACCTGCTCCATCACCCTCATATCCTCCGTCGCCCTGGACCCCATGTGATTATTGATACCATTGGCGTAAGGAACGGACCTCAACGCCCTTCTCGTTCTGGCTGATATCTCATCATTGGAAAAGTTGACAAAGATCGCTCCTGAGCCCGGATCGTTCTCGGGATAGCTCCATGGTTCCATAGGAAGGTGTACCATCACCTCGTGTCCGCTCATGTGGGCCATCTCAGCTATCTTTTCGGAGGTCCGTAGATTGGGAAATATCGACAGGGTTATAGGCTGTTCTATATCACAGAAAGCCTGGGCAAGCTCGAGGCTCCTGTAGCCGAAGTCATCCACTATGATTGCGATTTTTCCGATTTCCCTCCTGTAACCAGGGTCGCTCATAAGGGTTATCTCCAGAGGATGCTCCAGGCCCTTCCCGTCGATCCTCACCTCAATGATCTTTTTTCTGGGATATTCTACAGCATCCTTCACCTCTACACCGAATTGGCTGACGGCCTTTGAGATCTCGAGATTACACATCACAAGCGGCAGGTCGCCCGGAACCCTTACCTTTATCCTGCGGATATCCCCCTCTACTGTGTTTCTTATGTGGTCCTCAGAAATCCCAAGCTCCACAAGGGTGCTCTCTATGATCGTATCTATAGGCGGTTTCGGCCCCGCGCCCCTGTAAGGATTATCTCCCCTCTTCCAGTTCACAAAACCTATAGTTACGAGGCAAATTCCGATCGCTATGGCTGAAACTACAATTGCAATGTCTTTCCTGGACACAAGATCTCCCGGAATTAGCTAAAAACGCTGCTGATCAATCCAGCGTATTATCCTCCACTCCGTCCTTCCCTCATATTCCACCTTCCTCAACTTGATCTGAAAATCCTGCTGTATAAAAAAACCATCACCACTTGCGTCCATCAGAAGGTACGTAACAGGTCCGAAGAAATCCTCCCAGTTTTCATTGGGATGCTCGTCCGAGACCGATGGGTTAGGTTCATCGGGAGGGATAGACATATTGGAACCGTACTCCGTCCGCTGCTGATTTCTGTTATAATCGAAGTTGAAAGAGATAAAAGCATCAAAAATGTTCCTAACAACCCTCACATCTTCAGTCTTTCCCCACGCGGTACCGAGCTCATCCACGAGTGTCGGGTCCGTCCACCAGTAATCGTCGTCCAATATTTCCTCATACCTTTCTATGTCTCCGTTGTTCATAGCATAATCGAGGATCTCGAAGAGGTTATCCGGGGTTGTAGGATCCGGAAGTTTTACTCCGTCAGTCGGTGGCACATTTGTATCCGGAGCAAATGGATTCCAACAGCCTGCAAAGGCCAAGATAACAAATACAGAAACAGCATAACAGTATAAACTGAATATACGACGCATTTTGTCAACCTCCCCCTGACCAGAAAGCAGCCCTGAGTTCTCCCCAGGTGCTTTTATCCTGGTAGGTCTTCTCATCGACCCACAGATATATGGCCCAGTTCCCGTAGGTATCCTTTTTGAACGAAAGCACCGATCTTCCCTTGATCTCAGATGGTGCGTTCAGAACACTGTGGTCTATCCTGACATTGTAGTTATACTCGTATCTTACCGAATCGGTGTCGAGGTCCTCAAACTTCACGAACTCCGAAGGTTCCCCACTTCCAGGAGCTGGGAAAGATATCGAATTCACTATATCCTTATCGAAGAGATTTGATATGAAAGTCATCTCTTTCTCACTACCCCATCCACTGGAAAAAACCTGTTCATATTCCGAGTAATCGAAAGGATCAGGTACGAAAACCAGATCCTCTGTGAAGCAATCGGGATAGTCGAGTTCGCTAAACTTCTCGCATATCTGTTTGAAGTTCAGGAAGACATTATCCGGACTATTTCTCGGGAGGAGGTTGAGCCTCCCGACTGCCGGCTCCTCGGGGTCCCTGGTAGCAAAAGGATTCTGGCAATAGCAAAGGGCCACTAAAGGAAAAACGATCAAGAATGTTACAACACGTTTAATAAACACCATGTTTAGAGGTCACCCCACAGCAGGTACAGGAATGCCGAGATCGAAGGGTACAGGCATAAAAGATAACATAAAAATCACTATCACTAAGAGAGCTATGAGTTTCCTCCTCCCATCAAGCGGAGTGTAAGTATCCATCGGGGGAGGATGTTTCATAAAGCCTATAAATATCATAATAAAAAGCCCGAAAAAGAGCCAGCCAAGCCATTTTATCCCCAGCAAGATGACAGCCAGAAACATTACAGTCGCAATGATCCTGTGTCCCTTTCTCCCCAAAAATGCGTATGTTACATGTCCCCCATCGAGCTGCCCTATCGGCAGGAGATTTAACGCCGTGACAAAGAATCCAAGCCATCCGGCAAAAGCAACAGGTCCCAGCTCAATGTCATACCCCTCAGGGAGCTCACCCAAGGCAAGATGTGAGATCAGCCTGAAAGCTATGGATTCCCCCAGCCTGATTCCATCGGATGTCTCCGATGGTGGGACCAGCCTGGAGCTTGAGAGCCCAAACCAGGAGACGATCACAGCCATCAAAAATCCACATATGGGACCGGAAGCACCGATATCGACCAGGGCCTTTCTGTTAGGTATCCGCGATTTGACCTTTATGACAGCTCCCATCGTGCCTATAATCGATGGGAAGGGTAAGAAATAAGGGAGGGTAGCTCTAACCCCCCACCTTTTCGAGGCAAAGTAATGGCCGAACTCATGGACGCCGAGGATTAGAAGCAATGTGCCTGAAAAAGGGATCCCCTTCACTATACTTAAGGGATCTTTGAAAGGATTCGCCCCGGAATGAAGCGCCCCCGCAAAGGTCGTCGTAAAAAGCGTAATAAGAAAAAAGATCAGGTTCGCCCAGGGAATCTTCCTCTCCTTTTCGACCTGATCGTAACCCGTTTTTATATCGTAATAGCCCCTATACGGATCAAAATCCGAAATTTCAAACCTCCCTTTTGTCTGTCAGTGTTCCGTAACAGTCAGCCAGCAACCAAGAGTCGCACATTTTATCAATCTGTAATTCACAGTGCGGCTGATGGTTAAGCGCCTACTCTTATGTTAGCCTGAAGCCAAGCGATATCCTGTGAGTGTTACCGAGGTTAAAATAATACGGCATAAGAGCGTAGTCGATATGCCAGTTCCTCCAGCGGACTCCGAAACCCAAGGCTATATTTTTTTCCTCGGAGCCTGTCTGATAACCTGCCCTGATACGGAATATCTGCTTCAGGTCGTATTCAACTCCAAAGTCCCCCGAACTCCAGTAGTCATTTGGGAAAACAACGTCAATTGAGCTGAGAATCTGGCCAGTAAGAAAATCAAATGTATACGAGATCCCGGCCCTGTATTCGAGTGGGAGATCTATCGGCTCATCCTTCATATCGGATGTCTTACCGATGTTCTTCACCGAGAAACCCACATTCAGGTTATTCACGGGCATCCTCAGCAGAACTCCCATATCCAAGGCGACTCCGGATGCACTCTCGATATCTATCCTCTCATAGAGCAATTTAAGGGCGATTCCTGCATCCACAAGATTATTTATTCGCCTCGAATATGAAGCCGCAAGCAAAATATCGTACACCCCAAAATGTCCTATCGGTTCCAGTGAGGGACCCTCCCTCCTTTCGAGATCGTCAGCTAAGTTTCCGGCGAGGCTCAGGCTGAAAGCGCTGCCACTCCTTCCGAGAGCGACACCGATATATTCATATCTTATACCCTGTATCCACTGCGTATGAGCTAAAGCCACATCCATTCCCATCATACCTGCGGTAGCGGCTGGATTCCAGAGCACCGAGGTTACACCTCCCCTAATTGAGGTACACGCGCCCCCAAGTCCCACCCCACGCGCATCTGCACCGACTTTGAGGAATGACATGCCGGTAGTTCCGGCTTTGCTGTGAATCTCGGAGCTATATAACAGGTCTGGAAGAAGAACAATGAGAAGCGATATTATTAGAACTCTCCGAAACATAATCTCTTACCCCATCGTAAACGTCCGCCTATATTATAAATTTTAGACCGTAGATTGAAGCTGACTGCCTACACTCTTCATCTAAAGCCTGAACCAGAGGGACACCTCGTGTCCGTAACCTGCATCTATGGCATCATCGAAGAATGCATAGCCGAGGTCAAATCTCTCAAACGGCTCAGGAAGCCCAAAAGTTCCGCCGAAACTCAGATCCCTGTCCCCCGTGATGTCCTTTATCCCGGCCCTGAGGGAAAGTGATCCGTTAATCCGGAAATCCGCCCCGCACCTTAGTTGAAGGCTTTCCGAACCATTTTCCAGAATATCCCCAAATATGCTCAAACGGTCCTCAAACAGTGAATACTGCAAACCACACGATAGGACGAGTGGAATCTCCTCATCCCTGGAGGAATCCCTCTCCCATATCTCCTTAACCCTCCATGATATCTCGGTATGGAGATTACTGAGCAACAATCCCAGAGTGAGATCTTCGAATACCCTCAGGTTTACCCCACAATCGAACCCGAACCCAGATGCCTTCTGACCTGCGAACTCCTTCCATATATACTTGCCGCTCAACCCTATGGAAATCTTCCTCCACAGTCCTCTGGAGAAGGAAAATATGACAACGTTCTCCGAGTCGCTTGCAGTTCCAACCTTCTCACCGTTTATATCCCTCTTGTCCAGATCGGTTCCCGCCCTTAACCAGATGATTCCAAAAGCAGCATCCGGGTCCAACTTCCTGGCATAGCCAATGGCGCTCTGTTTCCTGTCGAGAGAAAGGGACTTGTGGGAGGCTAAAAAGACATCTCTCTTCACATATGAAAGCCCTGCCGGGTTATAATAGATACAGGATACCTCACCCGTTGCAGCAGATAAAGCACCTCCAAGCCCGGATCCCTTGGCCCCTACCCCCAGGTCAAGAAATGCTCCGGTGGAGCTTTCACCATATACACTGACTGCGAAAGACATGAATGTCAACAGAAATATAAGGAATTTAGCAAGGTACCGGAAAGGTTTTTTAATCAATCTAGAACCCCTATTTTCCCGAAAGCCTTTTTCTCTCCAACCTCAATGCGATAGAAATAGATCCCATTCGCTACAATTTCTCCGGAATCGTCCCTCCCATCCCAGTTTTCGCCGTGATGAATACCCCCCTCACGCCATTTACCATCCAGGAGAACCCTGACAAGTTTACCGGAAAAATCATATATTCTTATGCTTACATCGTTCCCGGAGCTAAGGCTGTACTCGATGCGGGTGAAGCCATGGCGGTCTGGAGAGAAGGGGTTCCTGTAAGCATAGGTTTTTATACTTCCAAGGACATCGCCGACAGGTTCTCCCCTGTCGACTGAGACAGTAGGCTCGAACTTTCTGAAAAGCCTCCAGTTTTCTCCCCTGTCCGGAGACATGGCAAGTCCGTCGGACGTACCTACCCAGAGTGTATCGCCGATAGCTTCTATATCTATCACTACGACCTCTTCGAATGCGGAAGGCACGCTGTCCCTCGAAAATGGATCTATTATATCCACTTTCTCCCAGCTATCTCCAAAATCATCACTCCTGAAGAGCCCCACATCGGTTGCAGCCCAGACGCTTCTCCCCTGAAAGTCGAAGTTCCATGGCGAAGACCCGAGCTCCGACGTCTCCCAGCTCAGACCATCGTCCATGCTGAAACTGACACCATCGAACTCCCCTGAAATGCCGGTCGACTTCGTTCCCGCCCAGATGATCCTCCTGTCCTCGAAATTCTGCCGTGCAAGCGAGACAACGAAGTTTCCCGATATTCCGGTCGAGTTTGAGTTATAGTTAACCCAGGTTTCCCCACGATCGATGCTTTTGTTTATACCCGCAGCGGTTCCCACCCAGACAGTATCGTTGTACGATATAACCGAGAAGGCTCTGTGGTTGAGGTTGTCGTAGTCTATCCTGTTGCTGTCATCGGGGAGAACCAGCTCCCAGTTAAGTCCGTAATCGCTCGAACGGACGAGTGCTCCAGCGAAAAAAGGTGCCCAGACAGTGCTCCCGTCTACCGCTATGTCATAAGCGAGTGTCTGTACGCTCGGATGAGGTTTACCTATAGCCTTTGTATATATGGAATCAACAGGAAAATGCTGCCAGCTTTCTCCTCCATTTGTCGAGAAGCAGAGTCCCCCTCCGGCAGGGAGACTCCCCTCAACTGCAAGGGTATCATAGGCGGGGGCCACCCAGATCATGTCGCCGGAGGCCCATATTGCACTTACATCTCTATCCTTGAAACATGGCACATCCCCGTAGCTGATCCACTTTCCTCCGGAAAACTTGGCAGGTCCCTCGGAGGTCCCAATCCAGAGATCCTTACCGCTCCAGGTGACACAGGGTATGGAATTTGAGGGAGGCAGAGCCCCGCCGGATTCGAAGGATTGCGGAACGGCTGCCAGGGGTAGTCTGACAGAAAGTATAATTACGGAGATTACCAGGATTATGCCATACTTGTATGTCATTACCTCACCGTGACCTTTTTTATTACCTTACTGCTCTCATAGCCGGTTTTGTCCGTAGCCTGAAATGTGAAGGTATATTCCCCCTGTTGTGAGTCCTGTGCGGGAGAGCTTATCCCAAAAGAGTATGTCCCATCCCCGGCATCCTGGTCTCCGGCCAGCCCATCGTCATGCATATGGTCCGCAAAAGAAGAGCTGCTCTGGCCGGGTTTAAAGACTTTATAAACAACTTCCTCTATATCGTCAAGTCCCTGAGGGTCCGAGACATCCACTGTAAGAATATACTGGTTTACGGATCCCCTCTCGAAAACTTCAGGCTCGGCAACCTTTTCAACTATCTTCGTGTTGTCGTCAGGTGCAGTAAGCCAGGTAGCCGCATTTGAGACAACAGGAGGAGCGTTCTTACCCTGTCCCGATGGGTTTTTACCACAGCCTGAAGTAACCAGAAGTGCTACACTTAGCACCATCAGAATCCTGCGGACCGTACCACGGAACCCCGGGATGGATTTTCCCGGCGACAATGCAGGGTCTACCGCCGGTCGTCCTTGCTCAGCTACATGAAATTTCCAGAAATTCATATACATTTGGTATATAAGAGAAAAGTTGAAATAACACGTACCATGGTATCTAAAAAATAACCGCCGACAGCTTTGATCGGCGGCATAAACCTCGTAGAAGGAAAACAACCTTAAAACACCGCCACTGCTAAGGGGTATAGACTGTTAGAAAAACTGATTTTCAACAATACACCTTAGCCAGTGGTCAATAAGCGTCTCCTCCCCAATAGTCTAAAGTCGCTCCAAAATCTCCAACATAAAAATAGCGAAAAAAGGTGAAGAATGTCAAGCCTTTTTTCTGTCCTTGATAACTTTCATGACCTCGATCTGCATCTTCAGATTCTCAATGGCCTCATTTCCTGTCGTCAGGGGCCTTCCTTCCCCGGAAAAGACAACAGAGTCAAAATGAGACACTGTTGTATGCATAAAATCTCTGAACTCCCAATTTCTGTCTCCGTAGACTATAAGAGATTCGTACACACCGTTCCTATTTGGCCTGCCCACGTTGTCCACCACGAGGCCATTGATCCCAAACTTCCTTATGGGGCTTCCCTCAACTCCCCCTGTAATTATATCAGTTTCGCAGACTTCGCCTTCAGAGGAGATGAAATCAAAAACCGTCCTTACTTCCCTTCCTGCAGCTTCAACCGATATGGTTCCGGGAGCGATCTCTCCCCCGGGTACGCAATCCATAAGAAGGCTTAAAGGATGCGGGGCAAGGTCGGTCCAGATCTCACCTGGTGACCTATCCCTGCCTTTTTCCTTCGACTCTATATGCATAAAGAAGCTCTCAACTTTTTTCGGCTCACCTTTTAGCTCCCTGTAGACTTTCATATAGCACGGTTTGGCAGCTACATACTGGGTGCAGATGCCCAGGAAAAGCCTTTTCTCACTGGCCTTGTCCACCATTTCTTCAGCATCCGATATCAGTTCTCCATATGACTTCGAATCATCCCAGACGAAGGGTTTTTCACAGAGGACATGCGCCCCGGACTCAAGTGCTTTCAGGGAATTCTCCTTATGGAATTCAGGTGGTGAGCACACATCCACGACCTGGGGTCTTTCCCTATGGAGCATCTCATCAATATTCCAGTATCCCCTCCCGGAGAAACCCATTGTCTTTACAAGGGTCTCAGCCACTTTTTCGCAACTTTCTGGAGATGTTCCGACAAAGGCTACGACCTCGGCTCCGGCCAGGGTATGCCAGTTTGCATGGAATTTCCCTATCCCCCTCGCCCCTATAATTGCTACCCTAAGCTTCCCGGACATAATATGGCCCCCCTTTCCGTGAACAGGCCAACCGATCTGATACCCTTACTTTTTGAACTATGATAACCCTTGATCACGGATTTGTCAAGAAGAGATTTCCGTAAAAGCCTTCCTTAAGCCATACTGAAGGCGAGTGAACTACCCCCGCTCACGAGCGGGGGCTTCAAAGGCACCTAGAACAGTT
>CAZTBA010000236.1:0-9733 GCA_964611725.1 uncultured bacterium
CTGTTGCTTCGAATTTACACTTTATACGCTGGTCCAGTTTATAGGGTCCAATATATAGCGACATTGCTGAGCCCACCAAGTGATTGAAGGCCGACAGCATTGAGGAGATATTTCTTACCGTCTATACCTGCAAACAGGTTCACCTGAAGACCCGGCATCCACGTTTCGATTGCTTTCTCCACGGCCCGAGCGCTCTCAAAACCTATCGCCACGGACTGTATAGCCCCTCCCAATCGGGTAACTACGCTGTAGGGAATTATGATAAGCTGTTCAGAGGAAAGATGAACAAATGACAACTGATTGCTTCTGAGCATCTGATCTGCCACGGCATCGCCTTTTTCGATAGGCTGTTGCGCCTGTGGATCAAGGGGTGTAATAGGTTCGTTATTGAGATCCAGAAGGTTATTGAAAAGCTCAACATCTGCCAATCCAACGGTGCTAAAAACCTCCCCTGCTATCTTCACTTTAGCCCGTCCGATATCCGAAGGACCGATTTGCAGAAGCTTAGCTACACTGCTTGAAAGTATGCAGACATTCTCCTCTCCCGGCTTAAACCCTCTACCGGCATATAAAGTGCTCTGGGGATGAGTAAGCTCAGACTCCTGAGGAGTAAGTCCCAGTACTGCCTCCACTGTCACCTTTTTCCTTGTATCATCAGAGCGTTCGATACTCATTTTACTTCTCTGCCACAACGGCTTCTCATAACCTGGCATAAACCACGCTCTGGGAGCCACCACCTGATCTCGATAAAGGTTCCTGATACTTTCATATACCTGCTGGTTTAAAGGCTCCCAGCCGGTCCGCCTTACTAACAGACCGTTGTAGGATGCTTCACCTCGGGTCGGCACCTTGTTAAACCTCAGGAGAGTCCTTACTGAAGTAAAAGAAAGCACAGAAAATGTCACCAGAATTATCGTTAACAAAGTCAATAAGGTGCGTACCTTCCGGCGACGCATGTTGTTGATACCGAGATTAAAGGCACTCCAGACTGCACTGACACGGTTCACATCAGCACGATGCACACCTACTATACGGCTCACAGCAAGCCTTATCTGCTGCTGCATCTTAGAAAAACCGATGCTTATAACCAATACACTCAACCCGAATATAACAAATCCAAGCAGGATAATTCCGGGATTAAGGGTAAGCTCAAAGGCAGGATGGACCCACCTCAGCATAATAAATGCTAAAAGGAAGATCCCAGCTATCCCTGCTATCTGCTTCTTGATGGTTGGACCTGCAAGGAGAAGCCTCTCTCCAAAGTAGGCAAAGGGGATAAGAAGTGCCATATAGAAGAGCACCCCCTGAACCACATCCCTGGTAGTACCGTGCACATCCCCGTAAGCCCTGTTGCCATATGTCCAGGCAAGACGGGATGCCTCTCCGAAGCGATCGTACTCCCTATCCTTCAGAGCTTTCTCAGCCACATCAAGGTAATGGCCTGTCCTCTGATGCATCTGCTGAAGGCGGTTGTTGCGAACCCCATGTTCCAGTAGGTTTCTGATTCTCATATCGTTAAGTTGATATATATCATGGGCAACCTGGTAGGAAATATGGCTTAGTCTACCACGTTCTGAGACGGGGAAACCTTCACCGGTAGGGTTTTCAGGGCTGCTATTTAGCAACAGAAACCGATTGCCTATGCCATATTTACCCATAGTCATGGTGATCTTGATCCGTGACCCAGAATGTGCAAACACCACAGCACAGGGCTCTGCAAGAGACTTTACCACATCTGTTGTCCAACGGATGTGGTAATCGAAATAGATATCGGCCAGATGGTGAGCCATGGGATGCAGGGGAAGAACATATCCGAATTCAACCGGCACAGCCTCCCGCCCCGCCTCCAGGACAGAGATGTTGTTCAGTACATCAAAATAGCGGTATTCGAGCGTCTCAAAAATAGTTACACCTTTGGCACGGAAGGCTACGATGGTAGCCTCTTTGTATTTCCGATCCATATTAAATACCAGAGGATACCTCTCCGCACCGTTTATCCCAAGATCCGACGCATAATCGACAGCACCATCCCAGGCGTTCAGATGATAGACCTCTACATTTGAAGGCTGGAGATACAGAGTACTATGTATAATCCCGGGCATGAGGAACTTACCCCTATAATTCGCCATGGCCATCGGCTCACTCCGCACACCAACTATTGTCTTCTTGACCAGTCGCATACGGACTATGGAACCAGGGACAGGAGCATCGGGAACAAAGCCGGTCTTAGGATCGAACTTTACTACCTGCCCACTGAGGTAGCCAAAGAAGTCTTCGCCTTTTTCTATCATGGCTATCTTTGGGTTATCCGCCACGCAACGCACCAATGGAATTATAAAGCGGGCCTGACGGGCCAGGTTGGGAAAATTCATCCTGTCGGGACGATCAAGAGGGGTATCGAGCGCAAGCCGAGCGTCGTTGAGGGTAGCCAGGGTCACGCTGAGGAGTCCCCAGCAGTTCAGCGGACCGCTATTGAAAGCAAGCAGGTTAGTCAACCCGCCCAGATCTTTGCGTTCACGGCTGTAATATATACCATCAAAGAAAAATGGCGGCTCCCCGAACTCAACAGATGCCAGTTCAGCTTCGACCTGGGAGCCTGCAGCCATTATCTCATTGTAGAAAGGAGAGTCGTCGTGGTTGTTGCGACTATTACCCCATCCAGGGCCAAAATCGTAAAAGCCTCCCTGGCCAAAGATGCCCACCTTATCTGAACCTGTGGAAAGATCCAGTCCCAGGCAAGCATCCAATCTGTAGGAACTCAGGGCCTTCAAAAAATCTGCCTGCTGTTCCATCGCAATAAGTTCATATCGAATCTGCTGAATTTCATCAGCCTTCCGCTCAAGTATCACAGATAGAGCATCAGGGTACTGAGAAAGGACCTCTATTTCAGAAACATCTTCAACCCATCTGAGAGGACGAAGCACATCGAGCATCCTGCGAACATCGGCACGTTTGGAATCATCGAGATCAACCTGTAACTGGCCTTCAAACACAGTCACCAACTGCAAAGCATCCAACCTCACCTCTCTCAGAACTTGTGATGTAAATTTCTTATCACTTATAGCCTGAAACAAATCCGTATTTAGGGAAATCGTGTAATCATCCAAAAAGGCGAGGCGATCTTCAAGCTCAGATTGCTTCTCCTCAAGGCCAGACATACCACCATCTAAAAGTGCCACAAAACTCCGGATCCCCATCAAAGTCTCAAAATGGGCACTGCTGGCAAGAAATATCACCGTTCGAGCCGGAGGATGAGACGCGAGATATTTGGCCGTTTCCAAAAGCACTGCAACACCCGCCGCCGCTTCTCCGCCAGGAGCCTGAGCCGGAACCACAGAGGAAGCATCATAATAGGCTTCCAGAATTATTGCGTGGTCCCTTAACTGTGGATCACTCCCTTTGACTATACCCACTATATTGATTCCCCAGGCTTCCTCCCAATCCATCCGACCTGTTAGCTTTACTTCCTCGCCAAGATAACTTTTCAAACGATCACTGGCCTCCCGGGGCACCCAAAAGCGGGGGAGGTCTGCAGGTACCGAAAGGAACTTCTGCTCGGCTTCAGAACGATCGGCCTCGTCAGGCTCTACAAAAAGTATAGCTTCCGCCCCAAGATCGAAGGCATTAAGCCAGTTCATACCCGAGTCAAACTCCATAAGGATTATCTGGCCATCTACATCCTGGCCGTTGAAGTCCGCAAGCTCACCATCCCCTCCATAAACAAGCTTGCCTCTTACACCCTCTTGTGGAAGTGTAGGTGTCCGAACCAGATTTGGCCACAGGCCAAAGACCTCAAAGGCCGGGCCCTCCGGAAGCACCTCCAACTTAGCTCCACGATCCAAAGGAACAAGTGCTTCAAACGGCATAGTGGCAACTGAAGACAGCCCGATCCTTATAAATTCCTCCTTAATCCAGGCCGCTGCGCTGTCTGCACCCGGATATCCCGTTACTCGCGAAGGATATTTCGATAAAATTTCAACGGTGTGCCGAAGCGCCTCAAGATCAACGGTAACTTCCTCAATGCTCAAACTGGGATCAGTCTCGGTAGGTTCAGATGACTCAGGAGCAGGTCTGAACTGAAAGGGTGTTCTCCGGTGATAGATGCCAAAAAGGACTCCGAAAACTGCAATCAGCACCAGTGCCAAAATGCCAGGCCACAATAATCTGGTCTTTGAATGCTTATCAACGTTTTGCACTTTCTACTCCTCACAACCGGCGTTACCAGCCTGATATCGCTATCGGATCCTGCTACTTTTCCCCTTATGTCTCCAGCTACTAACCCTCGAAGTATGGATAGTTAGATCCACTATTCTATGAGTTATCTTGTTGTTGTGCAACGGGTCTTAGATGAAGAAACTGATAAGGAAGGTAAACAATAAATAGAATGATCAATGCACCGATAAAGAATTGGGGCCAGAAATGTGACCGGCCTGATTTGACAAGCAAATCCCTGTTAAACACCGCTGTGTCCTGAGAAGATACTGAAAACTGCCACACTGCAGAGCGATTGTCGCTTTGCGCCGCTCCCGGTGCTTCTAAAACCTTTCCGGGCATATGTACAGAGATTTCGATTTGTATGGGGGATGGCGGTTTCTCATACAATGAGAATGAATCCAGATCAGGATAAAAGTGAAAGCTTTCCCGGAACGTATAAGTGGTCTTGAAAACCCCATGGTAAGGATCAAAGTCCACAGCATCCCCTTCTTGATACGCTCCCACCTTTACCCATCGGCCAAAAGCCGTCTCAATCATACGGTCGGACATACTCTTCACATCGTGAAAATCTCTTGTAAGGACCCAGTGAAATTGCCCATCTCGCATATAAGTTGTCTCACGCCACCCTTCCTGTTTGAGTGCCGTTGCTACTCCATCGCTATTTCGGCCTTCTTCTAACCGGGCGCGGTACTCTGCATTCACAGAGATATCCAAACGGCGCGAAGCTCTACCGTTGGGGAAAATGGAAGTATGCAAACGAATATGGAGGCATCCTGAAAGCAGAAAAAGATATGTCAACAGCAGACCTAACGCGGCCGTACGCAATGTATAAGGAAAGCGGCTCATCTTCTTCCATACACAACAAGCCGTTCTAATTCCCCAAAAGCCCCTCGAAGTCCCTTCATCCTCAATCGTCGGTTAGCCCCCGGAAATTCATCGATAAAACTAAAAAAAACGGCAAATCAAACCTGCCTTCAACGAACCGTTCATCCACTGCGGTGGAATTTTAATCTGGTTCACATTCCCTCACCGACTACGGAATATCCATGAGTTACTGTCGATTGTCAACTAAATTTGTAGCCCTACGACTCCCTGTGTAGTTACGATTATATTTACCAGCAACAGCCTTTTCGAGCTTCAGGATAAGCTCTGAGCTGAGTAATTCCCTATCACCAGTTACATTCAAACTCCTCTCACTTCCGGGCTTCTCAGTTATGCGGAAACCCAGTTTTTTGTATAGCTTAATTGCCCGGAGGTTATTCTTCTGGACATTGGTTTTCAGAAGTCTGAATCGGCGTTCTTTCAGTTCTTTAGCACATTCGACTATCAGTATGGGGAGCGCTATCCCACCGCGGTATTTCTCAAGGAGTTGAATTGAGCCGATGTAAATATCAGAGCTGCAGATGAAATCTTCGCAAAATTCAACATACCCTGCCAATCTGCTATCATCCAGAAATAGAATAACAACTGTGGATGGATTCTTCAGACCTTCCCTGCGTTTCTCCTCAGGAAACTCGATGCCTGCCTCAGAGAGGGTAGCCGACATTGTAGTTCTATCCAGAGCGATAATCCTATCGGCAAGGCCCTCCCGCATTATCGCTTCTGCATCCACCTTCCAAACTGCGAACATATCTTTGCCTCGAACACATAAGGCCAACGTTTTGCAGATGTAGAGACGCCCCGGTGGGGCGTCTCAGGCGGTTCTCGTAAGTTATTTAAAACCTATGAGAAACAACCTAAGCAATTGTTTTAACAGTAAGATACTATTTCAGTCTATCTTTGGCAAGTTTTATTTAATCTTGCCTATTTTGATGGACTCCGGACACCATTTGGACACCGGGTTTTCCCAGGCCTTTTTGCTCTCAAGACTACATCTTCCCAGCCCTCAGGTAATCTTTACGAAGTTTTTGTTACTTGTGCACGGAACCTCACCCCCATCCCCTCTCTGCTTGCGGAGAGGGGAGTTTTAAACCTTGCTTGGGAAAGATGCAGGAGTTAGGCCGGGAAAAACAGGCATCGAGAAGCCACAAAAACATTTCAGAAATTACTCATAACTCTTCGAAAGATAGATAAGAGAAAACACATTATCAATAAGCAAAGTCGAATGTGAAGAGCGGGATACCAGGTAAGACCAGTGATCCAACACATACCCAAAGAAAAGCGCTTGACAAAGTTCCCCTGTTGTTTTATACTGATTTTGATCTAAGGAAGGTTCTTAACTACCTATCAAATACGGGCCGCCGCTTGGAAGATCTTTGGTCTAAGCAAAGGAGGGCTTGTATGCTTTTTAGGAAACCCTGTCAATGGAAGTTACACAGGGTTTTTCCGCTTTTAGATTAACACGGCAAAGCTTGAACATAATCTAACTCGGGGTGAGAAAGTGTCACGATCAAGGAAAACCACAAAGGCGAAGAATAACACCACGGCCGCTAACCTCGGCTTCGAGGCCAAGCTTTGGCAGGCCGCCGATGCGCTGCGTGGATCGATGGACGCAGCCGAGTACAAGCACGTAGTCCTCGGCTTGATCTTCCTCAAGTACATCTCCGACGCCTTCGAAGAGCTTCATGCCCGCCTCGAAACCGAGCGCGACGAGGGCGCGGACCCAGAGGACCCGGACGAGTACCGGGCGCAAAACGTCTTCTGGGTGCCGCCGGAGACACGCTGGACGCATCTCAAGAACCAGGCGAAGCAGCCGACTATCGGTCGGCTCGTGGACGACGCCATGGAGGCGGTAGAGCGCGACAATCCCTCCCTCAAGGGAGTCCTTCCCAAGGATTACGCCCGCCCGGCGCTCGACAAGCAGCGGCTCGGACAGCTCATCGATCTCATCTCCAACATCCGGGTGGGCGACGAGGAAAGCCGATCGAAGGACATCCTCGGCCGCGTTTACGAGTACTTTCTCTCCCAGTTTGCGAGCGCTGAAGGGAAGAAGGGCGGCGAGTTCTACACTCCCCGGTGCATCGTCCGGCTCCTGGTCGAGATGATCGAACCCTACAAGGGCCGAGTCTACGATCCCTGCTGCGGGTCCTCCGGCATGTTTGTTCAATCAATTCAATTTATCGAAGCCCACACCACCGGCAACAATAACGGCGGCAGGGCCGGGGGCGATATCTCGATCTACGGCCAGGAGTCGAACTACACCACCTGGCGCCTGGCCCGAATGAACCTCGCCATTCGCGGGATCGCCGGCCAGATCGCCCACGGGGACAGCTTCCACAACGACCACTTTCCTGACCTCAAGGCCGACTACATCCTTGCCAATCCTCCCTTCAACGTGAGCGACTGGCGCGGGCAACTGCTCCGGGAGGACAAGCGCTGGATTTACGGCGTGCCACCAGCCGGCAACGCCAACTTCGCCTGGGTGCAGCATATGATCCACCACCTGGCGCCCACCGGGCTGGCGGGCTTCGTGCTTGCCAACGGCTCCATGTCGTCGAACCAGTCGGGCGAAGGCGAGATCCGCAAGAACATCGTCGAGGCCGACCTGGTGGACTGCATGGTCGCCCTGCCGGGCCAGCTCTTCTACTCGACGCAGATCCCGGCCTGCCTCTGGTTCCTGGCCCGCGACAAGAAGAACGGTCGGTTCCGCGACCGCCACGGGGAGGTGCTCTTCGTCGATGCCCGGAAGATGGGTCGCATGGCCGATCGCACTCACCGCGAGCTCACGGGCGAGGATATCGCCCACATTGCAGGCACCTATCATGCCTGGCGTGGAGAGAGGGAAGCGGGCGAGTACGCTGACGTGCCGGGTTTCTGCAAGAGTGTGACGATCGAGGAGATCCACAAGCACGGTTACGTGCTCACCCCGGGCCGCTATGTAGGGGCGCCGCCGAGCGAGGAGGACAACGAGCCCTTCGAGGAGAAGATGGCAAGGCTGACCGCTGCACTGCGCGAGCAGACGGAGAAGTCTGCCCAGCTCGACCGGATCATCTGGGCCAATCTGGAGAACATCGGCTATGGCAAAAGATAGGCCTTTAAAGCGGAAGAAAATACAGAATCTGGCATCCGACATCCTGTCCCTCGCAAGGGAACTTACCCGTGTCAAGAAGCAGGCCGAAGCATTGGGGTGGTTTAACCATGACAGTGAACTTCCAGAATGCAGCGGGTGTGATCTCGCGGAGGACGTAACCTTTAATGGATGTCTCACGATGTATTATCGAAAGAGCAGCGATTATAGCGACACCGGCCTGCGTTTCGAGAGATTGAATGACACGACCTTCCGCTGTCCAATCTGTATGACTACACAAAAAGCGACGATGCCATGAGCAAAGGAAAGCAATCGAACATGACTTTTGAGTTTTTGGTCTCGTATATCCGGCAGATAGACAAACACATGACCGCTCAAGCCGGTCGAGCGATCAATATCAATCTCACGTTGCGCAACTGGTTGATAGGATTTCATATCGCGGAGTATGAGCTGCGCGGTGCGGACAGGGCCAACTACGGAGATCGACTGCTCACCGACCTGGCCAGGCAATTGACTAACCAAAAGGTGAGCAACTGCAGCCGTCGTCAGTTGTACCGCTATTTGCGCTTTTATCGCCTTTATCCACAGATTGTGGGGACGCTGTCCCCACAATTGAAAGAACTCCTGCCTGCGCAGATCGGTGGTTCCGACGAAGTGGGGACAGCGTTCGCACAGTTCCATGTATCACCGGAAAAACTGCTCCAGCGGCTATCCTACAGTCAGATCGAGTTGATTGTGGATCTGGAAGATGATCTCCAGCGAGCTTTCTACGAAAAGGAAGATATCCGGCGCTTCCTGGAAGAGAAAATGCGAGAGGTAGCCGATGACCTGTGACTTGCTACGTCTGATCGCACCTTTGCGTGATCAAACAGAAAAGCCCGCCAAGCTCGACCGGATCATCCAGGCCAATCTGGAGGACATCGGATATGGCGAGTGAGTGGCCTATCGTTAGAGTTGGTGACTTGGCTAATTCGATTTCCGACACACACGGATTTGGAAAGGATTCACTTGTCTTTCTGAATACCTCCGACATTTTGCTTGGGAAAATCTTACACGCAAAATACTCTGCGGTGAAGGATTGGCCAGGACAGGCGAAGAAATCAATCCGCCGGGGCGACATACTGTTTAGTGAAATCCGACCTGCAAACGGCCGTTACGCCTTTGTCGATATTGACGCCGAGGATTACGTTGTCTCAACAAAGCTCATGGTAATTAGGGCTATGGAAGACCAGGTCAACCCACGTTTCCTATACCATTTCCTCACCAGCAAGAAGATAACTGGTCGGCTGCAGCATCTTGCAGAGTCGCGGTCAGGCACTTTTCCCCAAATTACTTTTGACCAAATTGCGGAACTTGAACTTCCACTTCCTCCTAAGCGTCATCAGGCGGCCATTGCTGGTTTCTTTGATACCATTGACGACAAGATCAAGCTGAACCGGCAGATCAACGAGACACTGGAGGCCATGGCCCGAGTGCTCTTCAAGTCGTGGTTCATCGACTTTGATCCCGTCCGCGCCAAGATGGAAGGCCGCTGGCGAGAGGGCCAATCCC
>CAZTBA010000237.1:0-9633 GCA_964611725.1 uncultured bacterium
GACAAGATCCTCCCAGACCTTCTTACGGTTCTCGGCGTCTTCCATGTCTATGAAGTCTATGACTATGAGCCCACCTATATCTCTGAGCCTGAGCTGTCTTGCTATCTCGGCAGCGGCCTCGAGGTTCATCTTGAGGGCAGTCTCTTCCTGGTTGCTTCCGCCAACATACCTTCCGGTATTGACATCTATGGCCACAAGTGCTTCAGTGTGGTCTATCGCTATGTACCCGCCTTTCTTCAACCAGACCTTTCTGTTGGAGGCCTTCTCAATCTGCTCCTCTATGCCGAAATGATCGAATATCGGCATATCACCCCTGTAATGCTCCAGCCTATCACAGAACTGAGGTGCTATACCCTTGAGATAGGAATGTATCCTCTTGTATTCCTCCTTTGAATCGACGACGACTCTTTCGACCTCCTCATTGAAAAGATCCCTTATGAGGCTCGAGGTCATACCCATGTCCATATGGATCAGCGCTGGAACCTTCGACTTACGGGACTTGGATTCGATCCTTCTCCAGAGCTTTAAAAGGGCTTTGATATCCCTCCTGAATTCCTTTTCCCCCTTTCCCTCGGTCACAGTCCTGACGATTATCCCGAATCCCTCCGGCTTTAGACCTCTAACCAGGCTCCTGAGCCTCCTCTTCTCGCCCCAATCAGTTATCTTCCTTGATATGCCTATGTAATCGCCATTGGGTACAAGCACAGTGTACCTACCAGGCAGCGATATCTCGGAGGTGACCCTGGGCCCCTTGGTCCCTATAGGTTCCTTAGTCACCTGAACAAGGAGCTCCTGTCCCTTTCGTAGCACATCCTGTATCTTGGGCTGAGCTGTTTTCGGGGGCTGCTCCTCATCCTCAACCGGTTCGGCATCGAAAAGCTCCCTGTACTCGGCAGTAACATCCGAAACATCGGATATGTGAAGGAAAGCGCTCTTGCCGGACCCTATATCGACAAAAGCGGCCTGCATTCCCGGGAGCACAGCGTTTACTGTCCCCTTAAATATGCTCCCAACCATCCTCTCCTTTTCAGGGCGCTCTACGAGTATCTCCACAAGTTTTCCGCCTTCAACTATCGCTATCCTCGTTTCATTGAAAGCTACATTTATTATTATCTCTGATTTCAAATATGTCCTCCTCAAACTATATCCATCGGGTCGAAGAGCTTACCCTCCCGTTCGGCCCAAAGGGTAGTTCTCACAATCCCGAGTGCGAGGGCCTCCTTCTCGGAACAACCGACTATGAGCGAGATAACCTCGACCGGCCTTGCCAAATTTTCCTTCAGCCTCAGCCTGAACCTGAGTTTACCAGGTGTACCATCCTCAAACAATACGCCCTCGATCGAAGATTTAACGTCGACATGGCTTTTTTTCTCTCCTTTACGGCGGAGAACCTTTACCTCGGGAAGCCTAAGAAATTCCTCAATTTTCCTCTCGATATCGGGTATATCGAGGGTGAGCTCATAGTCGGCCAAGCTTACCGATGAGCTCAGAGACTCAATTCTGTCAAAAACGGCCTTCGTCTCAAGGACTCTTATCCCTTCGGGAAGAGCCCTGTTCAGGGCCAGGGAGATATTTCCATTGTAAGCTCTGGAAAACTTAACATCGATGTATTCCCTCAGACCGGCTATCCCAAGCGGAAGTGGCGGACCGAAAGCGATCTTTGGATGGGGGTGGTAACCCTGCGAATAGGCGACTGGTATCCCCGCTATCCTGAACGCGCGGTCGAACGTCCTGACAAGATCGAGATGTCCTATGAATCTGAGCTCCTCCCCCTTCGAATAGGCTATCCTTGCAGCCGGATTTACCTGCTGGACGGATATTACCTTTTTCCGTCTCCTCCCAAATGCTTGCTCCGGCTTCACCATATTCTCGGAAATCAGATCCTCTCTCTTCCCGGTTCTGAGCAATATCTCACCGCTACACGCACCACAGAGGGTGCATTCTCCAGATCTGCAGTCCGGAGTCAGCTCGCCACGGTAGGCCTTATCCCTCTCCCTCAGTAGAAAATCCTTCTCAACCCCAGCGAAAAGGTGATTCCAGGGCAGAGGCGAGTCTACATCCCTGCGGGCAATCTCAGCACACCAGTCTATTCCCGCTCCATCGAAGGCCTTTTCCCACACGCTGAAATCGAAAAACTCCGTCCATCCATCGAACTTCGCTCCCTCACTCCAGGCAGAAAATATCGCCCGGCCAACCCTCCTGTCACCCCTTGCAAGGACCGTCTCCAGGGTTGTCACGTAAGTGTTCCTCCAGACCACATTCACATGTTTTGTTGACATCGACCTTTTGAGGTAAGAACCCTTCTCTGAAAGGGATTCCGGAGGTTCCTGTGCTTCCCACTGGAAAGGTGTATTCGGCTTAGGGGAGAAAGGGGAGATTGAAACATTGATCCTCCTTTTTCCCCCCACCTTCTTACCCATGTTAGAGACCTTCCTCACAAGCTCAATTATGGCTTCGATATCTTCAGCAGACTCGGTTGGCAACCCAACCATGAAGTAGAGCTTTATCAGGTTCCACCCCTCGGAATAGGCCATCTCCCCGGTCTCTAGGAACTCCTTTTCCGAAAGGCTCTTGTTGATGACGTTACGGAGCCTCTGTGATCCCGCCTCGGGAGCAAAGGTCAGGCCTGATTTCCGGAGGCTACCGACCAGCCTGGCGATCTCTATCGAGAAGCTGTCAGGACGCAGGGAAGGCAAGGAGAGGGCGACATTCATTTCGGTAAGCTTCGGCCCCAAGTGACCGACTAAGCTTCTGATAGGGATATAATCGGAGGTCGAGAGTGAAAGGAGGGATAATTCATCGCACCCTGTGCAGGCAATACCGCCAAGAGCAGCACTCACGACATCCTGCGGCGGCCTCTCCCTCACGGGACGGGAGGTCATCCCGGCAGAGCAGAACCTGCAACCACGTGTGCAACCACGCATCACCTCAATGGGGAGATGGCTGTGCACAACTTCTATTATGGGCACAATCGGCGTCAAAGGATAATCCTTCAGTGCCAGTTCCTTAAGGACATTCCTCTCGATCCTTTCAGGAACTTCACCCTCAGCGGGAAAGGTGCCAGAAAACCTGCCGTCCGCATACCTTGAAACATGGAGGGATGGAACGTAGACCCCGCTCAACCCCGAAAGTTTCCTCAAGAGATCATCCCTCGAAGAGTCACTACCTTTCCAGCCCCTTAGAAGGTCCACCATCTCCCCTGTAATTTCCTCGCCATCCCCCAGCACGATAGCATCTATGTAGTCGGCGAGAGGCTCTGGGTTGAACCCGCATGGTCCCCCGGCTATGACAAGTGGGAAACCCACTTTGCGGTCGCGTGAGAGGAGCGGGATGCCCGAGAGGTCAAGCATGTTGAGGACGTTCGTATAGGTAAGCTCATACTGGAGGGTGAAGCCTACTATATCGAAATCGGAAAGAGGTGTACCGGATTCGAGGCTCAGGAGGGGTATGCCATTACTTCTCATAAGCGTTTCAAGATCGGGCCAGGGAGCAAACACCCTCTCAGCCAGGGCATCTTCCATCCGGTTTATCACATGGTAGAGGATCCGGAATCCGAGGTAGGACTGGCCGATCTCATAGACATCCGGGAAGGCAAGTGCCACAGTTATATCGACCGAGGAATGGGCTTTCCTTATGGAATTAAGCTCGCCATCAATGTAACGCCCAGGCTTTTCAACGAAAGGAAGAAGTCCCCTGAGCCTCTCACCTAAGGACAGACCAACTCTGCGACCTTTCAAGACCTCACCCATATAACCCCTTGTTAAATTATATCTTACCCTGAAAATAAATGAAAATGCGATATCAATCTGAGCTTAGCCGATTTTAGTATAACAAAATTGCCAGATACCAGCAAGCTTTTTCCTGAAAGCCACCCACATCACATAAGGTTACCGGGGCTTCGAACCCTTTTCAGGACAATTTACATATTGTGACATAATGTCCTATTCTGTCCTATTTTGGGTAAAAATGCCCCATTCCGGGGAGATTTGGGACAGAAAAGGTTTTTCGCACTAAGTAGCTGTAAATATTAACCTTAAATAGGAAAATCCTTCTATGGAATAAAATTTGCTGCATATAATCTGGGATGAAAAGCATAAGTAACTAGGGAAGGAAAGAGAAAAAGGAGCCTAAACGATGAAGAATAAAGCAGAGATAATGAAGATGATCAGAGAAAATAGAAACCTCGACAGTGAGATGGAGCATATGAGTCTTGCCGAACTTCGGCGTCTGCATAAGATCCTTTTCGAGGAAGCTATCAGAGTTGGGAGGGCGGAGTTTGGAGACAATTTCGACGTCGCCGCGATGAGGAGGAAGATAGATAATACCTTCGAACACATGCACGAGAATATGTGCTCGCTTCCCATTAACTTCTGCAATAGAAATAGCTGTGATTATTACGATATGGATTGTATAACCAGAAAGATAAAGGATCAGATAGACAGGATTGTATTGGAAATCCTCAACACGACCGGAGATGTCACTCATACAAAGGATCCGGAGGGCAAGTATACGCTCGAGACAATGCTTGAGGAAAGAACAGGGAAACCTGAATGGCAAACGCCTCAGAGTTCCTCTGATGTGATTTCTGCGTAAAGCTTGTGAATATGATATGGGATGGGTGTAAGGATTACCGTAGAGATAGGGTACACATGCAGACATATGCAATGATAAGAAGGGCTTTCATTCTGTGGATTATAGTGCTGGGGCTATGTGTCGTGTCCTTCGGCAAGGGATGGGCGGCGCTGAGCAATATGTACGTCCTCAACAATCCGACGACGGCAGGTGCCACCGCGTCCTATACGATGGATTTCACGGTCGAGCTTGATCACATTCCAAACTCGAGCAGTAAGAACATGAGGTTCTCTGTAAAGTTTCCCAATGGGACGAATGTGCCATCCAGCATTACCACCGGCACGGTTACGGTAAACGACAAGAATCCCAATAGCATTGCTACTTACCCCGGTGCTGACTCCCTCGTCGTTTTCATTACGAGAGGTACCCTTGGAGGCGGACTGGCGGCCGGGTCAGCCGCCAACCTCAGTTTTTCCTCATCGGCGGGCATCCAGAACACCGATCTAGCCGGAAGCCACCAGACGGTTGTCATAGCTGTGAGCCATCAGCATGGCGGTAGCTACATAAACGAGGAGAGCGGCACCTACGGTGGTTTATTGGTAACGTCGGGTACAAGCGTTACCGCTGCAAACGTTACGCTGAGCGACTATACAGTCAACGCCCCCTCTTCCTATACGTTTTCCTTCGACACTGGAAGTATATCCGGGGGTGGTCAGATGAAAGCTGCTAACCAGGACTATTTCACGGTCGTTTTCCCCACAGAGACCATAGTGCCATCCAACATAGACACCTCGCATGTCACTATAAATGGCCAGAATGCTCAGGGCATCACGACGATTCCCTCCACACGGTCGGTAGAAATAGTCGTTCCAGTGGACATAGGCCCTGATACGTCGGTTTCCATGGTTTTTTCCCAGGCAGCCGGGCTCGTTAATCCCTCGGCCAGTGGGGACAAAACTCTCTCCGTTAGCTCCAATATCGAGCCCACAGCCACTGTATCGAATAACTATACGCTTCAATCCAGTTCCACACTCACTGCGGCAAACGTCATCTCATCACCCTCGACAGTGGAGGCGACAGCCGGTTACACCATTACCTTCAACGTAGGCGATAGCAGTGCGCTGACGGCAAATACGGATACCGTCACCATGGTCTTTCCAGAAGATACAGCGCTGCCCTCGTTCATAGATACGAACAATGTACAAATCAATAGCACGGATGCTTATGCGGTGATTTCCACTCCGGGCACCCGGACCATGGAAATTATAACGCCGGTGGATGTAGCGGATAATGGCAGTGTGGAGATAGTATTTGCCCCGGCTGTGGGCATTGTCAACCCCGCTTCCTCAGGCACCTACACGCTTCAGATCTACACTAACAGGGAACCCACATCGGTTACTTCCAACACATATCCCATAACGGCAAGCACTGTGACCGCAGCTACAGTGACACCCAGTCCTCTGCAGCAGAGCCAGGCGGTTCAGTATACGATAGAGTTAAACGTCGGATCCCAGGGAGTACTGACTGCTGGATCCAGCACCATAACGATTGTCTTTCCGAACGATACGGTGGTCCCATCATCTATGGCCGCCAACGAAGTTCAGGTGAATTATACATTTCTATCCGTTGCACCTACGACGGATCCGGGTACCCGGACGGTCACTTTCACCACACCTGTGTCGGTGCCTGACAACGGTTCGGTGACGGTGCTCTTCTCCGAGTCCGCAGGTCTGGTCAATCCAACGTCGCCGGGCGAATATACATTGATAATCCACACCAGCGTAGAGACCACCCAGGTGACCTCCAACAGCTATAGCATCTCGTCCACAACTACCATCTCCACGCCTGTATATACCTCCACGGATTATAGCTCCGGAACGGTCGCCGAGGATACGGTCTCCTTCAACATAAACATGGATCTCCAGGGGCACAATCAGCAGAGCCAAGCCGACTACATCCAGGTACAGTTCCCGGAGGGCACCACCGTTCCGGGCTCCGTAGCTACTACAGACATCCGTTTGGAGAGCGCGGATGGCTCCAAGAGCCATGTTCCCGGCATAGTGGCTGTAGCCGGGCGTACCATCACGGCTTACCTGGCACACAATGACAACTTGACTACGGCGGACAATCCTGTCCGCATCCGCTTCCTCACAGGAGCTGGCATAGGGAACCCCTCCACAGCCAAGAGCTCCTGTTGGGTGAAAGCAAATACGAGGCAGGAGCCCACGCTCATCATATCTGAACCTTATATCATCATATCCACGACTCCACTGGCACCGGCTACGGTGACGCCCAGTCCCAATACGACCAATACGCAGGCGTCATACACAATCAATTTCGCCACCGGGTCCAACGGGGCGTTGGCCGTGGGCGACACTGTCACAGTGCAGTTCCCCTATGGAACCACAGTGCCTTCCTCCATATCCAAAGCCTATAGCAAGGTCAACAGCGTCGAATGTGAAGTGAACCCAGTAGTCTCAGCCGGAAATCGGCGCGTTCGGGTTATCAGTCCGGTCACTGTAAGTGAAAGCAGTGCTGTCAATCTGTCCTTCACCCTGGACGCAGGGATCATCAACCCCAGCATGGCTGGAACGAGCTATCGGCTGGACGATCTGCACACGACTATCCAGCCGATTCCCAACGCCACTGCGTCCAACGCGTACAGCGTCGTAATAGACACGGACATCAGTCCGGTCAACGTAACCCCTGCACCCAACACAGTCAATACTACTGCTCAATACACCATAGCTTTTACCACAGGAGACGGTGGGCTCGCGATTGGAGACACCATAGTGGCGATCTTCCCAAGCGACACGGTCGTTCCGGCATCTATCACTGCATCCAACGCCACAGTCAATTCGGTGAGCGCGATCGAGGTATTCACCAATCCGGGAACCCGTAAGGTCGAAGTTATATCGAATACCATAGTCGGATCCAATACGCCAGTTGCCCTCGTGCTGAAACCGGCTGCCGGCATCGTTAATCCAACCATAGCCAGCAATGTATATACTTTACAGGCCCGGACCACAGCCGATCCCATTTTAGTTACCTCCAACATCTATAATATCACCCGGAGCACAGTGACGGCAGCCGACGTGACGGTGAATCCGAGTAAGATAGACAGCTTAGCCCAATATACCATCTCCTTCAATGCAGGAACGGGAGGCGCGCTGACGGCTGACTCTACTATTACAATCACATTCCCATCGGGTGCAGTCCTTGGTTCGGCGGTTCAGAACACACCGGGCAATACGACGGTCAACGGCACAGCCGCATCTTCGGTATCGGTATCCGGGCAGCAGATTACAGTAACTGTCCCCTCGGGGGTCAATATTCCCAATAACGGCTCGGTTACTGTGATCTTCGCCGACGCCACTGACATGATTACCAATCCCTCCACGCCAGGGACAAACTATCAGGTGACAGTCAAGACCAGCGCCGAACCCACACCGGTCGCCTCGAACACATACGCCATTTTCGAGACCACAACCGTCACCCCCGCTACAGTCACTCCGAATCCCATTTCCTCCGGGGACTTATCTCAATACACAATCGCCTTCAACGTAGGGGACAGCGGAGCCTTGACCGCAGGGAGTGATATCATCAATGTTACCTTCCCGTCGGGCACGGTTCCCGGTTCGGCGGTTCAGAACACACCGGGCAATACGACGGTCAACGGCACAGCCGCATCTTCGGTATCGGTATCCGGGCAGCGGGTTACAGTGAATGTCCCCTCAGGGGTCAATATCCCCGATAACGGTCCGGTCACTGTGGTCTTCGCCAATGCAAGCAACATGATAACAAATCCCTCCACAGCAGGGAGCAATAAAACAGTGGCAGTGAGCACAAGTCAGGAGCCTAATTCCATTACTTCGAACACTTACACGATCACCTCGTCGAGCACATCCGTATCCGTAGCCAATGTCAGTGTGGATCCGGATACAGTGGCTCAGACAGCTTCCTACACCATCGAATTCAATGTGGGTTCAAACGGAACTCTTATTTTGGGAGATCAGATCACCGTGGCCTTCCCATCTCCCACGATTGTTCCGGGTTCCATAGCGGCCGGAGCCATTCAGATCAACTCCACATCATGCACCACGACACCTCAGATCAATGGGGATACGGTTACGCTTTATACTCCTGTGTCGGTCAATGCCAGCGGGTCGGTCAGCGTGGTATTTCTGTCAGGCGCCAGCATAGTCAATCCATCCTCAGGCATCGACTCCGGATATACCTTGAACGTCAACACCAACATTGAGGCATCGCCGATCACGTCTAACATTTATGTCATTTATGGAGAAGATGAATCTCTGCCGGTCGAGCTGGCCCATTTCGAGGCCCTTGGCAGGAACGAAAGGATCGTTCTGAAATGGCGGACCGAAAGCGAGATCTACAACTCGCACTGGATGATCGAGAGGAAGGCCGAATACGAGAAAATCTACAGGCCGATAGGCACTCTGAAAGGTCAGGGAAACAAGTCGACTTGCACAGAGTATACATATGCCGATTCCACAGTCACAAAAGATGTCCTCTACTACTACAGGATATCCGACGTATCCTTTGATGGGGTGGTCACCTACCACGGTCCGGTATCAGCAATAGCTGAAAGGGAACCCCTGCCGGAGGAATTCTCGCTTGATCAAAACTATCCGAATCCCTTCAACATCCAGACAACCATACCCTATGCTGTTCCAGTCGAATCATGGGTGAAGATAGAGATATACAACATGCTTGGACAGCTTGTCAGAACCCTTATTGACGAGAAAAGGAAGCAGGGATATTACAGTGCAATATGGGATGGTGCCGATAACCGGGGCGATTTGGCTGCAAGCGGCACCTATTTCTGCCTTATAACAGCAGGCCCCGGTAGTGAAATTACCTTCAGGGACTGCGGAAAGATCCTGGTCTTAAAGTAGTCTTCCGATCTACATAGTAAAGGGGGACCTGGTCAAAATTCACTTGACATAAAGGGAGGTGGGACCCATGTAGAAAAATTTCTACACCATGTCGAATTTTTTCTACATCCCTATAAGCCTTTGTCTATCAATGTAATACATC
>CAZTBA010000238.1:0-9619 GCA_964611725.1 uncultured bacterium
GTTCATTTATCCATAGCTCAATTCAGCCTATGAACTAGCACCATTGGTTAATAGAAAACCTCAATAAGGAAAATAGCAATCAGGGAAAAGAATACGGCATTCCGGTAGATCCTATTCAGCTTCACTCTGCTCAGTTTTTTCGCTGGCGTAGAAGGTCTCCCTTCCCACTCTTTCAGTTCAGTAACAACGTGAAGCGTTCCCCCTGAAAACCCAAAACCCTGTCCGGCTTACACCGGCAGGGTCTGCGAAAGACATACAGGCCTATTACACTTAGATGAAAGCCCAACTAAGCTGCGGCCCTTATTGGATAGAGAGTATTCCATGAATAACCTTCCCTGAGGTTACACACATGGTATAAGAAGAAATAAGCATTTGTCAAGTCCAATCAGGCAGACGTGATCTTATCAATGAGGTCCGCCTTCCTAACTTTTGAGGCATTAGGAGCTCCGGAACCGGCCTTCGGTTCATCTGTTGCTCCTATAATGCCCATACTTGTTGTCCGCTTATATTGGTCAAACTCTCTTGCGGAAACGATCAACATGATGTATAATTCTCTTACCTCAGTATTCTTACGCCTGAGCCTAAGATACACTATAATACCAATTTCCTATCCAAGGAGTGCATTAACTGCATCTATGAGATGTGCTTAAGCAATCAAAGATGCAATGGTCTGAGCTAAGTATCTTCTTTATGAACCTGCTATCCAGGAAATTGGTATAAGTATCGGATATTCTCTGTACCGGAAATGGGGGAGATAGAAGAGTCTCTCTGCAGAGGAGGTAGTTATGGTGAAAGACCCTGAAGAGATCGGGTGTAAGGGATTTGGAAGGCTTTCTTCAGCTAAAGGTCACATACGCGAAATAGATGTCTGCCCCGGACCAGAATGCAGCGCATTTCTCGAGTGCCTTGAGGAGATACTCTGGTACGTGGACAGGAAACTCGCAGGCATAGGAAGCTCCAAAAGAGAATGCTCCAAAATCAACAAAGAGGAAATAAGCAGGAGGATCTCCGAGCTGCTTAGCGACTTCGAGCAATTCTCAATTCACGGACCCCTCAAATTCGCAGAGGACGATATCTCCGGAGTTGCTGAACTTAAGGAAGCTATGGCCCAAGAGACACCGGACGGGGTAATCCTCTTTAACAGCAAGGGAGATGCTGTAGCCTATAACGTGTTGGGGATGAAGTTTTACAGGAATGCCTGTCTGTGTCATAGGGATCTGGTCGACAAAAGCTGTCCCATACACAAGAACTTACAACACATATTCTCTGGGGATGCACAGGTTATCTTACAGGTCTTGAGTGGAAAGAAAAGGATTTACGAAGTAAAATTCTCCAAAGTCCCTTTCAGTATTCTGGGAGATGATGGAGCTGTCATGAGCATCCGTGATGTGACCGGAATAAAGTCTAAGCCTTAATTAGTACAGTGCTTCAGGATAGTGTCAGCGGATCGTCTTTCAGCCGATTTCCCCACGGGTTCATAAGCTTCCTTAACGGCAGTTATCAGCATATCCTCTGAGGGCTTCTCCGACCCGTCCCGAATCTGATATTTCCACGTGGGTAGCGTAAAGTGAGGAAGGTTGTAATTTCTGATGGCTAAGTGAAATTTCCTGCCCCCATCTTTCAATCCCCTTTTTAATGGGTCTAAGGTTGTAACCACAAGGGCCAGAGGAAACCCCCAACCTCTGTATTTTCTTTCAGTCCCCTTTTTAATGGGTCTAAGGTTGTAACGAAACTCAGGGCGGTGCTTGAGGCACTACCGCACGACTTTCAGTCCCCTTTCTAATGGGTCTAAGGTTGTAACGATAAATCGAATCTTGCGCTTTGCTCGCAGCTTCCTCACTTTCAGTCCCCTTTTTAATGGGTCTAAGGTTGTAACAGGACGTGCGGGCCTGGGCCGAGAAGGGATTGCAGCTTTCAGTCCCCTTTTTAATGGGTCTAAGGTTGTAACTGACTATGACCTTGGCCTCATCATCCCATCGGCGACCCCTTTCAGTCCCCTTTTTAATGGGTCTAAGGTTGTAACTCGATGTCGGCCTCGCCTTCCGGCGCGGTAAGGTCGCTTTCAGTCCCCTTTTTAATGGGTCTAAGGTTGTAACTCTGTCTAAGGCTGATCTGTCTGGGGCTAATCTGTCTGCTTTCAGTCCCCTTTTTAATGGGTCTAAGGTTGTAACGCTATGGTTCCCCTGGTCACAGTGGATCCAGATGCAACCTTTCAGTCCCCTTTTTAATGGGTCTAAGGTTGTAACACAGTAGCCACAATTAACGGGGCGGCCATAGTCAAAACTTTCAGTCCCCTTTTTAATGGGTCTAAGGTTGTAACTGATAACCTATTACCTGTATATTCCATATAGGTATGCTTTCAGTCCCCTTTTTAATGGGTCTAAGGTTGTAACATGCCCGTTTGTCTGAGCTATGAATAATGTCGTTGCTACTTTCAGTCCCCTTTTTAATGGGTCTAAGGTTGTAACTGGTCCCGGGATCAAAATGCTCCTGGCCATTACAGAGGCTTTCAGTCCCCTTTTTAATGGGTCTAAGGTTGTAACCAACATAGCTGTCCTCGGACTGTTTCGCCCCGATCCTTCTTTCAGTCCCCTTTTTAATGGGTCTAAGGTTGTAACACGGTTGGCATGGCGAGAGTGCTTTTCAAAGAACATGATACTTTCAGTCCCCTTTTTAATGGGTCTAAGGTTGTAACAGCCCCCTTTCACCCAAGGGAGATAAGCACTTACAAGAGGTCCTGCAAGCATTTTTTACGCAGATTGATTTTCTGCACGAAACCCCAGGGTATTTGCGAAGTTCATGAGCTTTCTGTTTTTCCTGATCCTCAAAAAATATCCCTGCAGAAGTTGAGATACTCACAATCATAACACTTTCCCTTTGAGGCTGGTGACGGCATTACCTCGCTTTCTATAATCTTTTCGATCTCGGCTATCCTTTGCTTCGTATCCTCCTTCAGCTTTTCCGAGATATGGAACACAACAGCATTGCGCACTGGAATGAGATAAATAAACCCTTTGTCTACCGTTATCCCAAAAGTTTCTTCGACCAAAAGCGCATAACCCGCAAGCTGATAGAGGTGGTTTTTACCAGGACGACCGGAGGTGTGTTTGAAATCCACAGGGATAGCATCCTCATCTGCTAATATCAGCATATCAAGTTTGCCTGAAAGCCCAAGGGTTTCTGACCTCATCCACACCTCAAGGTGTCGTTCCCCGGAATCTATGTTGAATTTTTTAAGCTTACGCCTTTCTTCAAGCTTTTCCACAACCTCGTGCACTTCACTCCCAAGATCCATTTTGAAGCTGGTTTTCTTCTCCACAGGCATGCAATAATTGTAAAAGACTATTCTTGGACAGTAAATATACTGCTTCAGATCGCTAACACGGATCATTCTTTCCCTCACTCAAAACATATCACCGGAACCTGGTTAATTCCGAGAGGTTCCCCGGTTTTCCTGATCTTTCTGAAATCAGCGTCGCAGACCGGGATCACTATCACGTATCCCGCCCTATCGCTGAGCTCCTTCTCTATCCTCAGGGAAAGTTCTTCCCATCTGTTCGAACTCAGACTCCCCCAGAAAACACTGTATTGCACAGGCTCAAGCCCGTAGTCCTTACACGCTTCAAATATACGTGTGCGAATTCTGTCGTCTTCAACATCATATACAACGAAGATATTCGATTCTTTCATCGGTCCGTGGTTCCTGTTTCGTGGTTGAAGGTTTGGTGTGTCGGTTTCTCATCCCTGTGACATCGGACATCGGACCTACCATAGCATCATTATACCGATATGACCGTGGTTACCACGTGGGTTTTACCATTTGAACTTATAGCATCTATATTGGCGCTCTCCTCTCAGGAAAGTTGCCAGGTGTCTTGCCTGGATCTGGATGACCGAGTTCATCGTATGGCGCTTTCCTTCAAAGGTGACCTCCCCCTCGAAGCGCCCTAAGATCGTTTCGGCAACCTTCCTACGTGTTTTGGGACAGAGAAGGCCGTTTTCAACTTTAAGCTTTACCCTCTTGTTCACGAGTGCCAGGATCGATCGATCCACAATAGGCTGGCGGAATTCCTCTATGAAATCAAAGACCAACGAGGGCTTCCCGGGTCTGTCAGTGTGAAGAAATCCGGCGAAAGGTTCCAGCCCTGCATGGAGGAGCGCCCCCCAGATCTTCGAATAGAGGACCCCATAACCATAGTTCAGCATCGAATTAACGAGATCCTCCGCACCGCGATGCTCCCTTTTTTCAAAGGTCGTTCCTTTAAGAAGTAAAGCCATTCCCTCCCAGTACCTTTTGCCGGCATTCCCCTCGATCCCAAGGAGCGCGTCCCTCGCTTCTGAGATACTTTTTCCCTTTACATCCCTGGCTTTTCTTCCTAGACTCTCGATATCAGAGGCAGCCTGGGTTATCCCACTATATCTTTTCCTATCCGTTGTCTTGAGATATTTGGCGCTGTATTTTAGGAGCGCAGCCTGGTTCCGGAGTTTCCCACCCACAATTGTTTTCGCATATTCGAGGCCACGGCCGTCGTTAAACGCCTCTATCTGAGCGCGCCTTGTGGCAGTAGTCGCTGTGAGAAAGGGGGAGGAGAGCATTGCGTAGGGCTCACCCCGCATATCGAGGAAAGATATCCTTATACCACGTTTTACAGCTTCGGATATGAGATCTGATGAGATCGCAACACCCCGTTTGGCGATTACTATCTCGCCCAGGCGAAATAGAGGGTATTCCTCCGCGGTACCATCGGGTCTTTTTACAACTGCCCGTTCACTCTTTCTGCCAAGAAACATCCCAAAATCGCTAAGAACAAGAGTCTGCATTTTCCATTCCCCGATATCAAGGACGAACCGAGCACTAAAGTAGTGTCAGCTCATCCTGTATTTTCCGAGCCCAAACGGCGTCCCTTTCCCGATGTGTACATATTCCCCAAGGGCCAGAAAGGAGAGGAACTCCCCGAGATCGCCGCTATATGTTATTGTTCCAAGTACACCCCCAAGCTTCATCCGCATATCCTGTCTTTTCGAGTAACGTTCCCAGTCGCGCCACTTGAGGTCTGAGCTTTCTATTTTGATCTTATCGGCACGTTCGATCAGTCCCTTAAAATCAAGATCGAGTTTCTCCCTGCAATGGAAATAGAGGAGAGAGGATATCCGTCCTATGAGCCGCTGGAAAAGCGGTCTGAAAAGGAATTCCGAGTAGAGCGATCCCCTGAACTTGATCCTTGCCGGGGTCAGAAACTCGAGAATGACCTTATCTTGGGGCAGAAGAGAGGCTCTCCTTTTAGCATCCTCGAAGTTTATCTCCGATGGTTCGTTTATGATCATCTCATCGCCGGAGAAGAATATCACAGACTTGTTTCCATCAGCGAGCTCCTTTTCGATCCTTTCGAGCAGGTATCTTCTCCTTCCTTTGCCGATCCCTATCCTTCCGACCTCTCGGAAGGTAAGGATAAAGTAAGGGAGGAGATCGATCGCCCTTCCGATCAGGACAAGCCCGAAGGAAAGCTCCTCGCCGGGCCGGTAGTTTGTTTTCGTTGAGAGCTCCGGCTCGATTACGAAAGGCCGGGGGATATCCCGGAGCGTCCTGAGCACCTCCGAACCGGGGGGAGGTGACGTCTCAAAGACATATGCGTATGGACAGGTTTCTCTTAAGATGCAGCCGTTGCATGTCTCTCCTCCTTGGGAGCAACATATCCTCCTGAAGGCCCCTCCGAATGCCCCACGGAAGGTCGAACCTTTATATTGCGGGAGCAAGATCTCTTCCTCTGCCCTCAGGTGAAACTGGTATTTTGTAAGGCGAAATCGGTGCATTTTACCTCGAAGGCGTCTGAAGTCCAGGGTTGGGGGGTCTTACGACCCCCAGATTTTATCAATCCCTTACTGGCTCGGGCAAAGCATCAAGATAGAAATCAGGCAGGCAGACGGAGTTGCTATCCTGAAAGTTAAAACGTATGTGATGTCCTTCCGGTCGGGTCTCCCCTCTTAGGATTATGTATCGCATGGTAGCAGCCATCACCTCAAAACGGGCGAAATGCACTGTCAGGTCAGAGAGAACCTGGAGATATGGGGTCTCGCAGGCTCCCGCAACCTGTTTGCCTTCCACTATCTTGGAGAGAACCATGATCTGTATCATTGTTCTCTTTTTACCGAGAAGGAATGTCTGGCCAGGTTCATACCTCTCAAGCAACTGCTTTCGTGGCGAAAAGGCATATGTTGCCATATGGTGGTCCGGCAGAATTGTCTGCCACATACCGTAGGCCGGCACATAGTAAGGGCGGTCGCCTGTCTTAAGCATCCCTCTCTTATCAAAAGTATAAGCCTTGTTGGTGCTCGGGTAAAACTCTGCCACGACGTTGAAATAGTTGCTACCGAGGGTATAGACTGGCCCATGCGGTTCTGCTTTATCAATTACCGGTACAGCGGGTGTGAACCAGACTGGCATTATAGCCACGTTGTAATCGCGAGTGAACTCGTAGGAGTCATCTTTAAGGTTCACTACCCGTGGTTTCCAGGTTGCACCTCGGGTGAAGCTTGCATGAAGCGCTTCGCCCGTGACATGGATGTGCGTGCGATAATCTGAACCGAAATCCGACGCGATCACGCTGAAACGACCGCAGTTACGAAAGTTCATTCTACGTGCGTAGAGCATTGTTCTCTACCTCCTAACCGAGAGCAGTGAGGTACGCGTCGAACTCCCCCTTGAATTTTCCGGATAGAGTTTCAATGTCATCTCCGATGAGTACAACAGGTTCGGCTAGCGTGTCAAACTGTGCCCGTCCATCTGCAAAACGGCTTTCCAGTTCGTCTCCCTCCGCCCACTTGAGCATATCCAGCACTGAAAAACGGGGATATCCTGCAGCTACAGCAAGGAATTTAGTGTCAAATTTGCCATGGTTTGCTGAATATTTACCGTAGCCATGTTCATCAGCACGCCGGACAGCGTGTAGATAGCCAGCTACATCCAGTAAAGTAGGGCCTTCTATGATAGTGATGAAGGGGAAATGGGTGCCAGTTTTAACGTACTCATAGAGGTGGTAGGTTTCGGCTGTGCGAGGCTTGCTGAGGTCCTCAAATATCACGTTGCCGATGCCCATTCCTTCCTCGCTGCCCTCCATAGCGATGCAGTCCACGGCATCCTCCACCGAGTAGGTGTCGAAGTAGCGGATGCGGGAAAAAGTAGCTCCCTTACCGGCCTCCAACCCTCCAAAGAGGGAGCAGTTCCAGCAGGCGATACACAGACTATCAGGGATAGTACATTCTTTGTCAAACTTGGCTTTAAAGTATTCCTGCCAGTCGTTTCCGGTTCGTTGCTCTACCATCTCCCGGAAGAGGTTCATATGGGCCCGGCGTTCGATCCCCTTCAGTTTGCGACTGATGAACTCAGCTCGGGCTTTCCCCAGTAACTCCAGTTTGTCCACATATGTTTCGATGCCATGCCCCTCGTGAGAGACTGGTAGAAAGCGGGTCTTCGCTGTTTTCACACCGGCAATGGTCACCACTTTTCTGGTGTAGATAGGCTGAGCTACCCATCGCTTGTTAACCACCTTGGGCTTCAGGGCGTCAACAGCTGCCATTTGGCCAATGAATATATCGATCGCACTCATGGTATTCTCCTCCTTGCCTTGTTTTAGCAAGCATATGTAGGTGGGTCGAAGCCTACATTTGTCCGAAACTTACTCCTCGACCTCCTCAGGAGGTGCCACAGCTTCCATTTCCCGCAGCTTCCAACGATAGCGCTGGCGGTTGGCGATGAGGAACTCTTCAGCCTCGGCCACAATAGTTTCAAGCCGCTCACCTTTACCATACACTTCGGCCAATTCGTCGATCCGCGGCTGGACAACCTGGCGGAAGTTAGCCCGTATGGTGTCTTCTTCCAGGGCATCCCGGTTCCCCCGGTTAGCCTCAGCATATGTCCCGGTAAGCAACCGACGGGGGTAGAGATACTCGTAAGCTCGGGCATAGAGACTCCGCTTCAGGTGGTTGATATTATCTTTGTGGCCTTCGAAAAGGGCGTGGTGGTCCAAGAGCCACTTCTTGAGGGCCAGGAGTTCCGGGAGCTCCTCCTCTCGCCGGTAGGCGTCCCTCAGTACCTTACTCTTCCATTCCTCAAAGCCAGCTTCCACGTTGTCGTAGTAGCGGATGTGTCCCAGGAGCAAACGGGGGTACTTCTCGTATGCTGTGGGACGCTCGCTTAGGAAAAGCGGTAGAAGGTCACCCCCCAACCGGTCCAGGGTGCGGAAGAGGAGTCCGCAGAATTTGTCAAGCTCGGCTATGTCCACCTGTCTTGGCATCGTTTTTCACCTCCTTGATTTTGGAGTGCCGCAGCCTGCTGCGGCTCACAATTGCTTGAGCTGTTGGATGAGTTTCAAGTATTCAGTGCCGTCAATTACCCCTATTCCTCTAATGAACTTGTTGGAAAGGCGTCTGTACCGGGCCTCCCGCAGGTCATCTCCGCCTCGCAATGGCGAATCCCGCAGAACATCCGCGAACGTGCCCAAAGGATCTTCCTCCAGTCGCTCGGCCAGGAGGATCCAATCGGCCAAGAGTGAATGACCCTCTTGATATTTAGTTACCCGACGAGCAAAGTTGACGATAGTGCTGTAGCGCTGAAGGACTTCGTCAGCGTCCTCGGCCTTGCTTCGGACGTAGAAAGTGTTTGGATCGAACCCATCTGGAGCCAGGGTGGGCACCGATTGGAAGTAGTACGGCCCGTCGCAGCCGCAAAGTTTGCGCAACAAAGCCAGAAGGGTAAAAGCCGCCAGGCGGTTTTTGGAGAAGCACCGTTGGACGAAGTCCAGTGCCTCGTCCCGGCCTGGCTGGAGCTGGGGCAGGATGAAAGCCAGCAGGCGGTAGTCTCCCACACCCAGGGGCAGAACCTGAGCCTGCACATCCGTGCGCATCTGGCATAGAGCCTCTAGACCTGGAGCTACCGCGTCGTCGGCGATAAGCGCAGCAAAAGATTCCTCAGCGCTGAGTAATTCCCTTTCTTCCATGCCTTCCTTGGCCTGGCGTTCCCCAGCCCGCTGGACCAGCTCCTCTCGGATATATTCTACCGAGAAGAACCGCTTCTCCTCCCTGGCCGTCTGCCGGAAGGAACTGATCAGGTCGAAGAGGTCGTCCATCATAGTGGCAAGCCGCCGGGCGCCCGCTTCATCGTGGTGACCGTAGTGAAAAACGATGTTGTACTGCTTGGAGACGGGATAATCCTTGGCTTTGGGCTGAGGCCGGGCGATATGCATACCGAGTAGCTTGGTCACAAGGTAGCTACTGATGCCACAGCGGCCGCACAGAGCTTCCTCGAAGGGCCGCAGTTTGGGTAATTGATTGTAGAAACGGCCTGCCCCAAATCCTCCGGTGATGTTCTTCTCTACGATGACAGCGGCATCGGACCCGCAAAAGCGACAGGGTAGTTTTTCTGTGTCCGCGTACTCTCCTATGTTACTCAGAGGCAGAAAACCAAGCTGTACCCCCCGGGATAGCATCGCGACCACCTGGGTGACGCTCAGCTCCGGCATCTTGCCTGTCAGATTAGTCGCCACCTCTTCAGACTGCCCTTGGTCTATCTGTTCCTGAACGTTGCCTAAGAAAGCCTCGATGGCACCATAGAGCTGGGCTTGAT
>CAZTBA010000239.1:0-9510 GCA_964611725.1 uncultured bacterium
TCGGCGAGGAGGAGTACGGTGAGGAGGGGCTGGAGGAAGAAGCAGAGGAGGAGCATAAGAGGATACTTGGAGAGGCTGAGAAAGAGGCGAAAAAGCTGAAATCTGAGAAGGATGTTGAGATAGAAAAGACAACACAGAAGATTTTTGAGACTATAGTAGAGACTTAGCGTTCAGCAATCAGACTTTCAGCTTCTGAATGAATGGTATGAACATATGCTATTGAAGATTTGAGATTGTAGGTTGGGAAAATTCACAATTCTAAGCTCTTGGCTAATAGCCGATCACTGAACACTTACTATGAAGACTTCTTAAACGGAGGTTTCATTCCATGGAAGCAGGGCTGGTCGGAATTTTCTGCATGGCTTTCCTTTCAATATCCGTAGCTTTGGTAGTCCTTGTGGTTTCTGACTCCAGCGCCACTGAAGGGTCAAATTGTAAGCTGACTAAGGACGGTGCAGAGATCGGCAACCGCTTCTTGAAGATCGGGTTCAGGAAGGGCGAAAAGGGTATTTACCTTTCGGAGATGATGTATATCCCGAGCGGCACCTCGATGCTCCAGGATCAGCAATTTGGAGACAGCTTTTGGGAGATGGAGTTCCGGAGTCCCGATAGCGAAGGTTTTGCGATCGGAAGCTCCGATGCACTGAATTGTGGGTTCGATTGCGTGGATTTACCCGATAGCTCTGGAAAGAGGCTTTACATGACTTTTTCCGGATTTGGAGGCTCCGTTGATCCTACCCTCACAGTTATCGTGTCTATCGACGTGGCAAATAATGATCCCGTTACCGAATGGTATATCCGTTACAGGATCGATGGCTCAAGGCTTCCTCTATGGAAGGTCTCATTCCCCAGGGTACCGAACCTCTTTGGCGGAGCTGAGCTTGCCATCCCGGATGGATGGGGGATACTTAGACCAAATATCAGGAAAGGGGAAAATATAACGTATACATATCCCTCCCTCAGTGTGTCCTCGCAATTCGTGGGTGCCGGCAGGGACGGAGCCTGGCTCTATTTCTCGACACACGATCCCGATAGAAGTTTCAAGAAGTTCATAGTGAGAAAGGGAAAAGAGAAGGATGATCTGCCGATTGAGCTTGCCATCGACAACTACCCGGCCAACATGGGAATTGCAGGCTCCCACTATGAGCTGCCTTATGTTGCGGCCGTGGGGCTTGTCGAAAATAGCTGGTATGAGGTTGCTGAGTTCCACAGGGAATGGCTCTATTCTCTGGATGAGTTCCGGTTGAGGACGGAAGATCAGCCCGAGGAGATCCCACCTGCCCTGATGCAGGTTGATTTATGGCTGTTAGCTGGGGATATCGATGGTGTCGTCGGACAGGCTGTGAAGTTCCAGGAATTCTTCCAGGTCCCGATAGCTGTGCACTGGTACGGCTGGCACAACAACGAATTCGACAAAGACCTTCCGGAATATTTCCCCCCGAAAGAGGGTTTCACCGAGGCTAACCGGAAACTAAAGTCCCTTGGGTTCCTTACTATGCCTTACATAAACGCAAGGCTGTGGGATCCCAACACCGAAAGCTGGAAGGCGATGGAGGCCGACCTCGCTGCGGCGAAAAATGAGAAATTCGAAAGGTATGATGAATACTATGCCGGGAAAGGCCCGCTTACGGCTATGTGTCCCTCAACACGCCTCTGGCAGGATACAATTGTCGGGATAGTTGACAGTCTTATCAATGGATACGGCGTCGATGGTGTCTATCTCGATCAGATAGGCGCTGCCGCGGCCGAGCTCTGTTTCGATCCCGGGCACGGTCATTCCCTCGGGGGTGGAAGCCTCTGGAGCCACGGCTACTCTGAAATGCTCGAGAGGATAAGGGAGGTACTCGGACCGGATAATTTCATAACGACCGAGGAGAATGCCGACGCATGGATGGGCCTGATAGATGGTTACCTGATGGTAAACACTGCTCCCAATGTAGGACCACTTATTCCACTTTTCCCGGCAGTCCATTCCCAACACTCTATATACTTCGGGTTTATGTACATAATGGCCGACGACATGCCGAAATCCCTCCCATTCAGGGCCAAGATGGCGTATAACTTCGTATTTGGCGGACAGCTCGGGTGGGTAAATACCCAGATACTCGACGAAAAGTTCCGTCCTGAGGCCGAGTACCTCAGAACGCTCGCTAAGGTAAGGCACCTATCACACGGATTCCTGCTCTTTGGGAAGATGCTCAAGCCCCCGGTTATATCGGGTGCCGAGGAACTTTCCATATCCGGGGATGAGTGGAGGAGCTGTTTCGCCGGAAGCGTCCCCTCAGTTCTCGCATCCGCCTGGGAATCAGGGTCAGGAGGTGTGGGTATAGCCGTAACGAACATGGCCGATACATCGCGCAAAGTGAAGCTCGGACTGCATCCGGAGAAATGGGGTATGGACCCTGATACAGATTATTTTGTTGTAGAGACTGGACCATCTGGTCGGCGGATAAGGAGTGGACCGGGGCCTGTCGGCGTTTCGCTTGAGATCGACCTTCCCGGACGTTCGGCGTTTATGGTTGAGTTTATGGGTGAGTAGGGAGACGTCGGATATTGGGATTTCAAGACTTATGGTTAAAGGCTCCGGTTTTGTAGCGGGAAGTGGGAAATATCCTGCGAAGGCAATAGACCAAAGTATGGCGGAAAAACTGACATGCTAAGTCTCTGAGGATGACAGGAGGATCTATCAAATGAAGCGATTTCCTCTATTCAATAAATCGCGGCAAAACCATCCAAAAATCCCTTGTCTGCTGGGAATATCCCGTCGTATCTATCTTCTGTGAGGGTTTCTATAACTGCTTGGCAATTCCCGGCAAAAACCTCCTACTGACGCCCTCAATCGTCCATAGCCTCCATGGCCTATTCGGGAACCGCGGTGGCCTTCGGTTCATCATCACATATATACGACTGTCGCACGCCAAAATCGACGCTCTGAGCTTTTTCGAATAGTGTTTGACTTTAATGACACTTTTCTTTATTTTTGTCTGCAATTTAGACTTACAGGACATGGAGCCATATGCGATCTCTTTCAAGATATGCCTTCGTTAATTCCAAGGTCAGGAGTATGCTGAGCGTGCTCCTGCAGGAGGATGTGCTTAAGTCCCTCATCGGTGCTAGGGATATGGATGAAGTTGTCGCTATCCTCGAGGGCACAGCTTACAAGGACGTTTTGGAGCATTTTTCCTACCCATACGATCCCAAACAGATCGAAATGGTCATTCTCCAGGATGAAGTGGACCGTATGAAGAGGGTGCTAAGCTCAGTAGGGGACGGTCCCAGAAATATCGTCTTCGATCTCCTTCAGAGATATGAGGTCGAGAACCTGAAGAGCGCTCTGCGTATGTGGCATCGCAAGACCCCCGGGGATGAAACAGTTTACCTCATGCGCGAAAAGATCTGTTACGACATCCCCATAGATGAGATACTGTCATCAAAAACTATAGAGGAAGTGATTGTCTGCCTTGAAGGGACACCTTACAAAAACTCCTTGATAGATGCCCTGGATGTCTTCAGGAGGAGCAGAAACCTCTTCTACCTTGAGCTTGCGCTCGACATAGGCTATTATAGAAAGTTCTGGGAGGATATCGCCTCTCTATCGCGTGGTGATAGAACACGCGCACAAAGGCTCATGGGAACAGAAATCGATGTCACGAACATTATATGGATTTCGAGGCTGAAGTTCTACTATGACATTCCGCTCGCCGATGTTGTCCACTATATAATCCCATATGGACACCGGTTTGGGATCGACGTTGTGAAGGATGTCTATTCCTCGAACGAACCTGGAAGGTTCATCTGGGGGATAATCACCCGTTTTTTCAGAGAGCTTCCGACCTCCCCGTCCGGGGGTGAAAGGTCGGCTGGGCTTGGGGTGTCTGACCTCTGGGCATTGGAATCGATCCTGTGGCAGATACTTTACCGGGAGGCTCATAAGAGCCTGATGGACTATCCATTCAGCATAGCTACCATACTTGCCTTCTCGATACTTAAGAGGGTGGAGACCAAGAACCTCCTTGCCATAATAAATGGCAAGAGGTACGGACTCAGTGAAGATGAGACCCGGCGACATGTAGTCGGTATTTGAGGTATTGATCTATGCTTAAGACCGAAAAGATGCAGAAAGTTAACATCGTAGTATACGATGCAGATATAGATAAGGTGACCGAAGGGATAGCTGAGCTTGGGATACTGCACCTTATGGATATAAGTCAGACGGAAAGCTGGGCTAACGACCTTCAGCACCCCAAGCTTGAGGTTACAGCCGATGACTGTCGGGAGAGGGAGAAGAGGGTAGATTCACTTCTCACCAGACTTTCCACAGATATGGAGGGAGTGTCTACTCTGCACGAGATCGGCCCCCTATCTTTGGATGAAGTCGACAGGGAGCTTGATAAGGTCGAGGAGGAAGTCAAGAGGGTTATCTCGGAAAGGAAAGTGCGGGAAGAGGAACTGAAGAGGCTCAAGGAAGTTTACGAAAATGTTGAAACTTTCCTGCCTATAGGTGGGATCGATCTTTCCGATCGTTATTCCTTCCTGGAGGTCGCTCTTGGGAGTGTGGAAAGCGATAACCTTGAGCTTCTCAGGGAGAGATTGGGGTCGATCGTGAACGTTGTCATGCCACTCAGGAAGCGCAGCGATGGAAGGACCGTGGTCCTGGTGATAGCCCTGAAGAAGGATAAAGCTTTCCTCGAAGATATCATCAGGGATCTATCGTTCCAGAGGGAGAAGATCCCGGTGGAGGCGAAGGATGCCTCTGCCGACCTGCGGCAGGAGATAGGGAAGAAGATAGAGGAGACTGAACACCAGCTCGAAGGTATAAGATCTGAGGAAAGAAGGGTTGCTGAGAAGTTTAAGCCTGAATTCGCCAGGATAATGGCCGGGTTGAAGAGGGCAGAGGCGCTCGCGGCCATAAAAGGCTCTACGAGGAAGACGGAAAGAGCCTATCTCCTCTCCGGATGGATACCCGCATCCCAGAGGGATAATCTCATAGATTCAGTGCGCACCTCTACGGATGGACGCTACTTCATCGAGGAGTCGGAGCCCGGAAGGGGGACTTCTGAAGAAGAGGAGACACCTGTCTCGTTTAAGAACCCAGCTTTTCTGAAGCCGTTCGAGATGCTCATCTCGACCTACGATATGCCCGCCTATAATACCGTGGACCCGACCCTCTTTGTGGCGATAACCTTCCTTATAATGTTTGGGGCGATGTTCGGTGATATAGGTCATGGGTTAATACTTGCAGCGTTTGGGTTTTTCCTGAGGCGGAAGAAGAAATCAGAGAGCCTCAGGAATGCAGGCATACTGATCTTCTATGCCGGCATCTCATCGGTGATCTTTGGGGCTCTCTACGGAAGCGTTTTTGGAATCGAGGATCTGCTCCCAACTCTATGGCTGAAACCTATAAACAATATAAGGAGGTTCTTTAAATTCGCCATCTTCTGGGGTGTGGCTGTGATAACTCTGGGGATAATCATAAATATCTATAACTCCTTTGTTAAGAGAGACTTCCGTTCAGGGATATTCGATAAGGCAGGGTTGCTTGGCGGGCTCATATACTGGGGCGGTATAGCCCTGGTGGTCCAGTTCTTCCTTTATAAGACCGGGGGCATAAACCCTCTCCTGGCCATATGCCTTATAGTGATACCGATCGCTCTGTTTTCCCTCAGGGAGCCGATACTTCATATTTTCTCGCCACGCGGCAAGCTCTTTCCCGATGGTGTGGCTACCTATATAATGGAGACACTTGTCGAGATCCTCGATATATTTATGGGCTACCTTGCCAACACGGTCTCGTTCATCAGGGTAGCTGCCTTCAGCCTCGCTCACACCGGCCTCTTCATAGCCATATTCACGATGTCGGATATGGTTTCCGGAGGTACAGGCGGCTCGGTGCTCTCGGCCATTGTGCTTATTGTTGGAAATGCCATTATAATATTACTTGAAGGACTCGTTGTTACGATACAAACCATAAGGCTTGAGTATTACGAATTTTTCGGAAAGTTCTTCAGAAGCGGCGGGACCCATTACAAACCCGTCAGCTTCAGAGGTTAAAGGGTAATTTTGTAGCAGTAGAGAGGAGGTAGGAGATGTCAGATCGGGCTCAGGAGAGCTTCAAACGCAAACTGAGAATTTCCATAATATCGCTGGTTTCACTGGTTTTCGGTATCCTCTGTTTCGGGGTTGTCAGAGTGCTTGCTCAAGGGACTGGGGCTGCCAGTGCTTCCGATCCTTCGGTGATGAGATGGGGCTTTCTCTCGGCAGCCCTCTCGACAGGGCTTGGGTCAATAGCGGCAGGGATCGCCGTCGGCTATGTGGGGGCCTCCGCGATGGGGGTTATAGGTGAGAAGCCTGAGCTCGCCGGAAGGGCGCTTATATTCGTTGGACTCGCCGAGGGGATCGCCATTTACGGACTTATAATCGCAATCATGATCCTTGGCAGGATATAGGAGGGTCCTTTGAGATTTTTGACCATAGGCGATGAAGATATGGTCTTGGGTTTTAGCCTGGCAGGAGTTGAGGGCAAGGTTGTAAAGGGTCCCGATGAGGCGAAAGAAGTCCTGAGGGAGATGCTCTCCGATCCTGATGTCGGGATAATTATAATATCCGAGAGGATCGCCTGGGGAATGCGTGAGGAAGTTGACCGTTACATATATACCCACTCTTTCCCACTGATAATCGAGGTTCCTGACAGGGAGGGCCCTGTTGAGTGGAGGAAATCCATAAGGGAAATGGTGAAAGCTGCTGTGGGTATGAGCTTGTAAGGGAGCTTGAAAGTGAAAGAAGACACAGGTTCAGTTGATCTTCTGCGCAAGAGAATAGAGGAAGATGCCCTTAGAGAGGCCGAGTCCATAATTTCCCATGCTGAGAGATCAGCCGATGAACTGAGAAAGCGCTATAGTTCTGATGCTGAGAAAGTCCGGAGGGAGATAGTGGAGAAAGCCAAGACTGAAGGTGATGCGGTGAGGAAGAGGACCCTTTCCGGGGTGAATTTAGAGACGAAGAGGATGTCACTCCAGGCACGTGAGGAGGTCATAGCGGAGGTTTTCTCCAAGGCTATGGCAAAGCTGGAGAACCTGAGGAAGGAAGATGGTTACAGGGATGTCCTCAGAGGTCTTCTCCTCGAAGCCTTTGGAGCTCTTGAAGAAAAAAATGTGGTTGCTGTCTTCGACAAATCTGACCGATCCCTGGTAGATGAAAGACTGATTTCGGAGGCCGAGTCACATCTCAGGGAAAAATATGGGAATGACATCAGACTCGAAGTTTCTGAGGACTTCCATAGTTCCGGTGGCGGGGTCATCCTCAGATCGAGGGATGGGAGGGTATCTTTCGATAACACCTTCAATGCCAGACTAAGGAGGATGAAGGGTTCTCTGAGGCTGAGCATAGTCAGGGAAGTTTTCGGTTAGGGGGTGAAGTGTACAAGATCATAGGTAAGATCAGAAGGGTGGTTGGCCCCGTTGTTGAAGTTGAAGGGGTGAAGGATTCTAAGATGCTCGAGGTGGTCGAGGTCGGAGAGGAGCGCCTTATCGGGGAGATAATCCGACTCCAGGGTGATATCGCCTCCGTCCAGGTGTACGAGGATACAACCGGCCTCTCGCCGGGAGCGAGCGTCTACAGCTCAGGAACACCACTATCTGTTGAACTTGGCCCCGGGCTTATGGGAACTATATACGATGGTATCCAGCGCCCATTGGAGAGGATAAGGGCTCTCACAGGTAATTTCATCCGGAAAGGGATTAAGCTTGAAGCGCTGGATCGTGAGAAGAAGTGGCTTTTTACCCCGAGAGTAAAAGCGGGGGAGAAGATTGGGCCGGGTCGGGTGCTCGGGACCGTTCCTGAGACCGGGCTTGTGGAGCACAGAGTTATGGTTCCGCCTGATCTTGAGGGAACGATAAGCTGGGTAGCGGATGAAGGCGAGTACAGTATCGATGAAAGGATAGCTGCTATAGGCACGGATTCAGGAGACAGGGAGCTGAGCCTGATGCAGCGCTGGCCTGTACGCCAGGGAAGGCCATACAAAGAGAGGCTCGACTCTTCGTTGCCCCTCATAACTGGTCAGAGGGTTATAGATACCCTCTTCCCGGTTGCGAAGGGAGGTACTGTCGCTGTTCCCGGAGGATTTGGCACCGGAAAGACGATAATTCAGCATTCCCTCTCCAAGTGGTCTGATGCCGATATAGTTGTCTACATAGGTTGCGGGGAGCGCGGCAACGAGATGACCGATGTCCTGAAAAGCTTCCCGGGACTTCTGGATCCCCGCTCCGGAAAACACCTGATGGAGAGAACTGTGCTCATAGCGAACACATCTAACATGCCTGTGGCCGCCAGGGAGGCAAGTATATACACTGGCATAACTATAGCTGAGTACTACCGCGATATGGGCTACCATGTGGCAGTGATGGCAGACTCAACTTCAAGATGGGCCGAGGCCCTCAGGGAACTCTCCGCAAGGATGGAGGAACTTCCTGCTGAAGAGGGCTTCCCCGCATATCTTCCTACGAGGCTCGCGGAATTCTATGAGAGGGCAGGGATGATAATCACCCTCTGTGACTCGCCAGGTTCAGTTACAATCATAGGCTCGGTTTCTCCACAGGGCGGGGATTTCTCAGAGCCGGTAACCCAGCATACGAAACGCTTTGTGCGCTGTTTTTGGGCGCTCGACAGACATCTCGCCGATGCCAGGCATTACCCCGCTATAAGCTGGATTGACAGCTACAGTGAGTACGTAGGTGATATATCAGACTGGTGGGAGAAAAGGCTTGATCCTGAGTGGAGATCTCTCAGGGGACAGATAATGGACCTCCTGCAGAGAGAAGTTCGACTCCAGCAGGTTGTGAAACTCGTCGGAGCGGATGTCCTCCCCGACACTCAGAGGTTGATACTGGAGGCATGTTCGCTTTTCAAAAATACCTTCCTTCAGCAAAGTGCCTTCGATAAAGTCGATATGTACTCGACCGCTGAAAAACAGGTGAAGATGCTCAGGATAATAGTCGCTTTCTACAGGAGAGGACTCGACTGCATAAAGAAAGGCGCTGCACTTGCCAAGGTCAGAAGGATGAAGATATATACCGAAATTGTAAGGATGAAGTTCTCCGTCTCTAATGAAGAGGTTGTCAAGCTCGATGAGCTCCTCACGAGACTCGAAAAGGAGTTCGATAGATTAGAGGATATCCATGAAAGAGGATAAGATACTTTATGAGGAAGCCAGGGAATACCGGGGGATAAGCCAGGTAATAGGTCCACTCCTGGTTATAGAAGATATACACGATGTCGGATACAACGAGCTCGTTGAAATAGAGGACCCTGAGGGTAGCGTACGCTTCGGTGTTATACTCGAAAGCGGAAAGGGTAAGGCCATAATCCAGGTCTTCGAGGGAACATCGGGGCTTTCACTCCCGGATACGAGGGTGAAGTTCAGAGGGGAGCCGCTGAGACTCCCGGTATCGGGGGAGATGCTGGGGAGGGCGTTCGATGGTCTTTGGAGACCTATAGATGGTGTCCCTGATCCGA
>CAZTBA010000240.1:0-9499 GCA_964611725.1 uncultured bacterium
ATCGATATCGAAGTTGTTCACAGCTCCGTCGCGGTTGCAGTCGCCCAGCATGTGATCGCAGTCCGGAGCACCGATATGGGACAGAGCTGGTCAACTCCCGTGGATATCGAGACCGCTGATGGTCCCGAGGCATCTTATGCGGTGCTGCTCAAGGTCCCCGGTGGCAGAGTTTACGCCTTCTACAACCACAACAGCGACAATATCCGCAAGGTCAAAGGGGATAATCCCCCCTTCAAGGATGGCTGGTGTATGCGCGTCGATTCGCTTGGACATTTCGTTTTCAAATACTCCGACGACCATGGATTGACGTGGTCGGAGAAACGATACGACATCCCACAGCGCTTGATGGAAATCGACCGCTCGAATGCGGATGGTGGCAAGCTGCTGTATTTCTGGAATGTAGGTCGACCGTTCGTCCATGGCGGAACAGCGTATGTTCCCCTCACAAAAGTTGGCGGATTTGGCGAGGGCTTCTTCACGCGCACAGAAGGTATCCTGCTCAAGAGCGATAATATCCTCGCCGAGCCAGATCCGCAAGCAATCCGATGGGAGACGCTCCCGGACGGCGATTACGGTCTACGCCCGCCGAAGGGCGGCGGTCCGATTGCCGAAGAAGAAAGCTACGTCGCTCTGAGCGATGGTTCGTTCTACAGCGTATACCGCACCATCTCCGGCTATCCGGCATGCGCCTACAGCCGCGACGGCGGACATACCTGGGGTGAGCCGGAATATCAATGCTATGCCGATGGTAGAAGGATGAAGCACCCCCGTGCTGCAAACTTCGTGTGGAAGTGCTCGAATGGGAAATACCTCTACTGGTTCCATAATCACGGGGGACGGTTCATCGGTAAGCATCCCAGAGCTGCGAGTATCTCCTACAACGACCGGAATCCCGTTTGGCTCTGTGGCGGAATTGAGGCGGATTCGCCGGAGGGGAGGGTCATACTATGGTCACAGCCGGAAATCATACTTTACGATGACGACCCGTTCATCCGCATGAGCTATCCGGATCTTGTTGAGCGGGATGGGCGATACTTTGTGACCGAAACGCAGAAATCCGTGGCCCGCGTGCATGAATTGCCCGCTGATTTGCTTGAGGGACTCTGGTCCCAGTTCGATGACACATTGTCGGTAACGCACGATGGTCTTGTGCTGGAACTGCCTGCTACCGATAGCGAGATGCCGAAAGAAGTCGAGACGCCGGAGCTACCGTGGTTCCTGGGCCGTGATCCTTTCCGTTCCGGCTACGGTACACTGGATCGCCGCTCAGGTTTTTCCATTGATCTGTGGATTCGACTCCACTCAATGAAAGGAGGTATGATCGTTCTGGATAACCGAGGTGATGAGGTCCGGGGATTCTGCCTGCGGACCACTGACCGGGGCACATTGGAAATCCTCCTGAACGATGGCATGACCGAGAATCTGTGGGATTGCGATCCCGGCGTGCTTGAAAGAGACAAACTGCATAATATCTTCATCACCGTTGATGGCGGACCAAAGATCATCACGTTTATCGTGGACGGGAAGCTTTGTGATGGTGGAAGCCATCGTCAATACGGGTGGGGCCGATTCAGTCCCAATCTGCGAGACATCAATAGCGCTAAGCTGCTCAAGATCGGAGCAACACTGGAAGGTGGGATCAAATCGCTGCGAATTTACAACAGGGCGCTGCGTACATCCGAAGCTATACAGAGCTTCCGAGCAGGATAACAGGTATGAAAGCTGCCCTGTCTATTGAGATCTCAAGCGTGCGCGACGATTATGCGGATAACTTCTTTCTCAAGCACGGCGATGGGTTCCCTGAGATCAAGAGGGATGAGGTGAGGCGATGTGTCCTGTACAGCATGTATCGAGCAATGGCATGATTGCATACTGACAGCATTTAATCCGGACTGGAGAACCGTTTTTGATCTGTCAACTTCCTGAATAGTTGATTTTATTGGGCACTATCCAGAAAAGGTCTGATAACCGTAGTAGTTCAAACAATGGGAGGTGGAACAATGGCAGAATCCAACACCAACTATCCGGTCAATGTGGAAATCGATTACCCTGAAAAATCGGATAAGCTTACTACTTTTTTCAGGATTTTCACTGTCATCCCAATCTTAATAATTCTCATTATGGTTATCGGCGGCGGTCAGGCACCGGATTCCTCAGAATCCTGGGAACCTCTATATATCGGAGGAGGATTTATATTTATACCAACCCTTCTAATGATCCTCTTCAGGAAAAAGTATCCCAGATGGTGGTTTGACTGGAATGTTTCCCTGACGAAATTCAGTACAAGGGTCTTCTCCTACCTGTTATTGCTGAGACATGAATATCCATCTACGGATGAGGAACAGGCAGTTCATATTGAAATACCTTACCCGGATGTTGAGGGGGAACTTGGTCGTGGGATGCCGCTCGTCAAATGGCTTCTGGCTATTCCACACATTATTATCATATGTTTTCTCTACATAGCTGTTATTGTTTGCACGATCATTTCCTGGTTTGCCATATTGTTCACGGGGAATTACCCCAGAGGATTATTCGATTTTGTTTCCGGCGTTATCAGATGGTCCATCAGGGTAAACGCTTACGCCTTTCTATTAACCACTGACATATATCCGCCATTTAGTTTGCAGGAATAATTCTGTACGGGATCATATCCAGCCTGTTTTCTATGTGGTAGTACGTAATTCTAACGCATTCATAGCAATCTACGCAAGCCCAGCTTGTGCCTGAACACCTGCATCGAATTCTATAGGACCTCTACAAGAATCCAGGGGGAAGCTATGCGCTATCGAAAACTGGGACGCACACAATTAAGGGTATCGGAGGTCGGCGTGGGTGGTGCGCAATTCGGCCTAACCAACTATATGGGGTTCTGGGATCCCTTTACTGAGGAAGCCCAACGGACCGCCACAGCTACCATTCACCGCGCACTGGAACTCGGCTATAACTACTTTGACACCGCCCCTGGCTATGGCAATGGTCGCAGCGAAGAGATGGTTGGCGAGGCCCTCAAGGGTCATCGCGAGAAAGCCATCATAGCTACGAAAGTAGGTAGCGATCAGTGGACACCCGAAGGGATTCGCAATAGTGTAGAAGCCAGTCTTCGTCGCCTGCAGGTGGACGTGATTGACATCATCCAGTTCCATGGAGGCTGGTATCGCCGTGAGCAGGTAGACATCATCTTTAGTAAAGGCGGGCTGGAGACCTTCCTGCGGCTCAAGGAGAAAGGCAAGGTACGCTTTATCGGCTTTACAGCCGAAGGCCCCTCGGCAGGTGTGGAGGAACTTATCGCCACGGATGCTTTCGATACGATGCAGGTGCGCTATAACCTGATGTACCAGCACCCTTCCGATTTTGCAAACAGCGAAGGCATCATACGCCAGGCCGATGCACGCGGCATGGGGATCATTCTCATGCGTCCCATGACCAGTGGCGTGTTCCAGCGATTGATGGCGCAGACCTTTCCCCAGATCGATACGTCGGACGTAGGGCGTCTGCTCCTCAATTACGTCCTCTCAGACCCCTATGTAGATGTGGCCTTAGTCGGCATTAGGGATCCACACTACGTCGAGATCAACAATGCCATCTCAGATGACATTTCTTCTCGACTTGATCTGGTCAAGCTACACGAACGCTATGTCAGCTAAAGAATGAATTTTTCTAAAGGCCATAATTAGCTTTGCGTCGTAGAGGCAGGGCATGCCCTGTCTCTACGGGAGAGCTACTAAACCGGCAACATACTTAGCAGAATTCATTCCTGGAGAATTGCCAATGAACCTATCAGAGTTTCTCATAAGAAAAGATCCCATACTGCTTGACGGCGCGATGGGGACAGAGCTGGCAAAACCCGGTCTGGAGATGGGCGGTCAGAATAATGTCAGTAACCCAGAGGGAGTCCTGGCAATTCACAGAATGTACGCAGATTGCGGGTGTCATATCCTGATCACCAACACGCTCACGATGAACAGGATCTACATTGAAACGCACAATGTAGGTGTGGACCCGAGAGAGGTAAACCTCGCAGGTGCCAAGCTCGCGAAATCCGCCGCCCACGTAGATCAATACGTGGTGGGCGACATAAGTTCGACGGGCGTAATGCTCGAGCCCTACGGCGATCTCTCAGAAATGGCCGCTTATGAGACATTCAAGGAGCAGGCCTCATTCTTAGCCGAAGGTGGTGTGGATGGTTTCATCATAGAGACCATGTTTGACCTGAGGGAAACCTTGTGCGCTCTGCGTGCATGTAAGGACATTGCCCCACTCCCGGTAATTGCGACGATGGCTTTTACGACCCTGGAGAATGGAGGGCGCACCATAATGGGGAATTCCGCAAAAGAGTGCGCCGAAGCCTTGACGGAGGCGGGAACCAGTGTTGTCGGCACCAACTGCGGTGATCTCGATCCCTCGCAGATGGCCGAGGTCGTATCTGTTTTTCGGGAAGCAACGTCGCTACCTGTTCTGGCTCAGCCCAACGCAGGAAAGCCAAAGTTGGTCGAAGGCCGAACGGTATTCGATATGCCTCCGGACGAGTTCGCTGCGGGAATATCCAGATGTCTCAGTGCCGGTGCACGCCTTGTAGGCGGATGTTGTGGTACATCACCCGCACATATTCGCGCTGTAGCAGATTTGGCCTTGCCCAGGTCCCTGAGATAGACATGGAGGACAAGCTTGAACGAGGCACCCTACCTCAAAACAATAGAACAGCTATGCGGTGAATCGCCGGCACAGGCTGAGGTCAGAGTTGAGAGAGGAGGACCGCGCCTGTTTGTCAATGACAGGGAAATATATCCCCTGTTCGCATTGAGCGCGAGCATGCTGATGACAACAGCATCGTTTAAAGCATCCGGCATTGATTATTTGGCCCCGATTCTGGGCTTGAACGATTCCTGGATCGGACCGGATGAATATGATTGGGAAAAGCTCGATAGGTTCTTCGCCCAACTCCTCGATCTTAATCCCGACGCCTTCTTCCTGCCCAGACTTCACCTAAATGACCCACGCTGGTGGAAGGACGCGCATCCGGGTGAACTGATACAATACGGCCTCCCCTTCGATGAAAAGGAATATAAACTCGAGGAACGCATCGGAGAGAGCGGGCTCAACTGGAACTCAACCCGCGACCTATACGACGTCTCATATGCCTCCGAGGTCTGGAGGCGAGAAACAGGCGAGATGCTGCGGGCTTTCCTGCGACACATCGAAAGCTCGCCGGTCGTAAGCAGAATCATCGGCTATCAGGTTACGAGCGGGATGACCGGGGAATGGCATTACATCGGCTCCCGATACCTGCCCGATTACAGCGGTCCTATGAAAAGAGCCTGCGGTCAGATTCCTGACGCCGATTCCAGACCAAAAACAACTTATGGGCTCTTGAGAAATCCGGCGAAAGAACGCTGTACGATAGATTTCTACCGCCGTTTCCACGAAGTCTGCGCTGATACGATCCTTTACTTCGCACGCATCGTCAAGCAAGAAACGCATGGCAGGGTCCTCTGCGGTACATTTTACCTCTACCTCTTGGAGAATGTGCTTATCCAGGAAGCAGGTCATCTTGCACCGGAGAAGATCCTCAACAGTCCGGACATCGATTTTATCCCCTGCCCTTATTCCTATCAGAGCACGAACGTAAAGGGACGCGAGCGGTGGGAGAGCGACGTTTTCGATGAAGCGGGAAACTGGCTGGGCCGGGCGCGGGGAGTGGCAGGTGACGGAGGATACCGGGTTCTCGTAGAATCGCTCAGAAGACACGGGAAGTTGTTCATCGTAGAGATAGATCCAAGCACATACATTGAACCGAAAAAGGTCGGTGAAGGTGGGGCCGGACATGAGACTGTCGAAGGGACGCTCCGTATTCTGAGGCGCGATCTGGGACAGATGTTCGCCAGCGGGATCGGGGGCTGGCTCTACGATTTCGGTCCGCTCGTCCCACCGTTTGAGGCGAACAGAGGGTGGTACGATGACAAACCGATGATTGATGAAATCCACAGCCTTTCCAATTTGGGGAAAAGACGACCGGAACTGGACATAAGCTCGATTTCTCAAATCGCCTCCGTTTACGATGCAAAAAGCTTTTTCGCGACAGAGCACTGGAAAATCGAAGAGCCCTGGACCGGATATGGTATCAGGTTCACCGATTTCTTCAACCACTGGTTCCTCAATTCACAGGCGAGGACCCTGCACCGCATTGGTGCACCCGTTGACTATCTCTACAGGTTTGACTTGAAAGCGGAAGATGCGAGAAAATATCATCTGTTTTTCATGGTAAATTTATTCTTCCTTACGGATGAGGAGGTAAAACATCTGAGGAACATTTTAAGAGACAGCGAGAGGACGGTAGTATGGTTCTATGCCCCAGGATTCCTCAGACCGGATAAATTCGATCTCCATCGGATGGAAGAGTTGACGGGGTTCACCTTCCGCATCATCGAGGAGCCGGGGCCCATGATGATCCGGAGCGAAATCAACACAACTGGTGAAAACTTAACGATTCGATTTGGGGTTAAGAAGCATTATTTCCCACGGTTCAGCGTGATTGACAAAAAATCGATGGCGCTCGGGTACTGGGATGACAGAGACGAAGTGGCGTTCGCGCGGAAAGAATTTGAGGGTTCGAACTCCATCTACGTCGGTACTGCACCCTTCCCTGTGGAGATATTGCGATGGTTGGCTGTAAATGCCGGTGTTGACCTTTGGAGCACCCAATCTGACATTATCAATGCCACGCGTGATGCGGTATCGATGGTCGCTACGGAATCAGGAGAGCGGGTTCTGCGACTACCGAAACCCATGGCATCAGTGAGCGGTGGACCAGTTCTCGCAGAGCATCATCTCACCATGGATTTCGGAGAGGTCAGACTATTTTCGGCTTGAATTCCCGACCATAGACACTTGAAGGCAAAGTCAAAGGAGCATAAGATGAATGATTTCAGAGTCTTAAGTTCTGGCCTCGGCACACTGCCACTATTGTCAGGCGCGGTTACCCGTTCGGTTTCGGCGGAAAACCCCACTGGAGAAAAGGGCAAGGGAGGCATGGCGATTCCAAATCCCGCCGACCCCGATCTTCCCCACTCCGGTGCAGCGACAGACCTCGGACAGAGATGGAAAGTCAGACCGTTTCTCAAGCCAAAGGCCGGGGAAACCGTGACCTTGATGGATGTTGAAGGCCCGGGAATCATCCAGCACATCTGGATGGCAACCGAGACCAATTGGGCCGGAAACGGACGTGCATGTGTCCTCCGTTTTTACTGGGACGATGAAGAGACACCATCCATTGAGGTGCCAATGACGGACTTCTTTGCCGTCGGTCATGACCTCTTTGCACCTGTCAATTCTCTGGCCGTGATTGTGAACCCGACATCGGCTCTGAATTGCTACTGGCCCATGCCATTTCGGCGTCACAGCAAAGTGACGTTCACAAACGAATCGGGCAGGGATTTGAACGTTTTGGCGTTTCAGATCACCTATGCGGTAACGGATGTCCCTGATGATGTCGGATATTTCCATGCACAGTGGCGGCGTGCCGTCACGGATCGCGCGAATCCGGATTATGCTATCCTGGACGACGTTAAGGGCAAGGGGCGCTATGTCGGAACTTTTCTGGCATGGACGCAACTATCCGATGGATGGTTTGGCGAGGGTGAAATCAAGTTCTATATGGATGGAGATAAACAGTTTCCTACAATCTGTGGTACTGGAACAGAGGATTATTTCTGCGGCAGCTACGGTTTTCCGGAAGTCTACAGCACAGCATACGTTGGAACAACACTCAAGCATCCGGGAGAGGATGGTCCTCCAAAATGGAGCTTATATCGCTGGCATATAATGGATCCGATCTGCTTCCGAGAGGACCTGCGGGTCACGATCCAGGCGCTTGGCTGGTGGCCGAACGCAAAGTATCAGCCACTTGCGGACGACATTGCATCCGTGGCATATTGGTATCAGAAAGAGCCGCATGCAGAGTTTCCCAAATTCCCCACCCTCGAAAAGAGGTGGCCCAGATGATAGCTGAACACTTGTATGGTATAAGAACCATTTCGCGGAAAGGGAGCTTGTTTTTGGTGAGAGGAGACAAGATGGAGGAATAAGAAGAACCTTGACAGGAGCGAATAATTGTTTTACAATAGGTCTGTCATTCATTGATTCTCTTTGAAAATCCTGTACAGCCTTGCAGACTGTGGCATCAGACTGGACCATGAAGCCGAGCTACCGAAAGATGGAAGGGTTAACTCGACTTTTTTTCTGAGCTGCATGTGTGACTGAGGCGATCCGGGATTTTCTCACATGGTGTGTGCTCAGAGATGATGACAATCTCGCAGGCAAAGGGAACCGTGAATGAATAGTTGTCAGAGGTGAGAGATAAGAACCATATTGGGGAGAAGACTATGAAAACAGAGAAAGCGGAAGTGAAAGAAGGTTTTGCTGAGAGGTGGGTTTCCTACCGTCCGGAGATTAAGATACTGGACTGTACCATTCGTGATGGTGGGCTGATGAGTGATCACAACTTCGATGATGAGACTGTCAAGGCCGTCTACAAGGGTTGTGTTGAGGCTGGCATTGACTACATGGAACTTGGATATAAGGCTTCCAAACGCATATTTGCCCCGGGGCAGTACGGTATATGGAAGTTCTGTGCCGAGGATGATATCCGACGCATAGTCGGTGAAAACGACACATCTTTGAAACTCTCCGCTATGGCGGATGCCGAACGGACCGATTATCACGAGGACATCTTGCCCTGCGATCAGAGTGTGCTGGACATGATTCGAATTGCAACCTATATTCACCAGATCCCCACTGCCCTGGACATGATTAAGGATGCGCACGATAAGGGTTACGAAACTACTGTCAATCTTATGGCCATTTCGACTGTTCAGGAGCGGGAGCTCGACGAAGCACTGGAACTGCTTGCAGAGTCGGAGGTGGATGTCATTTATCTCGTGGACAGTTTCGGCGCTCTCTACAGCGAACAGGTTCGTTACCTCCTGCAGAAATATCTCCGGTATGCGGAATCACACAATAAAACAGTTGGGATGCATGCACACAACAATCAACAGTTGGCCTATGCCAATACCATCGAGGCAATCGTTATGGGAGCAAACATATTCGACGGTAGCATGGCCGGACTCGGTCGCGGTGCCGGCAATTGCCCAATCGAACTGTTGATCGGCTTCCTGCACAATCCGAAGTTCCACCTCAGACCCATTCTTCAGTGCATTCAGCAGAATATCGAGCCGTTGAGAGAGAAGCTTCTCTGGGGATTTGACATTCCTTATATGATCACGGGGCTTCTGAACCAGCATCCGCGCTCCGCAATGGAGTTCAACTCCAGCGAAGATCGGGGCGACATCGTGAAATTCTTCGATTCGATAATCGAGGAAGACTGAGCGGTGAGAAATTCTTTTATAGAAAAACTGTTAAGCAACTTTTACGAAGCTTTTCTTACTTGCTCCTAGTACTCCTATTCTTAAACCCGTATAGGGTTATGCAGCCAACCGGAGTCGCT
>CAZTBA010000241.1:0-9489 GCA_964611725.1 uncultured bacterium
CCTGGGGCTCGGAGTGGAAGGGGAGGAAGGTCGGCGCCGTAGGTGATATGGGATGTTTCAGCTTCCAGATGAGCAAGAACATAACCGCTGGCGAAGGTGGTATAATACTGTCGAACGATGAGGAACTTGCCGACACATGCCGATCCTATTCCAACTGTGGACGGGGAAAAGACGAACCCTGGTACAAGCATTACCTGCTTGGCGGAAACTACAGAATGACGGAGTTTCAGGCGGCAATACTCCTCGTACAACTGTCGAGGTTAGATGATCAAGTGAGCGTCAGGGAAAGGAACGCCAGAATACTGGATGAAGGTCTCTCCGGAATTGAGGGCATAAAGACTTTGAAGAGAGATGAAAGGGTCAACAGGCGTTCCTACCACCTCTATCCCTTCAGGCTTATCTCGGGGGAGTTCGGCGGAATTTCCAGGGAGAGCTTCGTGGAGGCACTTCAAGCCGAAGGTATACCCTGCAGTGTGGGATATACACACTCACTTTATGAGAATCCGCTGTTCCGGAACAAGGGGACCGGCTCCGGGTATTGTCCCCTCTCCTGCCCTTATTATGCAAAGGATATGGACTATACTAAGGTTGTATGTCCCAATTCGGACACAATCTGCGAGGAGGAGGGCCTCTGGTTCTTCCACAGCATGCTCCTCGGTACAGAGGAGGATATGAACGACATAGTTAAGGCAGTTCGAAAGGTGAGGGAAAACTTCAGGGAGCTTCTGTAATAAATTTCTTGTTGGAAATTATACCAATTTTGAAGGCAAGCATTCAGCTATCAGCCGTCAGCGTTCAGCTTCTGGCTGACTGCTGACCGCTGAAAGCTCACAAGGCAAAGTCCAGGCTATTTCTTATGGACGCAAGAGACAATATATTATTCGGCCGAAATCCGGTATAAGAGGCTATTTCTATGAGAGTTACAAGGCTGTACGGGAAGCTTGACCTTAGACTTGAGGAGGATAGTGTCCCGAAGCCCGGAGCTGGCGAAGCACTGATAGAGGTCAAAGCAGCAGGTATATGCGGTTCGGATGTACACTATTTCGTCGATGGGAGGATCGGGGACGTTGTGGTCAGGGATCCGGTTGTGCTGGGTCATGAATTCTCAGGCATAGTAAAAGGGTTTGGACCTGGGGTTGAGGGACTGGAAATAGGCACCAGGGTTGCGATTGAACCTGGGATACCTTGCTGGAAATGTGAATTCTGCAAGCGCGGTAACTATAACCTCTGCCTTGATATGAAGTTCTGCGGAACCTTTCCGACCGATGGCTGTTATAAGGAGTACTTTACCCACCCGGTTGAGCTCCTCTTCCCGATACCTGATAACGTGAGCTACGGAGAAGGTGCCATGATTGAGCCACTCTCCATCTCGGTGCACTCAGTTGATCTGGCGAGGATAAAGGCGGGAGCCAGGGTGGCCGTTCTCGGTGCCGGTTCCATGGGCCTTACCGTGCTGCAGATGGCCAGAGTAGCCGGAGCAGGGGAGATCTACGTAACCGACAAACTCGATCCCAGGCTCCGTATGGCATCGAAATTCGGTGCTACGGAGGTTATAAACGTCTCCCATGGCGGCGCTGTCGAACCGATAAAGGATCTTACCGGTGGCCAGGGGGTCGATGTCGTGTTCGAGGCGGCTGGTGCTCCCGAGACACCCTGGGAGGCCGTTGAGATAGCGAAACCGGGAGGGGCGGTTATCTTAATAGGGATACCTGAGGAGGACAAAATCTCCTTTGCGGCTTCTCCGGCGAGGAGGAAGGGTCTCACCATAAGGATGATAAGAAGGATGAAAGGGACATACCCGAGGTCCATAGATCTGGTTTCAAAAGGTATGGTCGATGTCTCTTCCCTGATAACACACAGATTTAAACTCGACCAGATAGAGGAAGCTTTCGATCTTGTCAGAAACTACAGGGATGGGGTCGTAAAGGCAGTCATAGAATTGTAGATTTGAGATTGTAAATTGAGAAAGCCCGCTTAGAAGGAAAAATAACTTCAACTTTCCTGTCGGAGGAGTTGAAAAATGGCGAAATATTCTCTGGGACTCGATTTCGGAACCGAATCCGCGAGGGTTATACTTGTGGAGGTTACAACGGGGGAGGAAGTTGCCACTTCGGTTTACAATTATCCTGATGGTGTTATCGACAGGGTTCTGCCTGAAGTTGGAACAGAACTCGGGTACGATTGGGCGCTCCAGAATCCAAAGGATTACATCGAGTCGCTCGGGAACGCTGTGCCCGAGGTTATGAGGAAAACCGGCGCTTCCCCTGAGGATATCGTAGGGATAGGTCTGGATTTCACTTCCTGCACGATGATGCCGATAGATAAAGACGGCAAACCTCTATGTATGTTGGAAGAATACAAGAGCAATCCTCATTCCTGGGTGAAACTCTGGAAACACCACGCTGCTCAGCCTGAGGCGGACAGGATAAACAAGCTTGCGAGGGAAAGGGGAGAGGAATTCCTCGGCCGCTATGGGGGACGGATATCCTCCGAATGGTTCTTCCCCAAGATACTCCAGATACTGGACGAGGCCCCTGAAATCTATGACGCTACCGACAGGTTCATAGAGGGCGCCGACTGGATGGTGATGCAGCTTACCGGAGTCGAGAAACGAAGTGCCTGCACTACCGGATATAAGGCATTCTGGGAGAAGGGAGCCGGATTTCCAAGCAACGATTTCTTCAAAGCGCTCCACCCGAAGATGGAACACGTGATCGATGAGAAGATGAAGAGGGATGAGATATATCTGGTCGGCACCACGGCCGGTGGACTAACCCCCGAAATGGCAAGGTTTACTGGGCTTAAGGAGGGTACCCCGGTCGGCGTGGGAATAATAGATGCCCATTCGGCTGTGCCCGGTACCGGGGTTGCAGACCCCGGGAAGATGGTCATGGTAATGGGCACCTCGACCTGCCATATGCTCCTGAGCAGGGAGAGGAGCCTCGTAGCGGGTATCGGCGGTGTCGTTGAGGACGGCATAATACCGGGTTTCTTCGGATATGAAGCGGGGCAATCGGCAGTTGGGGATATATTTGCATGGTTTGTGAAAAACTGTATTCCGGGCGATTACCAGGACGAGGCCCGAAGCAGAAATATCGACATCCATTCCCTCCTTGAGGAGAAAGCTTCCAGGCTTAAACCTGGCGGGAGCGGCCTCATCGCACTCGACTGGTGGAATGGAAACAGGTCGGTACTTATGAACGCTAACCTTACGGGTCTCCTTCTGGGCTGTACACTGGGTACGAGGCCGGAAGAGATATACCGAGCCCTTATAGAGGCGACTGCGTTCGGTACAAATAGAATAATAGTTGCATTCGAGAAAACCGGAGTCGAGATAAATGAGCTTTACGCATGTGCCGGCCTGACCAAGAACAAGCTCCTCATGCAGATATACGCTGATATAACCGGCAGGGAGATAAAGGTGGCAGCTTCCGAGCAGGCCACGGCACTCGGCGCGGCCATATTGGGGGCTGTCGTCGCAGGGAGTTCCGGTGGGGGCTATGATAGCTTTAAAGAAGCTGTGGGACAGATGGCAAAGGTCAGGGAGGAAAGCTACAGGCCGATAGAGGAAAATCAGAAGGTCTATAAGCTTATCTATGATGAATACGAAAGACTCCACGACTATTTCGGCAGAGGAGCTAACGATGTTATGAGAAGGCTCAAGAGGATAATGTCCGAAGTGAGCGAGAGGGGGATGTAGGTTTAAGTGACAGGAATTAGAAATCTTACAGTTGTCGTTATCTCCGGGATACTGATCTTAGCTTCGGTGCTTCTGCCAGGAATGGCCTTCCCACAGGAAAACCACAGTTGGGAGGAGAGGGATTTCAATTTTGCACTGGGGCTCTACAAGGATGGGTCCTACCAGCTTGCCATTCAGCAGCTTCAGAAGTTCATAAAAGATCATCCCGGTAGCGAGAAAGTCCCGAGTGCCAGGTTTCTGATAGGGGAGTCCTATTTCCAGCTTAAGGATTTCAGCCGGGCTATCAGGGCATACCGTGCCTTCAGGTTCGAATTGAAGGGGGATAAGCTTGCCGATGATGCCCTGCTGAGAGAGGCTCAGTGCCAGTTTATGATGGAAGACTACAGCGCTGCCGCCAAGACGCTCAGGGATTTTGGGAAGAAGTTCCCTAAGAGCGAATTTCTCCCCGAGGCAGCGATATGGGTCGGGGAATCCTACTTTAAACTCGGCAATTATGAGGCCGCGGCCCGACTTTACAGGGAGGTAGCGGATAAATATCCCAGTAGTGAATTTGCCGATTATGCCCTCTATTCCCTGGGGTGGAGCTATCAGAAGCTCGAAAAATATGACGATGCTATCGCTGCATATAAAAGGCTCATCGAATCCTATCCCGAAAGCCCGAGGGTGGTCGATTGTAAGTTCAAAATAGGCGAGACTCTCTTCGAAAAGGGAAAATTCAAAGAGTCAATAACAGCTATAAAATCGGTGATAGGACTGATAAAGGACAAGGATATGCTGGCAGAGGGCTATCTCCTTATGGGTGAGTCATCCTACCGGATCGGGGATTATGGAAAGGCCCGTGAGTCCTACGGTGTTGTGGTTAAGGAATTTCCCGACCTTCCTTTCGCACCCAAGGCACAGCTCGCCATAGGATGGAGCCATCTTGAGGAGAAAGATTACGATGGCGCCATGACCGCCTTCGGTAATCTCCTGAAGAACTTTCCAAAATCCGCATTTATGCCTGATGGCCATTTTTACATGGGCATGGCGAAGAAATTGAAAAGGGACTTTGATGGGGCAATATCCTCACTGAAAACCGTGACTGAGAAGTTTCCCGATCACAGCCTGGCAGATGATGCTTTCTACGAGATAGGTTTGATAAATATCGAGCTTAACAGATATCCCGAAGCAATAGCTAATTTCAGAAAGGTTTTTGAGAACTACCCTCGGAGCGGGCTTATTGCCGATAGCTATAGCATGATGGGTGAGGCCTATCTCGCACTCTCAGATTACGAAAAGGCTGTGGAAGCGTATCAGAAAGTCCTGGATGGTTATCCCGATTCGCCAAGGTACCGTGAATCCCTGATCCAGCTCGGCTGGGCTTACTATAATCTCGGCAGATACGAGGAGGCCCTCTCTGCTTATTCGAGCTTCGTAAAGAAATTTCAGAAAGATGAGTTCGCTGCCAAAGCTCAGTTTATGGTGGGCGAATCGCTCTACAGGATTGGCAGATATAGAGAGGCGAGGGATGCTTACAGGAAGCTTATAAGCGGATATCCGAATAGCGACAAGCTACAGATGGCGCTCTACAGCATGGGATGGGCTGATCTTAAGCTGAAGGATTTCGAGGGGGCTGTGGACCACTTCTATCAGGCAGCCATTAAGAGCCCAAGCTCCGATATAGCGGTTGATTCCTACTACAGGATAGGTGATGCCTATTTCAATATGGGAAATTTCGATGAGGCTGTGAAGACCTATTCCCTTGTTTTCGAAAGGTACCCTCAGAGCGAATTCGGTGATAAGGCCCTCTATCAGATAGGCCAGAGTTACTTTAAAATTGAAAAATTCCCCGAAGCAACAGATGCCTACAGAAAGATTATAAGGACATACCCAAGATCGGAGTATGCGGACGACTCGCAGTATATGATCGGGAGATCATCTTTCAGGATGGGAGATTTCGACGGTGCGATCGTCGAGTATCTGAAACTGATGGCGACTTATCCTGAAAGTCCCCTCTCCCCCAGGGCGCAATATGAGATAGGGGATTCATATTATAACAAAGGCGATATGGAAAACGCTATAGACTCCTATAACCTTGTGGTGGAAAGATATCCGGATAGTGAACTTGTTGGAGACGCGATAAACGGAATGCAGTTTGCCTACCTCAACCAGGGTAAGGTTAAAGAAGCTATAGATCTTGCCAACCGATATATATCCAAGAACCCGAAAGGAGAGATATCGGAAACCCTCCAGCTTCGCAAAGGAGATATGTATTTCAACATACTCAAAAGGTATGATCTCGCTGTAAAGGAGTATAACGAATTAGTTTCAAAATATCCCAAAAGTAAGCTGGCCCCCCAGGCCCTCTACTGGGCCGCGATGGCACAAATAGAGAGTGGGGATAATGAAGGGGCTATAAGTTCTCTGAGGAGAATAGTAAAGAATTACCCCGGTGATAAACTCGCCGCTGAGGCGATGAACAGGATAGGGGGTATATATTTCAACTCCGGACGCTATGCTGAGGCCGTGGAGGTTTTTCAAGGTATCCTCGAAAGATATCCCAACTCCGGGGCTGTCTCTGAGGCCGGATACTATAAGGGAAAAGCTCACTTAGAGATGAACGATGTGGGGAAGGCTAAAGAAGCTTTTACCCATGTGATCTCAAAAGCTCCAAGGCATCCCATGGCGGATAAATCCAGGCTTGAGCTTGCACGGATAATGTCCTCCACTGACAATGATTCTGAAGCTGAGAAATATGCCGTTGAAGTTATAAGGAACAGGACGGATGATATCGCTGCCGAGGCGCAGTACATCCTCGGCGAGATATACTTCGGTAAGGGAGATTATCAGGAAGCTCTTCTGAATTATCTCAGGGTAAAACATCTCTATCCGAGCTACGAAAACTGGACTGTCAGGGCGGAACTCAGGACAGGTGAGTGTTACGAAAAGATGGGGGATATCGAAAGCGCTAAGAAGGTATATGAAGCGATAGAGAAAAAGCATAGCGGCGATGATTTTGGGAAAGAGGCTAAAGACAAACTCAGAAATTTAAGGAGCAAGGCTCGGTGAGATCCGTCTTTCTCGTATCCATACTCTCCATACTCCTCCTATCAGTGAATGCACCCTGTGAGGAAGGTGATATAAGTCTTCCAACTATCAAGATATACGGTGAAAGGAAGCTGGAAGAGGTTATGTTCGGTGAGAAAAAAGAATTGAGCCGTGCATTGAGCTTTCAGGCTGATAGGCCCTTTGGGGAAAGGGAAATCATTGACCTGGAAGGGATCTCAGGGATACCCGAGAAAAAACCCTTGATGGAGATTTCCCCCGGGAACCCTAAAGGGATCTTTTCGATAGGGGTGAGGTATGGAAAGTTCGACTCATCTGAGCTTATGATGGAGATTGGGGGAGAGAAAGATGTGGGAGGGTTCTTTTTCGGGGCGAAGCATATGTCAAGTGAGGGACATGTCGAAGGCTCCAAAAGCAGCCTCGGCGGGGCCGAGACAGCAATTATGTTTCGTATGTCGGATCGCCTGACCGGATATCTGGGGGCCAAGGGTTTCGGAGGGCAGGAGGGACTCTGGCGGTTCAGCGAAGTGCGGGATACGGAATCCTGGGAGGGGCTTTTAAGACTGAATTTTGCCTTCGATAAACTTATGGATGCAAACCTTAATTTTGGCTTTAACTCCCTCAGGCTTTCCGACAGGGGCAGTAGCAATTGGGCTAATGAGAACCGATCTTCCATAGAGATGAACGGGAGTTTCACATCCGAAAAGCTTTCCTTACGGGGTAGGATAGGATATGACGCAGATTTTCTGAGGCGGTGCAACGTTGGCAAAGAGAAACAGTTCCTCTTCCGCTCATCAGGCCTCTGCAGATTCCCCCTGAGAGAGGATTTCGTCGCCGGATTCGGAATGAGTCTCTACCATCTTGGCGGGGATAAAACTAAAGCAGTGTCATATTTCTTCGGATCAGGGGAAGTCCTTTTCGTGAGAAGTCGGATAAGGTACCTCATCCGCTTTAAGCCAGGTCTCAGCATGGGTTCCTTGTCGGATGCATACAGCGAAAATCATTTTCTTGACCTTAGGCCCTCCTTCCCGTACAGGAAACGTCCGTTTGACCTTACAAACGAGTTCTGGTTTGAGGTGTGGGATAACCTCGAGGCGGGCATCAAGGCTGGCTATACCATCGAGAGGAATTTCCCCGTATGGGTTGAATCCGATTCCTCGACCTGGACCTATGGCCCAGGTGAATTGGTAGGAAAGTCGGGATTGGAGCTGGCGATGCGCGGTAAGATGTGGGAAAGGTTCTCCGTATACACAAGCTTTAATTTAGTGGATTCGAAGTTCAGAAGTGGCGACAGGGACAGAAAGGTTCCCTATGTTCCCGGGAGGGTGGGTAAGCTCGATCTGGGTTTGAAGGTTTTCAGGAGACTCTTTCTCTACGGCAAAATCGAGGTCCTGGGCAGGAGGTATGTGGCCCCGGTCCCGAACTCGGATACCCTCGATCCTTACTTTCTCGCCAGCTTCGAGATCTCCCAGTATATAGGCTCCGGTTTCAGGCTCTACGTATATGGTGATAATATATTCGGCGAAAAATATGAAGTGTGGAAGGGATATACCATGCCGGGGACCGCATGGTACGTAGGAATCGAAAACCTCTGGCTTTGATCTGATCCCCTGGGTTTCAGGGACCAAAAATCTTGACATAACGTGGCAAAAATGTTATTTTTGTAGCTCAATTTCGAAAGATGTGAAGGATTTATTTATTTGCAGAAACTGCAATTTTTAAATAACGAAAGGAGGGTTGGCTGTGGGAAAAAGGAGGGTAGGTTTACTGACTGGAGGCGGAGATGCCCCTGGACTCAACGCTGTTATCAGGGCAGTAACAGTGACGGCGATAAAGGAGGGTTTTGAGGTCTTTGGGTTCAGGGATGGATGGGCAGGTATGCTGAAGAAGGATTACAGGGTGCTGAGCTTAGGGGATGTCGAAGATATACACAGGAAGGGCGGAACCATACTCGGCTCATCCAGAACCAATGTAGCGAAAGTAGAAAACGGCTTTGAAATCGTCAAAAATAACATGAAAGAACTTAACATATATGCCCTCATCGCTTCCGGAGGAGAAGATACGCTCGGCGTAGCCAAACAGCTTTACGACAATGGTGGGAGGGTCATCGGCGTTCCAAAGACTATAGACAACGACGTGAACGCCACCGATTATACCTTCGGTTTCGACACTGCTATAAACAGGGTGGCCGAGGCCCTCGATCGGCTTCATACAACTACAGAATCTCACCACAGGGTTATGGTGGTTGAGATAATGGGTAGACACGCCGGATGGATGGCGCTCCACGGTGGAATTGCCGGCGGGGCGCATGTCATACTTATACCTGAGATCAAGTTTGATACGGATGAATTGTGTGAAATAATAAAGAAACGCTATGCTGATGGCAAGAACTATGCTATAGTGGCCGCGGCTGAGGGAGCGGAAGATCCAGAGCTTACGGAGAAGGTTAAGCACGGCGAAAAACTCGATCAGTTCGGCCATATCCAACTCGGAACCGGGAAGGGGATCGGTGAGACCCTCGCTACTGAGATAGAAGAGAGGACCGGGTTTGAGACAAGACATGTAGTTCTCGGACATCTCCAGAGGGGAGGAGATCCGAGTGCCTTCGACAGGGTCCTTGGCACCAGGTACGGTATCAGGGCGATTGACTTAGTGAAGGAAGGAAAGTTCGGATATATGGTATCGCTGAGAGGGGGCGATATAGTCCCTGTGCCTCTCGCAGATGCCGTTGGAGAGCTCAAGAC
>CAZTBA010000242.1:0-9473 GCA_964611725.1 uncultured bacterium
CTGAAACCCCGGTATCGGCATACCTGAAGTTGAGAGGGGAGGATACCCACTCTTTCCTCCTTGAGAGCGTTGAGCCGGGAGGGAAGATATCTCGCTATTCTTTTCTGGGGATCGCACCCTTCAAAGTTTTCAGATCGAAAGGGAGCAAAATCAGGATCGAGGATAGGGAAAGTGTGGAGATGAATGAATTTTCAGGGGAGCCGATATCTGAACTCAGGAAGATTTTTGGAGGCTACAAACCTGTCCGTACGAATCAGCTTCCGAGCTTCAGTGGAGGCGCCGTGGGATATGTCTCCTACGATGCTGTAAGACTTACGGAGAAGATACCACAGGAGGCCCGCAATGATCTGGACATGGACGATATCGCCCTTTCATTCTTCGACTCGGTGGTTGCCTTCGATAACGTGAGCCGAAAGATATTCCTCATATCGAACGTCAGACTCGATTCTGAGGATCGGGATCTGGAATTGGAGTATATAAGGGCAGGATCGAAGATCGATGCCGTAGAAAGACTTCTTTTAAGGCCGGTAGATCCGCGTCCCGGCAGGGGCTCCGGAATGCGAAATTTCACGTCCAACTTCGGAAAGCGCGATTTCGAAAGCAGTGTCAGTCGCTGCAAGGATTATATCTTCGCCGGGGACGTGATACAGGTTGTCCTCTCTCAGAGGTTCGAGGCTGACATATCGGCTGATCCCTTCGACATATACCGCATGCTGAGGGTAGTGAACCCCTCACCATATATGTTCTACCTCGAGATGGGGGAGCTCAAGATACTCGGGTCCTCCCCTGAGCTTATGGCAAGGCTTATGGATGGGGCTATCAGTCTCAGGCCGATAGCTGGTACCAGGCCGAGAGGAGGTGATGAAGAGGAGGATAAATCCCTCGAAATAGAGCTTCTTTCCGATGAAAAGGAAAGGGCGGAGCATATTATGCTCCTCGATCTCGGGAGGAATGACGTGGGGAGGGTCAGCGAGTTCGGATCGGTTCAGGTGACGGAGCAGATGGTCATAGAGCGATACTCGCATGTTATGCATATCGTCTCGAACGTTGAGGGGAAGCTCAAGGATGGGCTCGACTGCTTCGATGTGCTTTTCTCCTGTTCCCCGGCGGGGACCGTCTCCGGGGCCCCGAAGATCAGGGCTATGGAGATAATAGACGAGCTTGAACCTGTGAGAAGGGGGATTTATGCCGGTGCTATCGGATACGTTGATTTCTCCGGCAATATGGATACCTGCATAGGTATAAGGATGATCTTTGTGAAAGGGGGGAAGGCGTACATCCAGGTGGGAGCAGGTATCGTGGCGGATTCCGATCCGGAGACGGAGTTCCACGAAACCATGAACAAGGCGAAGGCGATGTTCAAGGCCGTCGAGATGGCTGAAAACGGTGGCCTTTAATCATGTTGGAAGGGCTAAAATATGGTTTTGGTTATCGATAACTACGATTCGTTCGCATACAACCTCGTCCAGTACCTCGGCGAGCTCGGGGCCGATATCAGTGTCTCCCGAAATGACCAGATATCCCTTGAAGAGATCGAATCCCTTGGTCCCGACAGAATCGTCCTGTCTCCGGGTCCCTGTACCCCGGATAAAGCAGGCATCTGTGAGGACCTCGTACGGCATTTCGCGGGTGTGGTCCCGATACTCGGGGTCTGCCTCGGCCATCAGGCCATAGGGGAGGTTTTCGGGGGGAAGATCGTAAGGGGTTCTTACCCGGTCCACGGCAAGATATCGCCTATTTTCCACGACGGAGAGACTATATTTCAAGGGCTTGATAACCCCTTCCCCGGGACAAGGTATCACTCGCTGATAATCGAACGGGAGTCGATCCCCGATTGCTTCAAGATATCAGCTCAGACTGAGGATGGCGTCATTATGGGAATACGCCACAGGGACTTAAAGGTTGAAGGAGTGCAGTTCCACCCTGAATCCATACTCACCGTCGAGGGAAAGAGGCTTTTGAAGAATTTTCTCTGCCTTTGAAAAGACTTTAGAGGAGGATAATTGAGATGATTAAAGAATCGCTATCTAAGATCCTTAACGGAGAGAATTTGACAAGGACAGAGGCTGCATCCGTGATGGAAGACATAATGGATGGCAAGACCACAGATGCGCAGATAGGGGCTTTCCTCGTGGCCCTTAAGATGAAAGGGGAGTCTGTAGACGAGATAGCGGGGTGTGCGGAAGCTATGAGGAAGAAGGCAACTCCTGTGAGTACCGACCAGGAGGTGTTTGTGGATACATGCGGCACCGGAGGAGATGGCTCTGGGACCTTCAACATATCCACCACTGCTGCCTTCGTAGTGGCAGGTGCCGGCGTCTGTGTCGCCAAACATGGCAACCGTTCGGTGTCAAGCTCGTGCGGAAGCGCAGATCTCCTCAAAACCCTCGGCATCGATATAGAGGCTGCACCGGAGAAGGTGAAAGTCTGCCTCGATGAGGTCGGAATCGGTTTCCTCTTTGCGCCTGTCCTTCACAAGGCTATGAAGTATGCTATCGGCCCGAGGAGGGAGATCGGAGTGAGGACGGTTTTCAACATTCTCGGTCCCATGACCAATCCTGCCGGTGCTAAAAGACAGGTTATAGGTGTCTACGATATCTCCCTCACAGATATTATGGCGGATGTCCTCAAGGAGCTCGGATCGGAACACGTTATGGTCGTCCACGGACTCGATGGGCTCGACGAGATCTCTACATCCGCAAAGACAAAGGTTACTGAGCTACGTGATGGCGTGATACGTGGATACTACATAGACCCAAGTGATTTCGGGATACAGCCCCCAAACGGCGAGGAACTTGCCGGGGGTGATGCTGAAAAGAATGCCCGGATTACGTTGAGCATACTTAAAGGTGAAAAAGGCCCGAGGAGGGATGCGGTTGTCCTCAACGCCGCCGCAGGACTCGTTGTCGGCGGGAAGGCCGCAAGCATGGAAGACGGGGTCAGGCTGGCCTCTGAGTCGATAGACTCCGGAAAGGCGCTTGAGAAGCTTGAGCTCCTGAGGAAGATAAACCCTCTGCAATCCGGGTAGCTCAGAAATTGAACTGATCTTACCTGAATCCTGCAACGAGTAAACAATGGATAAATGCGTAATTGGATAGATGTAAGGTGTATCCGCTAATCCAACGATCCGTTTATCCAAATTTTAGATTGGTTTAGCTATGGCCGATATACTGAGCGAGATAATCACGTTCAAAAGACGATATGTTGCGGAAAGGAAGGAGCTCCTCCCACTTTCCGTTGTAGAAGAGAAGATCGCCGGCGCCGATCCCCCGAGGGGTTTCTCGGATGCCCTGAAGTCGGGGGGTATATCTCTGATAGCAGAGATCAAACGGGCTTCACCCTCAGCGGGTCTCATAAGGCCGGACCTTGACGTTCCCGAGATCGCCAGGACTTATGAAGCCGGTGGGGCCTCTGCCATCTCGGTACTGACCGATGAAAAGTTCTTTATGGGAAGCCCCGGCTACCTGCGGGAGGTCCGTAAGGCGACACAATTGCCTGTCCTCCGGAAGGATTTCATAGTTGACATATACCAGGTCTACGAATCGAGGGCACTGGGAGCCGATGCTTTCCTGCTTATAGTCTCGGCCCTCAGCAGTGAGGAGCTATCGGAGCTTATATGCCTTTCCTCCCAGCTTGGCATGGATGCACTCGTGGAAGCCCATTCCGAAAGTGAGATCGAGCTGGCGGTTTCCGCCGGAGCGGAGATCATAGGAATCAACAACCGCAACCTGAGGACCTTCGATGTCGATATAGGCACGACGTTGAAGCTTTTAGGGGCGATTCCTGAAGGCAAGATAACCGTCAGCGAAAGTGGGATAAAATCCAGAGAAGACGTGCTGGCACTCGAAAATGCAGGAGTTGACGCGATACTCGTCGGAGAGTCCCTGATGAGGGAGGACGATATAGGTGCCAAGATGAGGGAATTTCTTGGAAGATAAACCTGAGGTTAGGCAGTGTGAGCTATCAGACAATACAGAAAAACTCTATCGTTTCGGTGGCAAGTCCGAACAAAAAGAAACCCTGAAAGAGAATTACTTGGGAAATGTCTGAGCAGAAGACTATCCTAACTGGTGATCGCCCGACAGGACCGCTACATTTAGGACATTATGTAGGTAGCCTGAAGAACCGTGTCGAACTGCAACACGGGTATAAGACCTTTGTCGAGATCGCCGATGTCCAAGCACTGACTGACAACTTCGCACAGCCTGAGATCATCTCGGGGAACTGCATGGAGGTGATGTTGGACTATCTTGCCGTAGGACTTGAACCTGAGGTGGTCACATTCGTGCTTCAGTCGATGGTTCCGGAGATTCACGAGCTTGCAGTCTATTATCTGAATGTAGTGACACTTGCAAGGGCTTTGCGCAATCCAACAGTCAAGGCCGAAATAGAAGAGAAACGCGAACGTCCTGAAGGCAAAGAAATGTTCGGTCAGCACTTAGACATCCCGGTAGGATTCCTGATCTATCCGATTCATCAGGCGGCTGATATCACTGCCTTTGATGCTGACCTCGTTCCCGTGGGCGATGATCAACTCCCAATGATTGAGCAAACCCGTGAGATCGTTCGGAAGTTCAACACGTATTATGGTGAAGGAACACTAAAGGAACCGGAAGCCAAACTGGGAAAGTTTCCGCGCTTGCCTGGAACAGATGGCAAGGCAAAAATGAGCAAGTCACTCGGCAACTGCATCTACTTGAAGGACTCTCGTAATGAGGTACAACGGAAAGTGCGCAGGATGTATACAGATCCGAGGAGAATCCACGCCAATATCCCGGGTACGGTGGAGGGCAATCCGGTGTTTGTCTATCACGATGCTTTCAACCCAAACAGAGAAGAAGTGGAGGAATTCAAAGCCCGGTATCGCGAGGGACAAGTGGGTGACGTTGAGGTCAAGGAGAGTCTGGCGCAAGCAATTAATGACGTGCTTGATCCGATCCGTGAGCGCCGGGCTTACTGGGAAGCACGCAAGTCAAAAGTGGAGCAAATGCTTATCGAGCATACGCTGGAGGCTCGTAGAACTTCAAGATCAGTTCTCAACCGTGTTCGCGCAGCCATGGTTCTTAAACCCTTGTGCTGAATGGGAAAGGGAGGTAGTGTCTGCGCTTGTACATCGTGAAAAACAGGAGTAGAAATAGATTTATGGTGAGGGTAAAAATCTGTGGTATCACAAATATCGATGACGCCATGTACGCTGCTGAGCTTGGGACCGATGCGGTCGGATTCATATTCTACAGGAAAAGTCCCCGGTTCATAGATCCGGATGAGGCAGGGAAGATAGTAAGGCAGCTTCCCCCCTTCATCTCAGCCGTCGGTGTCTTCGTAAACGAGGAACCGGGTAAGGTAATACGTACGGCCCGAAGAAGTGGAATTGATACACTCCAGCTTCACGGCGATGAGCCACCCGACTGGTGTGATAGGCTTGGGGATTTCAGCGTGATAAAGGCGTTCCGGGTGGCAAAGGATTTCGATCCGGAGATTCTCAAAGCCTATAAAGTATCCGCCTACCTGCTTGATACATACGCTCCGGGAAAATACGGCGGGACGGGGAAGACATTCGACTGGCAGCTTGCGGTGACTGCAGGGAGGTTCGGAAGGATCATAGCCTCCGGAGGGATAGGTCCGGATAACGTAATCGATGTGATCCAAAAAATACGCCCTTATGCCGTTGATGTAAACAGTGGTGTTGAAATTGAGCCTGGGAAAAAGGATAGGGGAAAATTGAGTGATCTCTTTGAGAAACTGAAGGAGTTCAGGCATGGGAAAAAACAGAGTTCAACTTCTGAAAGGTAAGTTTCCAGATAGGAGCGGGCACTTCGGAAACTATGGTGGAAAGTACGTCCCCGAAACGCTTATGCCCGCTCTGGGAGAGCTTGAAAAGGCATACTTTGATGCGAGAAGTGATCGGGAGTTCGAAGGGGAGCTCAGCCGCTACCTTAGGGAGTATGCGGGCCGACCTACCCCGCTCTATTTCGCAGAGAATCTCACGAACAAACTCGGCGGTGCGAAGATATACCTCAAGAGGGAAGACCTCTGCCACACCGGGGCCCATAAGATCAACAATACGATAGGACAGGCCCTCCTTGCCAGAAGGATGGGGAAAAGAAGGGTCATCGCAGAAACGGGAGCGGGACAGCACGGTGTTGCCACGGCTACCGCTGCGGCCGCCTTCGGTCTGGAGTGCGAGATCTTCATGGGCGAGGAGGACATAAGGCGCCAATCGCTGAACGTCTTCAGGATGAAGCTACTGGGAGCGAAAGTGAATCCTGTCGACTCCGGGAGCAAAACTCTCAAGGATGCCATAAATGAATCGATAAGGGACTGGGTGACGAACGTAGAAACTACGCATTACCTCCTCGGATCGGTTCTCGGACCTTATCCGTACCCCCTCATAGTCAGGGATTTTCAGAGTGTGATCGGAAGGGAGGCCCGGAGCCAGATACTTTCGTTGGAGGGGCGGCTCCCGGATCATCTGATAGCATGTGTGGGGGGCGGTAGCAACTCGATCGGCCTTTTCTACGATTTCCTTGATGATTCTTCTATAAGGATGACCGGCGTTGAGGCCGGGGGATTCGGGATAGAGAGCGAAAAACACGCGGCGAGGTTTCAGACGGGAAGCCTCGGGGTGCTGCATGGATCGAAGATCTATATACTCCAGAGCGAATCGGGCCAGATAAGCCTGACGCATTCGGTGGCCGCAGGACTCGATTATTCCGGGGTCGGCCCCGAACATTGCAATCTGAGGGACACAGGGAGGGTCGAATATACCTATGCCACCGACGACGAAGCCCTCGATGCCTTCCATACGCTCAGCGAGCTCGAGGGTATCATACCGGCCCTTGAGAGCGCTCATGCAGTGGCGGAAGGCATTAAGGTGGCGCCGGGGATGGGACGCGAAGAGATCATGATAATTAATATCTCCGGTCGTGGTGATAAGGATGTACAGCAAGTTGCGGAAATCACGGGTGAAGAACTCTGAAAGAATTCAGATAAAATAAGGAGCGTGTGCATATGGGAAGGATCAATGAAAGGTTCCGATATCTCAAAGGAGAAGGTCTCAAGGGCTTCATACCTTATATAACTGCGGGTGACCCGGACATAGGGGTCACGGAAGAGCTCGTCCTTGAATTCGAGAGAAGGGGAGCGGATATAGTGGAGCTCGGGGTCCCTTTCTCCGACCCGATAGCTGACGGTCCCGTCAACCAGGCGGCTGCGCAGAGGGCGCTGAGAAATGACATTTCACTCAGGGATATCCTCTCATCAGTCGGGAGATTGAGAGGAAAATCCGATATCCCGATAGTGCTTTTCACCTATTTCAATCCCATACATAAATACGGCCTGAAACGGTTCGTCAAAGACGCCGCCGATTCCGGTGTCGATGGTGCGCTGATCGTGGACCTCCCCCCTGAGGAAGGGATGGAATTCAGGGATATGATGCTCGGAAACGGATTGGACATGATCGCCCTCGTTGCTCCCACGAGCACGGAAGACAGAATCAAGCTTATATCGGATTACGGTACGGGCTTCATATATTATGTTTCGAGGACGGGTGTCACTGGGGAGAGGGATAAGCTCGCCGGGTCGATCCGGATTATGGTGGAAAGGATAAGACAGTACACATCCACCCCTGTCGGGGTGGGGTTCGGCGTGTCGAGACCGGAACATGTGGAAGCAATTGCCAGGTATGCGGATGCAGTTATCGTCGGGAGTGCCATAGTCAAGAGGATTGCAGGCTGGAACGGGGAGCCCGACCTTGTGGAGAGAGTGGGAAACTTGGTGGGTGAGCTTATATCCCCCATAAAGTGAAGCCTGGATCAAGACGGAGATCCCTCCGATCGCTCAGGGGCTTTCAGCTAACACTTTTGTCGATTTGTGGATCCATTCCAGAAATTTTGTGTAACCCTCTTCCAAAGCTATAGATATAATACAGGGAACTTCGTAGGAATGTAGCTCTTTTACTTTCTCTATAATTTCGCCTACCAGTTCCCTTTTCGTTTTGAGGATCATTGCCATTTCCTCGTCTTTCACTATCTCACTTTTCCAACTGTAAATGGATCTTATGGGAAATATGTTGGCGCATGCAGCCAGCTTCTCCTCAACCAATGTCGTGGCGATTTTTTCCGCCTCCTTTTCATCCTTCGCTGTTATATAAACCAACCTGTACATTTTGAAGCCCTCCTGTTTTTTTAGCAATCTTCGAAATGCTTTTGTGGCTTCTCAACGCCCGCTGCTCCTGGCGTAATCCCGCCTTTTCTCCGGGCAAAGGTTGAGGCTCCCATCTCCGCCCGCATAGAGGGACGGGGGTAAGCAACAAAAGTTTCGCAGAAATTGCTTAACTATGAGGATGTGAGAGCCAAATCCTTATGAGTTTTCACTTCATCCGGAGTGATACAACTACAAATTCCATATGTATCGAAAAATCTCGGTTGCGCCCACGCCTGATAATTTCATAAATTGTCAGGCTGGAAAAGTGAAACTTGTGGCGTATACTTTATGAGTCTGGAATCTCCTCGGTCGAACCGTAGCGAGCTATATGTAAGTATAGGAGATCCCCGTTCTGTAAACAACTCTAATTTTGGGGAGAAGACTATCGTGGAGGTCAAGATAGCTGTCATTGCGGATACCCATTCGGATAACGATACGGCAATTTCGGGTCGCCGCGTTGAAATAGCAGACATACTGTTTCTAAGGGCGGTACACCGACTCAACAGGATGATCAAGCCTGACGTAACGCTCGTTCTCGGCGATCTGATCGATAGGGGTGGAGGCCCCGGGGCGGCCGAGCAACTGCAGCGCATGGGCGAGATTGTGGACCTTCTCAAATCGCCGACCATTGCCATCCCCGGAAATCACGATGGAGATCCCGATGAATTTTATAGATTCTTCGAAAGGCCTGGAGATTTCATTGATATAAAGGGCATCCGATTCGTTCCCTTTCTCGATCCTGAAGAACCCGGATATAATGCCAGACGCACTCCATCTGATCTGGAACGCATGGCACGGGCACGGACCGGATTTGACGGTTCGATAATCTCCGTGCAGCACGTCCCCCTCTTTCCTCCGGGGATGAGCAACTGTCCTTACAATTTCACCAATGTCGACGAGGTGATTCAGATAATGCGCAAGCACGGCATTTGCCTTGCCGTGAGCGGCCATTTTCACCCCGGGATGGATCTTATTAGGTCCGAAGGAATGGGCTTCGTGGCTGCCCCTGCCCTCTGCGAATCACCGTTTGCCTTTCTGGAGATTGCGATCGAGGGTGAAAATATTGAGGTACTCAGACATGAGTTGCGAATGCCGGCCCATCTTGAACTTGTCGATCCTCATATCCATACGCAATTTGCTTACTGCGGCGAGAACATGGAGGTAAAAAAGGCGATGTCCTTGGCTGAGGACTTCGGTCTGAGAGGTATGGCATTCGGTCAAGTCCAAAATAGTGTGTAAAAAGATTTTTCCTGAGACAGAGATTCTAT
>CAZTBA010000243.1:0-9429 GCA_964611725.1 uncultured bacterium
GGGATAGAGCCCGTAGTTGCTCCATATATACTTAATATCTAACCCACTGGCCAGGAGGGCTATGTACGTCAGGACCCCGTACCCGATATAACTAATGAGGATACCCGAGAAGGATACCCACATCTTTTTCCCGCTCCACCCAAGTCTCATGGATTTGAAAACATCCCTGAAGTCAAAATATAGCTCTTTCACTTAACCCCCCTTTCTCTTGACGAACTTTGGAAAACGACCTTACAAACCTTGCAAGGTTGAGGTAAAATCAGTACACGTCAAGTTACAACGGAAATATAAGAAGGACAGACGTTTCCTGTCAATGTTTTTTTAATTTTTTTCAAGCAGCTTATGGCAGAATGAACTCATGTTCAGGGTGTCTCACAGTCATAACCGGACATGGAGACCCTCTGACGACTTTCTCAGCCGTACTTCCGAAAAGGACATGTTTAAGGCCTGTCCTGCCATGTGTGGCTATAACTATTAGGTCAATCGATTTTTCCTTCGCAAAATTTATTATCTCGAGGGAGGGAACACCTACTACTACAGCCGGCTCGACCTCGATGTTTTCCTTTATGTCTTCCGATATAAGTCTTTCCATTTCAGATCTGACTCTGTTTTCCACCTCCCTGCAAATTTCTTCTTCGTTGATGTTCTCCAAGGGGAAGTGCTTGAGGTAAAAGGCAGAGAAATCAGGGATATCGGAGATAACGTGAAGGAGGTAAAGCTTTGCCCTGTATTGGGATGCGAAAGATTCTGCGTATTTAAGGGCATGTTTGGAGAAATCGGAGAAATCGGTGGGCATAAGTATCTTATTGATAGTTATCATCGCCAACTCACCCCCCAAGTTCAGGAATCCTTCTTCCTTCTCATAGTGATCCAGATGAAATATGCTAAACTGCCATATATAAGGATGCCTGCTATTATAAGTACAGCTATGGCTGAAAACGGCATATTCAATCCTCCTTGCCACCGAGCTTCATAAGGCCAAATCCCAAAAGTACAGCGGCCAGGGCCAGTCCCCACCCACCGGAAATTATCGCCCACATCGGATATCCTCCATAAGGAGTTTTCAACTCATTTACGAAGTTAAATACCAGCAGTATGATGAGCATCAACGGTGTTATGAACTTTATCATTACCTCCCACCAGGTCCCGATCTTGAAATCCGAACATGAATTAACGTAATCTCTGAAAATCCTGGTGCCAAAGAAATAGCCTATAACTATACACTCAAGAAGGCCCACGAAGGTGAGTCCGAAGTTCGTCATCCAGTGATCCACTATATCGAGCCAGTAAAGCCCGGCCTTGCTGGCGAAGGGCAGTCCAGCCAGGAATCCCAGGATACAGAAATAGAGCGTTGCCCTGAACCTTGGAACACTCCATTTATCAATAAGACCGGTTACCACACCCTCAACGATAGAGAAGGCTGAGTCTATACCGAGCGTTATGAGGGTGGCAAAGAAAATAATGCCCCAGAAAGGAGCCAGTGGCATATTCTTTATAGCTATCGGATATGTTATGAAAGCGAGGCTGGGCCCCTCGTCAATTACACTATCGACACCCACACCCATCACACTCGAGAGGTATCCGAGGACGCTGAAGACGGCGAATCCGGCGAAGTAGCTTATCCCACAGTCGGCAAGGCTTGTTATAAAAGCATTATTGTTTACATCCGATTCCTTTGAAAGATAACTTGCGTATGCTATAAGTATTCCGAAACCGAGGCTCAGCGAGAAGAAAACCTGAGAGTAAGCATCAAGCCAGACTCCCGGTTCCAGTAGTTTCCCAAAATCTGGAGTTAGATAGAAAGCCAATCCCTCAAGCGATCCTTTGAGGGTCAGTCCCCTTATAAACATGGCAGCTATAAGTATCACTGGGAGGGGCACAGTTACCATAACCACCTTCCCGACGCGACGGACACCTTTATATATTATCAGAAATATGGAGATCCAGGTCAAAGCCAGACCTATGAGAACCGGCAGCGAGAGTCCACCGAACTCCCCTGGGCCACTGGATATCTGCAGGACCCTGTTAAAGAAGAAGTCCTTGGCATCCGTCTGCCAGGATACCATGGGGGAATGCCAGAGGTAGTCCCAGCACCATGCCATAACAACAGCGTAATAAAAAGAGATGATTGAGCCTACTACAAGCGCCCACCAGCCTATCCACTCCGACCTTCGAGCAATTTTCGCAAGTGAGGCCGGAGCCGATCCCTGTTTCATATGTCCCAATCCATACTCAACTATCATAAGTGGTATTCCAGCCGTGAGGAGCGCCACAAAATATGGAATCAGAAATGCACCACCACCGTTCTCGTAGGCTACATAGGGAAACCTCCAGATGTTTCCAAGCCCCACAGCACTACCTATGGCAGCCATAACAAAAGCCGGCCTGTTAGTCCACCTTTCCCTCTCTGAAGACATATGTCACCTCACCCAGTTCTCAATTAACCATTAGATGAACAGATCTTATATATCAGAAGCTCCATTACGGTAGCCGGATCATAGCCGCTTGATTTGAGTTTGTCGTCGGCATCCATAAGGGCTTTCAGATTCCTCGCTATCTCTTCCCTATTGAAGTTTTCCGAATGAGAAATATACCTTTCCAGCAACCATACGGGAACTCCGGCATCTTTCAACATGGCCTTTTTCGAAAGTCCCTTACCCTTGAGGGAACTGACTTTCATAAGGTTGAGGAAATAATCAGATATAAAATAGATCACACGGGGAGGCTTCTCTCCTTGATCCATCATCTTTCTCACCATGATTCTCGCCCTATCAAATTCCCTTTCCCCTATGGCTTTGGAAAGCTCGAAGACATTATCAGCCCTCGAGGCTCCGATAGCTTCCTCCACGTCACCCTTTTCCACTTGACGTTTGTCACCGACGAAAAGTACGGTATTGGTGATTTCATTCATGATATCTGAGAGATTCTCCCCAGCGAGGGTTACCAGAAGTTGAGCGACTTCTCTGTCTATGGATTTGTCCTCAGCTTTGAACTTATCTGCTACCCATCGTGTTAACCCTTTCCCGTAAAGTTTCTTGAATTCAACAACATAAAACGAGGACATTATTTGTGAATACTTTCTCTCAAGCTTCCGCAAGCCTGAAATTTCGTCAACCATCACAAATACACTGTATGGAAAGGGTTTACGAATTGCTGAAAATACGGAACTTAGAGCGCTCTCGCTTGCAGATACCGGCTGTCTGAACACAACGAGTTTCCTTTCCGACATCATAGGGAAAGACAGCAGGGCATTTACGACATTCCCAGGATCGAGATCATCGCCGTAGAATATGTCTACGTTAAGGTCTCTGGCCCCTAGACTTACTGCTCTCGAGAGAATCAGCGAAAGGCCCTCCTCCCTTAAATACTCCTCACCGGTGAGGAAATAGAGTTCTCTGAAAACATCCTTCTCAATCTCGAACTGGAGAGTTTCAGGGCTAATTTTAGGCATTTCTTTCCCCGAAGGATATCCTTGCGGCCATGCTATACATTTCGGAGGCTTTTTCCTTCATATTCTTGCGATCATACATAACTCCAAGATACCAGTAACCCCTTGGATCCTCAGGCCTTCTTTCAACGAAACTCTTATAAAGCGACAAGGCTTTGCCATACATGCTGTAATGGTTGTAGCACATTCCCAGATAGAAGTAAGGATCGGGTATATCAGGATTAAGACGGATAGATTCCTGCAGTTCCGATATAGCTTTGGAGTACAAACCCTTCTTATAGAAAAGCAATCCCAAGCAGTAATGCCCTCTGGAATCGTCTGGATTTACATTGACAGCCTTTTTAAAGTTCTCCTCGGCCCTATATATCTCCCCTTTTCTCCAGCATATTATCCCAAGGTTCTGATATGCCTCCACAGCTCTGTTATCAAGTTCCAGTGCCTTCTTGCACTGAAGCTCCGCTTTATCATACTCACCAACGAGCATCAGCGTATAGCTGAGTTGAATAACCGTTTCTAAGCTTTTGGGATCCGAGATAAGTTTAGAATATAGCTCGTCTATGACCTCGTATATACCCTTCTTTCCAGTTTTCAGAGGATCCTTAAGCTTTCCGCGCTGGACACCGACCATATTTTTGAGCTTGCTGTGGGGAGAAAAACTCACCCTCCTTCTGGAAGACAGCTCTATCCTCTCACCCGTATTCGGATCCCTTACAAACTGACGCTTGCTGTCGAATATTCTAAAGCTCCCGAAACCTCTCAGCTCAACTGTCTCCCCAGCAGCCATCGATTCGATTATCAAAGAAATCATAAGCTCCAGGGAATCAACAACCTTAGATCTCTGAAATCCCGTCATATCCGAAACAGCTTTTACGATATCGCCCTTTGTCAGAGTTTTCATATCTCGAAGGAAAACACTATTCCTGTTGGTTTCTATCCCGCACCTCTTTGAAATCTGCATCCTCTATCTTGGATTCGTCTATATCAAGCTTACGTTTCCTTCTGGAGAGTGATTCCTGTGTATCCTGCACATCGGTCCATCTTTCGGATACACCCTTGAATACCCTCAACAAGGCCCTAATTGCGATCCCAAGTAGGATCAGAATAAAAAATATCCTGAACAATGTTAACGCCTCCTAATTTAAGTTCACAAATATACTGGGAATCAATTTTATCTCAAAAATCATATAAAGTCAAGTATTTTCTGATAGACTGTAATGTCGAACCTGTTTCAGCATCTCCTAAGGCAAATTCAGAGTCCGTCTGAGCAAAGAGAGGGTTGACACACCCTTACCCTACGAGGTATATTCCCGTTCAGATGACGGGTAGTACTTTTTTCATCAAAGATGATACCAATCTGATACAAATTGGGTTTTTTGCCATCAGGTCTTAGCTTCTGGCTGATGCTGATAGCTGATCACTGAATGCTTAAGGGGTAAGATTGTATCATGGTTATTTCTTCAGACAGAAGATATAGTCTCACGTTTAACTGAAATGAGTATGAGAAATTGATGAAGCTCGTTTTCTTTTCCTTTTCAGCCTTAGTAATCGCAGTCGGTAGCCCTTATGCCGACTGCATAGAAGACATTGTGTCAGTTATAACAGGCCTTCCGACGGACCAGATATACCCATGGCATCCTGAAGCTGTGAGAAAAAATATAGTTTTCGGAACGAGTTTTGAGAACCTCTTAACCAAGTTTGCACAAGGAGAAAAGAATACGGAAGTTATAGGAAGAAGGATATGGATAGGACTTCGCAACCCGGATTACGGGAGCAGTCTCACATGTGGAATATCCTCTATGGAGTTTTCACTTAAGGGTTACTACGGTTCCTGCTCCACATTGTCTGACATAGGCGGGGCATTCGGCTCACTGGGTTTTGGCATATCCAGAGGAAATATATCCTCATATCTCCAGGGGGATTTTCAATCGACGAGAGGCAGCTCAATTTTGAAAATAAGAAAGTATGGCCATTCAGATGATCTTGAAGAGAACATTTACTTCTATAACCTCCTTCAGAGTGCCTTCGGAAGCTCTATAGCGTACTCCCTGGTTAACGGGAAAAGTTCGGGGGCTTTCGCTTTTTCCTACGGCTCCGATTCCGGGAAGTTTGGGTTTCGGGTTTCCCGATCAGATATCGTGCTTGATATGGAGGTAAGGTACGAGAGCTCGATAGATGAGGACTTGATGGGCACAAGATACGTTCTGGCGGATTTTAACCTATCGCCTATAGATCTGAAGGTCTTTTACTCACTGAAAATACAGGGTATCAACTGCATATTTTGGGGCGGAGCATTTCTAAGCAAAGCTGATTTCAATATAGATCCCCTGAACCCTAAGAAGAAGGGCGAAATGTATCTCGATGTCATACACCTTGGGGATGGAAAGCTCAAAGTCAATGGGAAAGACCTGGGTGTCAATCTAATCTGGACCCGTCCTTCGGGAAGAAGTTTTAACGGACAATTCGGCCTTGCCAAGGGGGACCTAAGTTCCTCTGCTTCGGTATTGACTCCTGTGATGGGAAGGGGGTTAAGCTCCTTTTTCATCCCGGTAGTTCACAAGGCAGAGGGCGAAGCTTCCGGATCGGCTTTCTCGCAACTCTATAGCCTCCTTTTCCGAACACCTTTGGACAGGGTTTTAGAGTTTGAGGGTTTGCTGAGGTTTATATACAGTACGATGAAAGTGAACGGACAGGTTGACTATGATTTCTATGGTATAAAGGTTTCCTCTTGGAGCGAAGACACAACTTACAGGGGCGGAAAACTCATAACTATAAGCTCAAAAATCCGCTACAGGTTCCGATCAAGTGGTGATATATCGCTTGGCATAAGCCAGCATATCCCGATCAAACCGAAAAAGGTAGCGAAAGGCCCCCCAGGGCCTCCGAAACGTAAAAGGATCCGGAAGAAGGCCACGGGAGGCCCATTCCTACAATTAAGCTTAAGGTGCTACTTATGAACAGGCTATTCCGAGGACGTAGTAAAAGTGCCCCACGCGCTCCACGGTCCGGGATTACTCGGCCTCCAGATATCCACATTTATCTCAGGATCATGTTCAGAATCTTCGGAATCGAAATCCCTGTAAGCCCTTACCTTCCACTGCCAGGTTTTGCCTTGTCCGAGATCCGGCCAATTCCACTTACTGAGTGAGTAGCTCAGGCCATCTATGTTCCGTTCATAGATCCCACCTTCGCCATATATAACAATCTGGTATCCATCCACCATTTCAGGGACAGGGCTCCACCTGAAAGTCACATCCGGCTGGACATCAGTTGCCCCATCGGCCGGCTCGATGAGGGCCGGTGCTGTCACCAAAGGTACCCTCGTTGGGAAGATACCCCCCAAAGTGTTATCCGTATCATCCTGATCGAGAAGGAAATTGCGGAACCTATAAAGGAGACTATCCGGGGGCATGTCGAACCAGGCAGAAAGGTTAACAGGATCACCGTCGATCATAGTCACAGCAGATGGCATGGCAAAATCCTCCGCCAGCATCTCCAGCAAAGAGCTAATCTTAGAGATCATCTGCCTGAAAGGTGAAGTATCTATCCCAAGCTCCGATTCTCTGGAGGCCATAGCGTCAAACAGTGATGATATGTGGTCGATATTCTCTATCATTTTATCCACTGTATTTCTGATACTGTTGCCTATCTCCTCCAGCTTTCTATCCCCGTCAGGGGACAGGTTCAGGAATTCAGGATTGGATCTGAGAAGTGCATCTATGAGGTCAATCTGGTTTTCGGTCCCGGAGAAATCGAGCTTGTTCGGGTCGAGGTCGATTATGAAGACTTCCCTCATATCGGATGTTAACTTCTCCTCAAACCTCTCGATGCTACTTGACACACTCTCGGCAGCCCTGAAGCTTCCCTCAAGGAAATCGAGATCAGAACTTGTTATGAAAACTGGTGAGAGATCACTATCATCAGGCCGCACTTCGAAACCTATCGGCTGACCATCGTCTCTTTCGGGGAAAAGGATAAGGAAGAAGGCATCTTTATCCCACCTTGCCCTGTCCAGGTGCGTCCTGATGCTATCTAACGTGGCTCCCCTGTCATACTCCTCGAGATCATAGTTCTGGTAGATCCCAGCTATGTTCCCCACTTCGAGATAACTGAGCATACCGATGAAATCCTCGATATTCTCATCGATGAGGAGGTAGGTTTTTATGAGGGCTATCCCTATGTTCGCATCGGAGTCATGAGGATCCGGGTTGAGATCATCCTCAAAATCAAGGAGACTGTCTTTGAGATACGATCTAAGTTCATCCCTGTCAGCCCTTGGATCGATAATGAGGTCGGCCTCCAGATAGCTATAGAGCTTGTCGGAAAGGCCCTGCGGGAAAAGTCCTCCGAAAGTATAGCTTTGGGGATCGTCAGATGAATAGAAGCCAGACATAAGGAGATCCAGATCTCCGGGATCTTTCTCAAACCAGGCGGCAGGGTATATGGTTTTACCTCCTTCGATCGGTATCTCCTCACCCTCCATAACTCTCTGTAGATCACTGACAAAACCTATGAGCTTATCTATAGGCGAGGTATCTATGTTTAGCTGGCTGAAGGGCTCGCCAGTAAGAAGATCCTTTATCTGTTCCAATCCCGATATTACACCCTCGAGCCCATTGTCCATATCGAACCTGATCGGATCGAGATCAAGTAGGAGGATCTCCTCCACGCTTATATCGAATTCTGATTTCTCCGCAAGTTCCTCGATGCTATTTGATATCCTCTCAGCAGCCTTGAAGCCTCCTTCAAGGAGGTCGAGTCCAGGGCTCGTTATGAAAATCGATGAGATCTCACTATCATCAGGCCGCACGTCAAAACCTATAGGTTGACCATGATCCCTTTCGGGGAAAAGGATAAGGAAAAAGGCATCCCTGTCTCTCCTTGCCCTATTCAGATGCGCCCTTATACTGTCTGATGTGGCTCCTCTGTCATACTCATCGAGATTGTGGTTCAAGAGAATTTCACTTATGTCCCCCGACTCGGGATAACCGAGCATACCCATAAGATCGTCGATCAGGAGATAGGTCTTCATTAAAGCTATACCTATATTCGCATCGGAGTCATCTGGATTAGAGGCAAACTCGCCCTCGAAATCAAGGAGTCTATCCTCGACGTATGATCTGAGCTCAGCTCTATCAGCTCTCGGATCTATGACGAGGTCGGCCTCCAGATAGTTATAGAGTTTATCGGGAAGACCTTGCGGGAAAAGTCCTCCGAAAGTATAGCTTTGGGGATCATCAGATGAATAGAAGCCGGACATGAGCAACGCCGGATCCCCGAGGTCCCTCTCAAGCCAGGCGACAGGTCGTATGGTTTTACCCCACTTGAGAGGTATCTCCTCGCCTTCCACGGCACTCCGGAGATCGCCCACAAAGCCAATGAGTCTATCTACAGGTGAGGTGTCTATACGTAGCTGGTAGAGTGGCTCCATGGCAAAAACGCCCTTTATCTCCTCCAACCCCGATATTATATCACCGAACCCGTCACTCAATTTGAACCTGTCCGCGTCCGTATACTGGTAGTCCGGAGTGCCATAGCTTTCCTGGAGCGACTGGACCGTAACCAGTATCTTCCCCAGGCCAAGTATGAATTGATCCTCTATATCGTGGAACTTATCAAAATTGGCGGAGGAGATAGACATCTCGTTCAACCCACTGCCTTTGATGTAGAACCTGAATTCAAAATCGGGGTATCTGTAATAGACAGATTTCATCTCCTGCCCCATTCCTTCAAGTTCATTTTCATAAAGCTGTTGAAGGTAAGAGATCCCTTCTTGCAGCAGCATCATATCCTGTGGAATCTCGGTGCTCAAGACATCCTCTATTGATTCCATCTGGGATATGAGCTCCGAGAGCCTGGTATCGGTGAACATGGCCTCAACTGTAGAAGCCAACCCCTGAGCTGAACTTACATCTATAGAGAGGATAATATCATCCATCAAATCTGCCATGGAATCGAAGACAAGTTTCATACTGGATCCGAGG
>CAZTBA010000244.1:0-9424 GCA_964611725.1 uncultured bacterium
TTGAGGTTCGATATCTGATTTGACAGTCATCTCGACGTTGCCACCCTTCTCCTTAATTTCCCATCCGAGCTTCGGGAACTTGAGCCTTCCATCGGCTTTGAGAAAAAGAGCTATTATGTTCTCAATAGTACGATCTACACTTCCTCCGAGGCCATGACCGGCGTTCGGAGCATAGAATATGTATTTCTCGCCAATTAGCTTATCGTAGTATATGTTCAGTGCTTCGAGCGGCCAGTATCTGTCGTTAGTTCCGATGATTATCAGCTTGGGTATGGTGATCTTCTTACGGTAGGTAAAGGGATCAACAATGGCCGAGAGTTCTGCCGCGACCTTCTCGTCAGAGAGAAGGCGCTGAGGGATTCCTCTTTCGGTGTATTCGTGTATATTTTCGCTGAACTGTCCCCAGGTCTTGAGCTGATTCCTCATCTGCTTCCTGAGATCGAGATTGTCATAGACCATTGGTGCAATGGCTCTTACCCTTTTATCCACAACTGGGGTTAACCATGTTGTCCATCCCCTCTTAGATGCACCACCGACCACAAATCCCGAAACCCGGGTGTCCAACTCTCGCTGCATGAACTCCTGAACGGCGTCCATCGCCCTGACCGCACCCTTTACCATCGGGAAAAGCAGTGGCCATGTATCGTCTCTCGTCTCAAGGAATTTCAGGAATGTGTGGGCTATCAGGTCATCCTCCTTTAGCCCTCCAAAAAGGGGTTGGTTAGGGATATCATGCAGGATAGCCACCGGAGCTCCCATTCCTTCAGCCATGAGCTTTCCGTAGCTCAGCTCTTCTTCCCCTTTTCCGCTTCCGGTTATCAAGAGGAATGCTAAGGTAGGGGTTTTCTCGATTTCCTTCGGTTTGATAATACGCAGGGTATGCTGCCAGGTTATGCCCTGCCAGATCTGGGAGGTGAGCTTCAGTTCATATAAGACGGCGCCATCGCTGAGATCGGTTTGCGATACCTTCTCCCACCCGTACATCTTATCCTCGAACTTAACATAGCGAGATATTTCTGCAGAGGCAATCGGCGTGAAGGCTATGGACAGGATAGGGGCCATCAGTAGAAGTGTTGCAGCGAGCATTTTCATGTTTTAATACTCCTCTTTGATTTTCCGCAATGTACCTGTTTCACATAGTTCTTTGAAGGATCGGAACCGGGCTATGAACTCTCCGCCAGTGAGTGGATCAGATTCAGGTTGAGCTCCCCCTTCTGACCCCAGCCCCGTCTGCCGGGTTCGATCCTGGGGCGGAACCTCTCATACAGGCTGTAAGCTACCTCTTCCAGCTTTTCTGGCTCGAAGGCAGTAGCCAATTCCGCCATTGCCTCGCGCACGATTTCAAATGATTCTCCGAATGATTCCCGGAGATACCCCTCGACTTTCTTCGGATCGATCGGTTTGTCCTTGACAACTGCCCGGATGCCATCTTCGGTGGTTCTGGCCGGAATCGGACGGCCACAGATCTTCACCCAGAACTCCTCACCCAATCCGGCTTTCTTGGGTTTCTCGCCGCCTTCTACCTTGGGAGGGTGATATATGCCGAGGCGGCGCCCCTTGGCCTGTGCGTTCAGACCGGCCACTCCTTTCCCAAGGGTAAGCGCCTCATCACGTTGATAGCCCAGGCGTTCGGCCACGACGGCAGCCCATAGCGTCAGTACCGGGGCACGATTGATTGAGACTATGCTATCGTCCACGTTGCATTCCCCCTTTATAAGATTAAGTGGACAGATGACGGCCCCTTATGGTGATAGTTCCTTTGTATGGCGTTCGCAGCGCGACTAGCAAGCTGGTTATTCCTGGCTGTTTGGTGAAGTTCTCAGGGGTAATGATACGGTGTTGCATCACCAGATCCCCACCTATTTCCAGTATATCAGGGCCATTGACGATTCGAACTGGACCGTGCGTTAAGTAATGATGTTCACCATCTATAAGCGCGATCTTCCTGCTGCCACCGATCATCAGGCTGCCTTCCGGGCGCACTGCGAATTCCAGTTGAACGCTGACTCTGGGGAGTCCCAGTGCACTCAAATCCATGCCAATGCCATCCTCTATTTCGCGAATGCCGATCCGAATATGCAGATCAGGATTAAGCTGTATGTAGCGCTTGGGTATCGGGCCGTCCACATGGTCAGTGAAGTCGTGCCGTATCACGAACTCGTCATCTTCAACTTGAAGCCCTCCCTGAGGTGTGACTTCACGGTCACCGTAGTACTTGTAGCTGACACGCGTTCCGTCAATGATGGCATCGCCGTATCTTACCGTTAGGAAGTTTGGATTATCGGTTTTGCCGAGGAATGGTGTCTCAAGGTTTAACGGCTTGCCCATAACAGTGACACTCAGCCGACCTCGCCTGACCCGCGCGATCTGATTCCGGGAAAACGTCCTCCGGTATGAATCGGGAAGCGGCGCCGCTTCTATGCCCAATGCTCCTTTCATAACCGTTTTCAATATACTCATACCGTCAATGGCGTTTCTCTTTATGGTTAGCTCCAGTGCATCAAGCGCCAGGGTTAGATACTCACCCTTTCCATCGCGCTCAGCCATCTCCAAAAACAGTGGGTAGGGGCCGAGCATCCCACGGTCGCTACGGTAGGTGAATTCGCAGGCGAATTCACCATTCGGGTGACGCAGCCATGTCAACAGGTCGAGGTTACGGCGGACGTGATCGAGTAGCTGTGGCCGATCCAATAGATCTGCGATGGTCTTGAAGGAAAAGTTGCAGAGCATGCCATAGCCAACAGAATACTCGCTGTAAAAGCCGTCCTCGTCCTGATCGATTCCGTCACTCAGATAATCATCGATCTCTGCGATCAGACGCTCGTCCGGGGCAATGTCATTGATAAGTGACATTGCTGCACAAGCAGCCCAACGGTGGTTGTGTGTGAAGAGACGTCTGGAACGCAGTGAAATTCCGGACCTGATCATGATCCTGCGGCAACGCTCAGCGATCTCCGGTGCAGCGGGATGATCGATTTTCTCCCATCTGTGCAGCAGTTCATAGAGTGTGAAAGTAGCGAATGCGACAATTGGTGCGGACTTCATATCACCCGCGCCAAAGCCATCGAGTGAACCGTCCTCATACTGGGCACGCTCTTCGAAGTAGGCCATCGCCAATCTTATACTTTCAACGAGCTCAGGATTCCGATAGTGTCGGGATTGGGGTGTATCCCACAGAATGGTCAGGTTCAGGCCTATGCCGGAGGTGGTATGACCTTCGCATATCAGGGTGTCCGGCGAGCGATAGCCACCGTATTCGCCATCATCAGGGTCCAGAACCTGGTTTCTCAAAGCCTCATCAGCAGATTCATCTGCCAGTTCAAGTAAGTAAGAAAGGAGCTCTGGCGGCAAGAGATCGAATTCATGTTCGTTTCCGGGATTACGATATTCCATATTCTGCCTCCCACGAACCATAGTGATTTCACATCTTCTGGTAATCAGTGTTATTTGCGATCTTCCAACTGCGGAGGTATCAGATCATAGATTTCCCGATGTCTATATAGGTTCCGAGCCGTGCTGCTCGATCCATTGCCGGGTCCGTTCCACCGTCTTCAACCCTATATCCATGACCGAGGAGCTCAGGAAGCAAAGTCCATTACACTCTCCAGCGTGCAGCAAGCGCACTCCCGTCGTAATCTGTGCTTCCATCTGCTCGATTGTCATCGGCTCGTTGTTGCCAAAGTCATAGAAGTAGAGTCCCAGTATCATCTCTTTGTGTCCGCTCAGTTCATTGCATCTGGCCACCGATTCCTCCAGTTGGGACAGATCCCGGGCCTGCCAGACCCAGAAACTGATCCCATCCGCATGCTGGAGATATTCGGAGAGGTCCGGGATCTCGAGACTCATGGAGTAGATAACTACCCATAGCCGGAGTGAGTCAGGCATCGCCTGCCGCAGATCCGCCAGCAGTTCGGGCCGGGCACCCTTACTGATCTCGGTAGTGCTAAAATCATCGAGCAGCACGCCGACCATATTGGGGTGGGCTTGATGCAGATCCACGATGGGTGCCAGGGGCCGTTGGAAGGCAAATCCCTCATCGAAACTCATCTCCCATAGTAACCTTAGGCAATCCGAAACGGGACGGTACTCCGATTCGGTCGGTGGGAGGTTGCCGCACATCATCGCCTGATCTATGTTGAGCATGCGCAATCCCTCACCGATCGTCATACGGGAGGGTCGGAAGCCATATTGTTGAAGTGCATTAACCCTCGTACCCCAGAGCCAGAGGGTATCCCGGATTGTCCTCATCAGTCCTCCTTCTACCTGATTGGTAACAGTCCATCTGCGGTTACCCGGATGAACTGTGCCCTCATTAACGATTCGAAAGAATCCCAGTAGATGTAAAGCACAACGTCAGGCTCGACTTCGATCATACTGCCCATAACCCATATGGCTGAGTCTATAAGGGTTCCGTTGTCCCAGGTTCGCCCATCGTCTAAGCTGGTGTGGATAGTGCAACCGGGTAAACGGTGGGCTACAAGGATCGCCCCCGATGAGGTTTTCAGCATGTTCGGCGTCGCATAGCCGGGAAACGGTCCGCGCATGCAGGGCGTCCAGGTCGCACCGCCATCCGAGGACCATGTCTCCCACATCCAGGGCGAATAGATCGGCCGAATCAGCGCCAGGATGCGCCCGTCGCTGGTCTGCACACTGCAGACCTCCGTGAGATCGAGGCTCCCGTTTACGGGGTGTCCCTGGTTGTCCAGCGTGCCGTCCACATTCACCCACGGAGTCCAGGTTTTACCGCTGTCGGTCGAACGGCACGCAAAGGCCTGGCAGTGATTCGATCCCCAGTTGTAAACCAGTAAATCGAGACCCCCGGAATCATGTCTGCCGTAGCCGAACATAACGACTGAACCGTCGGTGAGGTTTAAGAACGCCTGTGGTCCCAGATGGAGACGCTTCACGCCCGGTGGAGGTGATGCCACCACGACCGGTTCCGGTGGTGACCACGTGTGCCCGTCATCGTTCGATTCCGCAAGGCGATACGAGTTCTCGTCGTAGGTCATCATGCGGAGTCTGCCATCGGGAAAGATATGGATGGTTCCCCAACCCTCCCAATCGCCGGCTTTCAGTCCCGCCACCGGCTGCGGCTTCGACCAGGTTTTCCCGTTGTCACTCGAACGGGCCATAAGGGGGGTGACCTTCCCCTGATAAGCTCGTTCCTGGACGGTGTAGTTCAGGAGGAGATCGCCGGAGGATGTCTGCACCACCTGTCCGGGGCGCTGCCACTTTCCGTATTCCGTATCGGGGCAGGGGTGGAACCAGTTGGTGGGCGGTAGCTCTTCCTCATTCCAGGTAGTAGCTGGCAGTTCTGCGCCTTCAACGGACACGTTGCTGATTTCGCCACCTCCAAAGAGGTAGAATCCGATCCTGCCCGGACCTCGGAACGCAGCATCCGATGCCTCGAATACCCCGCTGCGTCCTATGCGCACGATCAATTTGTTCCCGGTGATATGGACCTCCGCGTCATGCCAGAGCTGGTTGGTGCTCGATATCCGACGTACCATCTCCATCTTGAGGATGCGGAAGTAGCCGCTGTCGTCCATACGGGAAAAGGCTGCCCAGAATTGCTGGGCACGGCTGGCCTGAGCGCAGTCGGGAAAATGCAGAACGTAGAAATGGCCGGGATCTGCCGCGCGTAGGATAATGCCCACATCAGAGTGGAAAGAAAGCCGGAACTGGAAGGAGATATGGAGTTCATCGTAAACCCTGTCCCTCAGGAATGCGTAATGGTGGCCCTGAATACCGGCTCCGTCCTGCCGAAGTATGCTATCAGGCACGATGAAGCTGTTCTCCGGTCCGTCGTGCCATGCACCATTGACGAACATCCATGAGCTACCATCGCCAATTTTCAAAAAATGGTTTTTCATCATCGTAGAACCCCCTTTTGTACTAAGCTCCTATCGTTGGAGCTCGGAGAGATGGTGAAAATGTCTCGGAGCTTGGGTTTTTGCCGCCAACTCAGATTCGGTGATAGTGTTGTAAGTAATGCTGAACATATTGATCCATCACAAGTTTTGGCTGAGCACCAAGCGAAAATGTCCGAATGCTGTGTCTCGCCTCGATTTGTCCAGGGCTGTACACCCGGTATGATATAGGGCAGGATTTAGGAAGACTTCATCAGTTCATTCCAGATCGAGGGCATCGGGCGCCCAACCGGATCAATACTGGTTTTTCCTCCGTCCTTGCAGAACTCGTACATGGCTTCCAGCATGGGCATACGGAAGCCTTTTGCCTTAGCTTCCTCAAGATAATATGCCCACTCAGAAAACAGAGCGGAGAGGTCATCTGTCCTGCCGCTCTTAATTGCCCTGTACAATCTGGTATAAGGGTCTTCAGAGTCCGGGGGAACGTCAAGGGCCCGCATGACCGTTTCCAAGTCCAACCCTGCCCGCAGGCCGAACATCATGACTTCCATTCGGGCGACATCCGGGAATCGGTCTGTCAACTGCTGAACGACCTTTGCCACCTGTCCCATACCCGTTGGACCACAGTAAACGATCTTCTCCGAATTGCCTATCGCATCAAACAGGGGCCAACACTTCTCGGCGGTCGCCTTGTCTCCACCGACAAACACCCTGAGTGTGCCGGTCGCAGCACCCTTCCCACCTCCACTCACAGGGGCATCCAGATATCTACAGTCCTTTTCAACGAAAGCTTGTCCGATACGACGGGTTTCCGGGGCAGGGACCGTACTGTGATCGATAAAGATTTGGCCAGGACGGGCATTCGGTAATAGAACATTATCGGCCAACTGGATTGAATCACGTCCCTCAACACAGGTCAAAATGATGTCGCAGCGTGCCACGATTTCTTCGCCGCTTTCAGCCGAACGGCCGCCAGCCTCAACCAGCCGGTGGACCGCATCTGCCTTCAAGTCGTATCCGATCACAGAATATCCGGCACTTACCAGATTGGCGGCTATCCCTCCGCCCATCTGGCCCAGCCCTATAGCTCCGATGGTACATTCTTTCAGCGTCATCCTTATCCTCTCCTGAGCTTCGTATCGTATGTCCGGTTTCGTATTTCACATCGTTCAGCATAATCATAGCGACGTTCATCCCGGAGCCCTTCTAATGGTCCGGTCAATCTTTTCTATGCACTTCCGGCATTCCATCCCTTCACAATATCTTTCAATCTATTTGTCAGGTGTTTTGGCACAGAGGGTACAGGGCATACTCGGACGCAGTCTCCCCGAATAGGTGAATCGGGTATGCCTTCCCTCCTTCGGCTGCACAGTGTCGGGTCCGTTTTGGTTGGCGTATCTATGAATATACGGTTTCTGTCATCCTTCTCGATGGATCGATAATCGGTCGCAGATGGATCATCTCTCATGGTTATGCAATTCATGATGCAGGCTTTGAGACAGAGCTTGCATTTGTCTCTCAGGCATATGGGCTCATTGATCAAGGGGTCAGGCACCAATTCGGCATCGGTAATGATCGAATTGAAGCGTTGCCTGGCGCCGAACTCTCTCGTAAGGACGAGGTTATTGTAGCCGAATTCACCAAGCCCTGCCCTGGTGGCAGCATGGCGGTGCGAAAAAGGCCCGAAGGTATATCTGAAAGGGGAGAATTCCTTCGCCCGTTCGCCTGGTGGACCCTCCCAGATCTGTCTTTCGGTGAGCCCCTCTACGCGAGGATGCAGCCCTGTCGTGGGAAAGATCATTGCCTGGTAGCCCTGGCTGAATAAGTACTGACCTATCACCTGGCTAATAAACTCGAGCATCAAATCGTGCACTGCATGCCCCACGCGGTCGTACAGCGTCTCGAGATAGGGATACTTGACGTGTGGCGGGATCATTTCCATTTCCCTGTCCGCCAGGACAGCAGGTGCATCCATGACAGGGTTCAATATGGGCTGGGCAATGGATATAACAGACCTGGCCTCGGGCAGGAAGTCTCTGGGGTGATGGCCTTTCGGTGCAGCATCATTGAGTGGGGGTATGGGATCGAAGCGCTCTACGGAGGCTACCCCCACAAGCGCAGCTCCCTGTTGCTTTGCCAATTGTTTCACCGATTCGGTAAGCTTGTCCATGTCGTGCTTCTGAGGCATCTGTTTCTCCTTTAGGAACGTAACTAAGCGGATGCGGCATCCAGCCGGGCCATCTGATCGGGGCTGAGTTGGACGTCCAGTGCCCCAAGGTTCTCCTCCATTTGTTCGACTGTACTGGCTGAAAACAGCGGAATGATTGGCGCATCACTCTGTTTCATCCAGGCCAGAACGATCTGGACGGCGCTGGCACCTGTTTCCCCTGCCATTGATTTCAGCGCGGCGAGTCGCACATTGCTATCGACACCGGCATAGTGTTCCCCCAGCTTCTTGTCAGGGCGGGACGCTACGGCTCCTTTCAGCAGTGGAGCATAGCCGATCAGGGGGAAATTTTGGGTACGGCAGTAGTCCAGCAGGCCGTCGTCTGTGGCGACCTGTACGCGGAACTTTGCGCCCGCTTTGGGTCGCAGGTAGGAGTAACGCTGTTGAATGCAGCAATATTCGGCCAGGCCCTGCGTTCGGCTCACCCAGTGGGATTCCACGAGGCGCCAGGTGAGGAAATTGCTGGCGCCGATGAATCGCACCTTGCCGGCTTTTATCAATCGATCGAAGGCTGCCAGCGACTCCTCCAAAGGCGTGTTGCGGTCGTCGGCGTGGGCATAGTAAAGGTCGATGGTATCGATACCCAGGCGTTTCAGGCTTTTCTCGCATTCAGACTCGATCTGATGGGCGCGCAATCCGCTTTGTACACCCGGATATTCCATCCCTACCTTGGTGGCGACAAACATCTTCGAGCGGTTCCCGCGATCTTTAATCCATGAGCCCAGGATCGTTTCGCTTTCACCTCCCACGCAATTCGGTCGGCCATAACTGTAGATATTGGCTGTGTCCAGAAAATAACCGCCTCTTTCAACGTAGAGATCCAGGATATCCCGCGCCACTTGCTCGCTGGTGGTTCCGCCGAAATTCATGGTGCCCAGGCAAAAGGCACTGACCTGCACGCCGGTGTTGCCTAAGGGTAACTGCCTCATGTGATTAGTCTCCCTTCTTCCGCCTGCACCCGAGCCATTGAAAGAAAAGCCCGTGGTGAGGCCCGATCTCGTTAGCAATGATGCCGTTGTGACTGATCCACAAACAGTAGTACTTTCGAAGCTGTTGCGTTTGCCGTATTGCCTCATTCGGCATTGCTCTAAGCGACTCGAGGTAAGCTTTAACCACTTCCCCTTGATCGTAAACTGCTGCTTCGCCTTCGCTGATGGGCTCCACCCCTTGAATCCCAATCTCTCTGATCTCCCTGGACAGGATCTCGATTCTCGGAGACGAGCTGTTGCCGATAGCTACTCTAACCCGTGCCCAGGGTGCTCCCACCAGGATACCATCCGAAAGTCTTCCATCCAGATATGATCCCACAGGATAGGCATAGTAGTAG
>CAZTBA010000245.1:0-9368 GCA_964611725.1 uncultured bacterium
TCGGAAGATCATCCTCTATATATGACCTGTGAAAATAGTAGATCCGACCATTATCAGAACCCGCTATGATGTCAAGATGACCATAATGCGAAGATTGGCTCGAAGGGAGGAATCGATTCTGAAGGGGATCTCCCTTCCGCCGGCATCTCTGACGCGGATGCTACTTCTATCGATGTTATTGCGGGACTGACCTGACACTGCCGCCAGATCTCCAAGGTTCAGATCAACGACTACAGGTGAATCAACCCAGTCGTGATGTCTTGGACCTGCCTTCAGGCTAATTCGGAAATCTACTCTCTTAGAGTCCACGGTTCCTTCTCACCTGTAAATATTAACTGTATTTGCCTTCTCCAAAATCAAATTGTAGAAAGGGTGTCCCTCTCCATACCTCCGGACATCGCATATCCATCCGTTAGCCAAATCCTCGCTTACGCCCCTCCAACCATCCATTTCAACAGACTCAAGACCTCATCTTTATAGTTCAAAGTATAAGAGGTGCCGAGTGATTACGGACATTGTAAGTAGGACAAAACGATAGAGGGTAGTCCTTCTCATTAATATTTAAAAGATTTCTTTTTAGATTGAATGGATTCCAAATCCGTGATAGCAATGTCCACGGGGGGGCATTCTTATCCGAGGGCTATGCTGAGATCGCACATCTCAAGTCTATAGTAAACCCCTAAGCTACAACTTTATTCTGTCATGAATATTCAAAAAGTATTCTCTATCTGATCCGGCGCTTACAAGGGTCATTATCAGCCAACCTGAAAGACAGTTTCAACAGCTAAGAGACATTTCATCTTTCAAACATGATTATTGGGCCTTCCACATAGAGTGCATCTACAGAACCTGCTATCGAATCTCCAAGGGCTTCAACCTCCTCAATCCCATAACCGGAAGCCAGAGAGCCACACAGGATAGGTCTTAAAAGGACATCTCGATACTCGTGGGCATTTATCCTAAGCGCTTCAACTGCACCTGTAAGGACATCTTCAGGTGTCGCCTCACAGAAGATGATCTGGAGATTAAAAACAGATCTAGTTGGAATGGGGACAAAATCTACATTAATCTGGCCATTTTTCACACTTACAATGGAGAAACCCTTGCTGACAATTTCCCTCCCCGTTTCGATTAAGCCCCCGTCCCGAGGATCATACCTATAGAAAATCGTCGGAGATTCGTTAAACTCACACCACTCGCTGCTACCAGTATTATAAATACGACGTTTGGCATCCTTATAATAGTGATGATTGTGGCCAAAACCAATAAAGTCAATCCCCTTCTCAGATACCAATCTCTCGGCTGTCCAGGGATTGGTATCTCTGTCGTCACAAGAGACAGCCCAACCAAGCTCGGGAAGCCAAACATGTCCTGCCAAAATCCCAAAATCAATGCCATCCATATCTATCATCGACGCAAGCCTTGAGATCCTATCTGACTGATCGGAAGACTCTCCGATACCATATATCCTGATTTTCGTACTTCTGAATAGTTCAAGATCATAGTAAGTCCGACCAGGCCTTGACATCTCCACATAATAGACCAATCCCTCTTTATCCAGATATTCGAGAAGCTCAATCTCCTGACTACCACTGGTGATTATAAAAGGTATCTTTGATTTTCTCAACCTGTCGAGCCCGGCCATAAGGCGGCCAAGAGTTTCCAGATGACCACCTCCTTGAAAAGGTTGATAGTTCTTGACAGCTTTGTTGATCTCCCCCTCCACTATGTCACCGGAATGGAGAATGAAATCGACCCGGTTTTTAATGGCATAGTCGATGATGTAATCAAATGCCCTCCAATAGCTTTCCACAGCAAGGGCATGTGCTCTCAGACTGATAGGAGGCCAACAGGCTTCCAGGCTCGTATCGGCAGTATGGATAAACTTAAATTCTTGCATAGCTTCTCCTGACACTTTGGCAACGTTTATAAGAAATATAGTCAGACTTATGAACAGCTTTAGAGACTTCATCGACATTGCTAAACTCTGAGATTAACTCTGCAACTATTTGGAATCGAAAGCCTCAATTTCCCATTGACATCGGTCCTTCTCAGAAACCTCTCCCCACCAATATCTCCTTTCATCTCATGCTCACCCGTTAACCCACACAATACTGCATCTGATGGCGACTTCAGATCCACCATAGATGAAGGGCAGCCACCTTCCTTCACATAGCCCCTGATGATCGTCGGTGCATCAGTTTCAATAACCATTTCTTCTATCTACAAAAAATAGCTGCATTGAATCTTGTCCCGCAAGCGGTCAGCCGGAAGCTAATGGTCGAACACTCGCCTTGTCTCATGTCATTACCACTTTCAGGCGAAAATCGGACCTTTTAGATATAAAAACAGCCGAAATCCGCTACAAGATTGACTTTGCAGCTAGTTTCCAGCTTAGCTTAGATAAGTATATAAGCTTTTGCCTTCGTGATGATTGTTCATTTCCAATGTGAAATAAATCTACTATCTCTTAGTAGCAACTACAAACTCGAAAGGATATACCACAGTTACGTCAAACGCGTCTGGAGATGTCGGGATAAAACTCCATTTTCCAATGGTTCTTAGTATACAGTTTTCCACCACCTCGCTTCCGACTGTGGATTCGAGAATCTTCGAACCCGTCACTGCCCCATTGGGTTCTATCATAAATCTGACAACGATTTTTCCCTCAACAGCTTTCCCTTCCTCAAATTCCCTCGAGAAGCATCTGCTTATTTCATCCGATCTCTCATCTATATATGAATTGATCGCCGGAGGGTTCCTGTAGATATCCCCGGGCATATTACCCTTTATCTCACTTAGACCCTGGGAGACGACTTCAGTCTTCCTAGCTATTTCCTCTTCCTCAAGGACTTTCTTTGTCTCAATCTTTCGTCTAAAATCGAAGGAGAAGTCAGATTTGTCAAGTGGCCTGTCAAACGCATCGAATTTGAGCACGAAGTCTTTTATTCTAAACCTTACTCTTTCAACGTCTTTGCCCAGTGAATCGAAAACTATAAATCCATTGTAATTTTCACCCTTAAAGATCTTTTCATTCTCACCGTAGTTATAGCTACGCACGATTCCCATCCGCATGTTGAACCTATAGTACTCGTTTCCACTCTGGCCCCTGAGCGACCTATAGTACTTCTCAAAACTATTGTGAGGAACCGGGCCCTCAATTCCATATGAGTAGAGAAGCTTGCCTTCGTCCGTCAGCAAAATGCAATTCAATGGGTTCAATTCTATTTTCGAAAAGGCGTAGTTATAGACACTTACTTTGAACACTGTAAACCTGTTCGGCGAATAGCCGAGCTCAGGATCAATCCAGTTGCCATAGGTATATGGATTGATGGAATACTCGTTTTTACTGGATTCTTTTGAGAAAATGGAGTTCAGTTCATCGTCCATAACGTACTTAACGTTGATTTTCAAACCGCTTTTTACGTAAGACAATGATCCATCGGCTTCGATCAGATAGTCCCCTTCTTGCTCCCTAACCTCTGGCACAAGGTATGAACTGTAACGAACTTTCGGAGGAAAAAGGAAACACCCTGTAAAAAGAAATATTACGATTAGTACCCAAGCCAACTTCACCTTTTCCTTTGAAAAAGATTGAAACACTTTATTATCCCCTTTTTATATTGCTTCTCAAAGCTGCGCTGCTATATCTCAGAAGTCCGCCTGCCTGTAGAAATCTATCTGCTGCTGGGCTATTGAGCCTGGCTGGGTGAGGGCGTAGATTACGATATTCACACCCATCTTCAAATAGGCTTCATTTCCAACTTGTCCATAGATGCCACTCTGCCATGACCCTGCAAAGCCTATGTCCGAACGTATAGCCACAAGCCGTCCGTCCAGAAACAAACCTTCTAAGTAAGAGGAAAATCTCATCAGACCACCGGCTCCTGCTGACGAAGTATTGGGAGGAGGGCCGTTGTCGAAGTCGAAGAAACTGTGGTAAATTGGATGATCATTTGGCAGCTTTCGCCATTTCGCATCTTTACCAAGGACGTCCTCGAACATCTGCATTATGGAAGCTTTCCCTGGGCCATATTCATAATCTCCTCCTACCTGATAATCGGCCATCACAAAGCCCCCACCCCTCAGATATGCCCTTAGATTCTCCTTCTCCATATCAGTAAGCCAGAAGGCATCCCTATCGTTTATGAAAACAAAGGGGGTCCTGAACAGATTCCTGGAATCCAGGAACAGATGATTATCCACCTCGGCCCGAATGTTAGTATAATTATTTATCGATTCTACCAGAGTCGGTATCGCTCTCGGTATCTCAGGCTCCAAACTGGTACCCCACGCCAGAGCGAGGTACACGAAACCTTTTATGTTCCTCTTATCTGTGGGGTCCTGGATAACCATGGCCTTGTATTTCCCTGTATCAAGGGAGCCCAAGTCCAAGAATTCTTCCTGCATGCTAATCCTTCTTTCAGGCTCTTTGGCACTTTTTATTTCTGCGGGGGTAATCTCTGGCTCCACAACTTCCACGCCCATAGTAGCACCGCTCTCTGTTCCGTATTCAAAAGTCGCGATTGTGCGCAAAAGATCGGACCTGTCCACACGTCTTACAGTAATATCGGGCTTAGCTCGGGCAACTTCCTTCTTTTTAAGGGTTCTTACCACAACCCTCTTTTTCCTAAGCTCGAAGGGTTTAGTCATCATCGGCCTGCGGATTATAAAACCTACCATCGGAGGTCTTCTAACTTTCTCCTCCTCTGCAGTAAACATAAAATAAGACACAACCGCAATATGGACTATCACAGCAAAGACGATACTGGCAAACAGATTTCTCCGTTTTCGTAATTTTCCTACCTTAAGATCGAAGGTAGGACATGCAAAACGTGAGTTTTCCCCGGTCATAACGGGCTAACCTCCAGGGGCAATATTCTACGGATTTGTTCTACGTGAAATTCATCCTTCAGGACACTTCCCAAAACTTTCCATGAAATATGTTAATCTCAGAACATCAGGGCACCAGAACAGAAGCAACGTTCGACTTCGGACCTATGAACATAAAACTATCCACAGCAGCTACTTGATAATGGTAGTACACAGAATCGGCCACGGAGCTATCGGTCCAACTCGAGCTGTCAACGTAGCTCATGTCTTCAGCAGGGACAAATCTCTCGTATTTTATGCCGATTGTATCTGACATGAAAATTACGAATTGGGCAACTTCATCGGTATCTGACATCTCCCAGTTCAAGAATACTTTGTTTTGTTCCCAAGTAGCCGTTAAATTTTCCGGGGCTTTGAGCTTGTTCAGATGGAATGGATTGGTTGGTGGCGGTTTATGTCCCTTATCGCAACTTGTGACGGTAATTACAAGGAGTGAAAGGCAGATCAGGAAACACGTTATCTTCATCAGTTTCTCCCAGCGCTTTTCAATCTAAAGACTTCTGCTTATGACAATCCCAGGGCAATTGCCCACAGGTCGGACCTGAATATCCAAGCCCTTTCGGTATAACCCGCCGACCCTTGACTGGTCATCATCCGAGAAAAACAATATATCAATGATGTTAGCCATGTATATTCCGGCTGAGATAAAAGCAAAGGTCCGTCTAACATTATGCAATCGATCGAGATCACGGTTCATCTCAAGCAGATCTTGCCACTTCCCCTCAGCCTCCTCGTAGGTTGTTCTACCCTGATAACTACCTCCTTCCATACTAAGGTAGTCATCCTTCGCCCCATCATACTCGGATACCTTAGTCCTGTATCTCTCATTAGCATCCACTGCAACCACCAGTGACACTACTTCCGATAGGAAGAAAATCCCACCTTTCAAGTTATGATTGGATAGAAAATGTCCTACTCCAGGGAAGAGAAAGGACAAAGCCACAGCTTTGTTCCTCGAAATCTTTCTCTCCTCTACAAAGATTTCATCTTCTTGCCCGAAAGCTTCTGGCAGATTCACCGACGAAATTGCGATTAGGGAAACTAATATACAAGTCACAACTTTTTCCATCTTCCCTACCCCTTCTCTTTTAAGAACCCTCAGGGTTATAGCCTGTTGGCCACAATCCATTCCTTATGCTTACTTGCGAAGTCGTAGGCTTCAAAGAGGTCCTCATGCCCTTCTGTCTTAGATAAGACTATATCATAGATGGAAACAGCGGACTTCCAATTTCGAAGAAATTCGTAGGATATCCCGAGATTATTTAACGCTCCTATCTCAACCTCCGTCTCCGGATGTTCCTCGACAATTTCTTTGAAAGCCAAAGCCGCTGCCTGGAATATCTCGTCACTCTCGGTCTCAAGTGCCTGGTTAAATACATTCATAGCTCTTGCATAATCCAAGTAGGCTATTGCCTCCTTCAAATAACCTATAAGCTTCGAAGCACTTGACGCGAGTTCACTTTCCGGGTAGTCCTCTATCACTTTTCTATACTCCGACATAGCATCCCGGTATTTCTGCGCCCGGTCAGTGGTATCTACTGCCGCCAGGTTATAGTAGTAGTCACCGAGGGTAAAACGCGCGCCAGGGCTGTATTCGCTCGCAGGGAAATCGGACAACAGTTCCCTCAAACTCTGCAGCCAATTTTCATAATCTCTCACTTCGAAGTAGGACCAGGCCATAGCATGTAGAGCTTTATCTGTCATATTAGATTCAGGATAATCCTTCAGAACCTTCCGGTATGCCTTTATAGCCTCCTCGAACCGCCCGAGGTTGAAATAGCACTCTCCGACCCGGAATTGCGCATCTGCGCCAAACTCACTGCTGGGAAATCTCTCTATCATCTCAGAGAGAACCTCCGCAGACCTATCGAAAACACCCAAATTGAAGAGTGAATATCCAAGATAGAAGTATGCATATGGCAGATCAGGACTACTATCATACCGCGATATGAGCTGTTCAAATCTAATTCGGGAATCCTCATAATTTCCGAGCTGAAAATATGCATATCCCAGCATAAATATCATATCAGGGGTAAAGTAGTCATCAGGGTATTTCTCTAAGCCCTCGCTAAGTATTCTTACAGCCAAATCGTATTTCTCCAACCCTATATACGAATCTCCAATCAGGTAAAATGCCTTTTCTGTGGTATAATACTGCACTTCACCTTTCTCGTCAGGCAATTTCAACCTCAGTATATCCCCTGCTACCTTTACAACGTCCACATATTTTCCCAAACCACGGTAGAGCTCCCCAAGGAGAAGGAGATACTCTCCTCTCTCAGATGGATCAACAGCGGCAGCAGCCAGAAGCTCATAATTTTCTATAGCATCCTTTCCTTTGCCCCTCTTGACAAAGGTCATGCCGAGCATCTTTCTTGCGTTTGTCTTTATGTTAGGATCGAGACCATCACTAACCAATCTCCTGAAATCTTTCTCAGCCTGCTCAAACTTCTCCAATTGGTAAAAGGCAGTAGCTCTGCCATAGAGGGAGCTTTCCAGAAGTTTTCTATCCTTAGTAATGTCTATAGCCATAGTGAACTCATCACTCGCAGCTCCATAGATCTCCTGAGCTGAGAAAATCTTTGCCATCTGATAGTGGTATTTTGACAATATCTGTGGATCAGTAGTCAGATTGAGAGCTGCCTTGAGTATCTCTTCTGCTCTTTGATATTCCATATTTTTCAAGAGAATCTCAACAATCTCCAAACGTGCCTTCGGGAAGTTTTCAGATTTCTGATCAACTTTCAAGAAAGTTTCCAGTGCCTGATCGTAGTTCTGGAGGTCACGGTAACACAGACCCAGTTCGAAAATAGCGATGTCCGATTCCGGCAAATCTCCGTACTTATCCAGAAGCTCGCTATAGGCTTTTGTCGCATTATCATACTGGCCTTGCTTGTAATATATCCGTCCTATCTGCAAAAGGGATCTCGGTGCATATTCATCTTCAGGGTATAATGTTACGATCTTTTCGTAAGTCTTCAGCGCTTCATCTATGGATTCAGGTTCATCTATCATCTGATTTGAGAGGGCAATGTTGAAAAGGCAAGCGATGTTGATGTCGCTACCGGGATAGTTGATCAGGACCTTATTGTATTCGGGAATAGCTCTTCGATAGTTCTGCCTTGCGCTTTCTACATCCCCTTTATCCAAGTCATTTTGACCCATTTCGAAATAGGCCCGGCCTATCCTATATATAGCTTTTTCTATGGAGAAACCACTCTGAATGGCGACCTCGCCATACGCATCTATATAGAGCCGGTATTCATCTATCGCTTTTTCGAATTGGCCATCATCATAGAAAAATTTGGCAGACATGAATTGCATTCTGGCTTGGCATAACTTATCTGAAACTTCATCTACAGCCAACTTACAAGTGCCAACCGCATTCTCGATATCCCCTGCCTCACTATACATATCGGCAACACGGGTATATGCTTCCTCGATAAGGATAGTTTCCTTGGGAAAAAGGAGTATTACCCGCTCATAACTCTCCCTTGCAGCGTCCAGATTTCCAATGTTCTTGTAGCAATCTCCAATCTTCATTAGCGCTTTTGCGGCCAATTCTACATCTGTCTCCTCCACCAACCCCCGCATTTTCTCCCTCTTCATTTCCGCTATAAGATCCTCAGTGATGCGGGTAACCTCTTTTCTATCTATCAACCTCTGGTAATGAGGAATTGCCTCTGAATACAGACTCTGATCGTAGTAGCTCTCACCGATCTGATACAAAGCCCTGTCAGCTTGATATCCACGAGGGAAGCGTTCGACAAGATCACTAAAAGTTCCTATGGCATCATCATACTTCTCCAACTTGTAATATGCCCACCCCATATCGTAAAGGGCTTTTTCAATATATTCGCTATCAGAATAAAGGTTTAACAGTTTTTCGGCCTCTAAGATTACCTTATCATATTGCTCAGCTTTATACCAAGTTGTAATCAACCTGTACTGGGCAAGGACCCTTAATTCCTCAGAACTTGCTTCCTGTTCTGTCCTGGAGAAAAAGGAAGCCGCTTTCTGGAAATATTCTTGCGCCATTTTCAGTTGTTTGTCTTTTTCCTCATCATCTCGCATCTGTTTCGCATTCCATACCAGTTCTTCAGCCATCTTCAAATGTGAATTCCCCGTCTGATACATCGCAGCATCCTTGAGGGAAGCTGTAATCTTACCTATAGTGACGGTAACTTTTTCAATATCTATAAATCGGCTTTTCATCTTGTTTATATCTTCATATTCTTTTATAGCCTGATCGTAAGCTTCGGAAGCATAGAACTTCTGTCCCTGCTCCCATCGCATCATTATTCTTTCCTCTGTTGGGGCAAATACTGTTCCAACAATCGCGGCCCACAAAAGCGACAAGATCACCCACCCGGGGCTCATGACATCCCACCCCCTTTACGAATAGCTATGTCCTCAATAACCGAGGATAACTCGCAGGAAAGCATTAGAATAATCGTAATCCTCATATTCCTTCT
>CAZTBA010000246.1:0-6879 GCA_964611725.1 uncultured bacterium
ATATAGATACCGCCCGGACCTATTTGAGAGGTGAGAGCGAGTACATAATTGCGAAGGCTCTGAAGGGCAGAAGAAAGGAGGTCTACATAGCGAGCAAGTGTCTCATAGGATCTATGGAAGATATGATGGCATCCGTTGAGACAAGCCTTAAGGCCCTCCAGACGGATTATATAGATATTATGCATGCTCACAGGTTGAAGAGTGTGGAGGAGGTTGAGAACGAAGATTCCATGGAGGCCCTGGAAAGGATGAAGAAGCAGGGAAAGATTCGCTTTACGGGCTTCTCAACTCATAATAATGAGCTCGATCTGCTTAAGGCTGCCATAAAGAACAGGTTCTACGATGTCATCCTTATTGTCTACAATTTTAAATCCTCTCCTGAGCTCACGGAGACAATAAAAAAGGCGGGGGAAATCGGAATCGGGATAGCAGCCATGAAGACCCAGGCCGGAGGTTATCAGGATCATAAACTCGGCGATCTGAGCCCGCATCAGGCTGCGCTCAGATGGGTGCTTCAGAATCCGGCGGTGGCTACTACTACACCCGGGATGAACACTTTCGAAAAGCTCGATGAGAACATGGGTGCTATGGGTAAGAAGCTTGGCTGGAGCGACCGAAAGATACTCGACCGTTATGGCAGGGCTATAGATAAAATCTACTGTCGCATGTGTGGCAGTTGTGAGAAACTGTGCCCGAGGGGCGTGGCGATCGCTGATGTCAACCGCTGTCTTATGTACGCAGAGAGTTACAGGGATATGGAGCTGGCAGCCTCCGAGTATCTCATGATACCATCGGCACAGAGAGCAGAGCTCTGTCTGACATGCGATGAGTGTTCTGCAAGATGTCCCAATGGACTCGATATAAGGTCGAAGATGATCTCAGGTGCGAAGCTTTTGGCTTAGGAAAATCTGAGAGCAGGCTTCCGGCCTGTTCCTATGGGAAAGTGGCTCTCAAGCTAATAGCTTGACTTAATTTAGGTGTGCTTAGTAAAGGAGCGGAATAATGTTATCTATGGAAGCGGGTTCCATCGAAGGCAGTCAAGCTTATCTGGATTGTTCCCAGATGAGGGATTGGGTTATCGTTGTCGCTGTGGATGCAATCCCGTCAGAAAAATATGCGGCGGAGGAGTTCCAGCGCTGGTTCGATAGGGCGACGGGATTAGGCCTTCCTGTGGAGACTCCGACCAAAGGAGGTCCCCACCAAATCCATATAGGTTCGTCCTCATTGCCTGAGGGTGAGCCGTCCGCCGATACTGACGTAATGGGGGAGGAGAGCTTCCGAATTGTGGTCGAAAAGGACCGCTTGACCATTGTCGGTGGACGACCAAGAGGCACATTATATGGGGTTTATCAGTTCCTTGAAGATTTCCTCGCTGTGCGTTTTCTCACCCACGACCATACCTATGTCCCGGATATGTCCGCACAGAAAATTCCCTGCGGAACGTACACATATAGCCCTCCCTTCTCGTTTCGGTGGAGTTACTATCGCGAGAATTCGGAGTATCCCGAGTTTGCGACCAGATCGAGGGTTAATACGATTACTGAGGAGGAACATCTGGGTGGCAAGACACCACAGAACCTCATTAACCACTCGTTTCACTGGCTGGTTCCCTTCGATAAATACGGGAAGGATCATCCCGAGTATTATGCCATGGTGGATGGCAAACGGGACACGAACACGGGAGGGGGCGGCCCTCAACTCTGCGTCACCAACCCGGAGGTCATCGAAATTGCTTCGGATACAGTCATCAAATATCTCGACGAACACCCGGTACTGCGAAATATAAGCGTCAGCCAGGCCGATACCGATGCCTACTGCCGCTGCGATGCCTGTGAGGCTGTTAACCAGCGGGAAGGCTCCCCTATGGGTGCACACCTCGCCTTTGTGAATGCGGTAGCAGAGCGAATTGAGAAATTCCACCCTAATGTCAAAGTGGGTACGCTCGCCTATTGGTATACCCGCAAACCGCCCAAAACCATTCGCCCGCGGCATAACGTGCAGATTCAGCTTTGCAGCATCGAGTGCTGTACCTTGCACCCCATAGATGATCCCGATTGCCCGAAGAATCTCGAGTTCTGTCAGGACATGGACGACTGGGGAAAGATCTGCGATGACATCTGGGTCTGGAACTACAACACCAATTTCAGAACCTACGATCTGCCCTTCCCCAATCTGCGAAGTATCGGACCGAACGTGCGCTATTTCCTGAGAAACAATGCCAAGGGACTGTTTATGCAGGCCAATGGCAATGGGCTTACTGGCGAGCTTTGCGACCTGCGTAACTATATCATAAGCCGGGTAATCTGGGACCCCGAGCTCGATGGCAACGAATCGTGCGAAGAGTTTATCACACTGCACTACGAAGATGCGGCGGGGCCGATCCTGGACTATGTCAACATGCTCCACGATAATGCCGAATCGAGAGGACTTCACCCGGGTTGTTTCCCTTCCCCGGAAGAAGTCGGTCTTGACCCGGAAATATCTGGAAAGGCACTGGCCTATTTTGAGGAAGCCCTTAAACTGTCGAACAATGATACCGTCCGGGCCCGGGTTGAAAAGGCCTCAATCTGCGCCTACAAAGCCATGATCATGGCCGGTGGCCCGATGGATGAAGGGGAGAGGGCCAAGTTAATAGAAAGGTACATCACCTTATGTAAACGTTACAATATGACCCATGCGGCGGAACAGAAGCTCGCCACCGACTATTTTAAGGAACTGAAATAGCCGAGGTCTGTTGTTTAATTTCAATCAGAATCTGCCATATCTATGTGCTTCGTCATACATGGCGATGATGTTTTCTACCGGCGTGATGGCCTGGATATTGTGGCAGGGTGCGAGGATATAGCCCGCCCCATCACTGGCAAGCGAATCGATGCAGTGACGCACTTCGGCGCGGACATCCTCCAGCGTGCCGAAGGGAATGGCCCTCTGATTGTCGACAGCACCGTGGAAGCAGAGTCTGTCTCCGAACTCCCGTTTCAGTTCCACCATATCCATTCCGGGACAGGTCCATTGCACAGGGTTTAGGATATCAATACCCATATCGACAAGGTCGGGCAGAAAGGCGCGCATGCTTCCGTCATCGTGATGGAATACCTTGATGCCGAATTCATGGCATAGATCGATGAAGCGCTTGTGATGGGGGGCGTAGAACTCGCGATAAACATCCAAACTGATAAGGGGACCGCTTTGGCTGCCCAGATCGTCGGTAACCTGTCCCATGTCAACCAGTTCCCCGCAGGCCTCAAACATGTGCAGGTGGTGTTCGTAGAAAAAATCGCAGAGACGCTTCAGGAGATGATGTGTGAACTCGGGTTCCAGCAGGGGATCCATCAGGGAAACTTCAAGGCCGCGAAGCTTGTTGTGCAGATAAAAAGGGGCCATGTAGCCGCATGATACAACCTGGGTCTTGCGCTTCTCTTCGGCAATAGCGCGCATCTGGGAGTAATCAAACCAGTCTGCACTGGGCCAGCGGTAGGCATCCAGATCGTCTATGGTTTCGGCATCGGCGAGGGGATAAAACGATTGCTCGTGGTAAACGCCAGTTTCGTACGCAACAGGTGCTGTGCGCATGCCCCACATGTCAACCGATTCGCCCTCGGGAGCCGGGGGATAGGGTGGACCGTCATAGGTGGCGCCTACACCGGCTATGCCGTCAATGTGCAATGATTTCCGGGTATCCTCATCGGATCCGAAGTGCATACGAAGCTTTTCCCAGACTTCGGATGTTGCCCAAATATCTGTGGGAACACGATCGATCCTTTCACGGTTGATGGCGGCAAGCATACGCTCTCTTGAGTTCATTTCACTCATATATTCCCCCAGGTAAGTCCGGTCTCAAATATCTCTGCTTTCCTGATGTCGCTTCCGTACAGGCGACAGAGAACATAATATGTCGAAGCAGCAATATCAAGATGAATCGGCAGCCGGAGAAGTTCGATATTATTCTGTTCTCAGGAAGAATCCCTGGGTTGGAGACGTCTTATCTCCTATTGACTTTTCCACTTAGAAAGTTTAGCTTAGAGGTCAAATTAAAATAAGCGGAAATTTCTTCGCTGGAATTGAGTGTTAAGTTTTTTCGGAGGGTGGCTGTTATGAGGGAAAAGATGGAAAAAGCCTTACGTAAGAGTGATGCGGAATACACCGAAATCCGGATTGAGAGCGCAACTTCTTCCTGGGTGGATTTCAGAGGCGAGGAACTGGACAGCATCGGATCATCCAAGACCTTGGGTGGGATAGTTAGGGCCCTCGTCAAGGGTGGTTGGGGCTATGCAACTTTCAATGATCTCAATGACCTTGAAACCAGGGTGAGAGAAGCCTGTGAATCCGCCAAACTGGTAGGTAAGGAAGAAAGCAAGTTCGCTGAAGCAGAACCGTTTGTCGACGAGATAACAGCGACATTGGGGAAGGACTTTCGACAAATTCCATTGTCGGAGAAGAAGTCGGTCATCGAGGAGTACAACGAAATTGTTCTCGGTTACCACGATAAGATTGAGACATCGAATGTCGGCTACAGCGACAGTTTCAGAAAAGTCTGGTATGGCAATTCAGAGGGAACCTACATCGAGGATGAGAGGCCTGACGTATTTGCGGGTATATCGGCCACTGCCAGGGAGGGTGACAATGTACAGCGGGGATTTGATAGCGTCGCGGGTGTTGATGGCTTTCAGATCGTTGAAGGTCTGCAGGAGAAGGCGGAAGCGGCTGCAAGGCGCGCTGTGGACCTGCTTTCGGCACCGCCGGTTACAGGTGGGAAATATACAGTGATCGTGAACCCGAAATTGGCAGGGGTCTTTGCCCACGAAGCGTTCGGGCATTTGAGCGAATCGGACCATGTATACGAAAATGAGCGCATGATAGAGTTGATGACTCTGGGAAAGCGTTTCGGCCCGGAGATCTTAAACGTAATCGATGACGGCACCATACGTGGTCTGAGAGGTACGCATAAATACGATGATGAAGGGGTAAAAACCAGAGAGAGTTACCTGATCAAAGATGGGATTTTGGTGGGAAGATTGCATTCCCGTGAGACCGCTGCTAAGATGGGTGAACAGCCCACGGGCAATGCCAGGGCCGTTAGCTATAAGTATCAACCGATCGTGCGAATGACCAACACCTACATCGACAGGGGCGATGCCACGTTTGAGGATATGATAAAGGATGTGAAGCTGGGGCTATATGCTATAGATATGGTTGGCGGTCAGACGAACGTGGAGATGTTCACCTTCAGCGCTGCTTACGGTTACATGATCAGAGATGGCAAGGTGGCAGAGCTGGTCAGAGATATAGTGCTTACAGGCAATGTTTTTGACACGTTGATAAATATCGATATGTTAAGCGATAAGATAGAGTTCTCGCCGGCAGGTGGTGGCTGTGGAAAAGGCGGACAGTCACCACTACCTGTAGGATTCGGCGGTCCCTATACCCGAATTCAAAACGTTGTGGTAGGAGGTAGGCAACAATGATAGTGAATCGGTTGATTGAAGAAGCAATGAAGAAAGCTCAAGGCGCGCAGGCATCTCTGGGTCAAAGCGAATCCACAAGCGTGTCTTTTGAAAACGATAAGCTAAAATCGGTTAGATCCTCGCAGAGCACCGGGATGAGCGTGAAAGTCATTGTGGATGGCAAAATTGGATCATCTCACACGACGGACATAGAGGATGTGGACGGTGTCGTATCCAGGGCTCTGGAGGCTGCAGAGTTCGGGGGACCGGTGCACTTCGAGGTTCCGGGTCTACAGGAGGGAACGGATGTTAAGGTCTACGACGATGCTGTATTACCTGTAACGAAAGAGGAGATGGTGTGCATTGGCGAGGAGATGATGTCACTGGTGAAGGATTATAACTCCGACATACTTGCGAGTGCTGGAGTAAGCAAAAGCGTAAGCAAAGGTCAGTTTGCCAACTCTGCTGGTATAGAATATACCAATGATACTACAAGCTTCGCAACCTGGGTCAGCGGTGGGTGGGTGAGAGGAACCGACATCCTGTGGGCCGGGGATAGCTTCGGATGGAAAAAGCGTGAAATTGACCACATCAGGATTGCAAAGAATGCCGTTGAATTGCTCAAGATGGCTGAGACCATAGCTCCGATCAAATCAGGTGATATGCCCGTTATCTTCGCACCCGAAGGGGTATATGTTCTCCTTTTGGCATTGAGATTGGGATTCAACGGCAAGAACGTATTCTTAGGCTCGTCGCCGCTGGCAGGCAAATTGGGAAAGAAAATCGCCGATGAGAGATTTTCCATCACCGATAACCCGCTGATCGACTATGCAGATGGCAGCGACAGGTATGACGGCGAAGGTGTACCCCATCAGATTACACCACTCATCGAAAACGGTGTGGTGAAAAATTTCCTTTACGACCTCGATGCAGCAGGCAGGTCGGGTACGAAGACCACGGGTAACGGTGTCGGTTGTGATCCTACGAATCTGGTCATCAAAGAGGGTGATATGCCCTATGAGGAGATGGTGAAAAATACCAAGGAAGGTTTGCTCATCCACGATGTTATGGGCCTGGGTCAGGGCAATCCGATCAGTGGGGAGTTTTCTGTAAATATCCAGTTAGGCTACAAGATAGAGAACGGCGAGATCGTGGGACGTGTAAAGAATACTATGCTGGCAGGCAACACCTACGAAGCCCTGAAGAATATCGTCGCTATCGGCGATAAAGCCGAATGGACCTGGGGCTCACTCTTAACTCCACCAATACAGGTTGCCAAATTGAGTGTGATAGCGAAGTGAGCTTTCGGTTCTTCATCACAGGTGTTAATATCAGGAAACTCGAAGTATTCTACGGTAGCTTAATACGGTTGGTATAACGAAAGACTGAGGGAGAAGATGACACTTACGAGGGCGGAGAAGAAAAAGCAGGCAGA
>CAZTBA010000246.1:6889-9343 GCA_964611725.1 uncultured bacterium
TATGGATCTGAGGCGGAGGGGATATCACAGGTTGGTTATAGGTTTTTGGAAGCAGGTCATGAAAGAACGGATCGAGCAGAGCTTTGACCAGGTAAGCTTCAAAGCGTTCAGGGGGGATTTTCACGTCCACTCCGTATACAGCGATGGAACGGGTACAGTGGATGAGATAAAATTCTATGCTGATGAAGCTGGTCTCGATTTCTTCTTCGTGACGGATCACGGTACAGTGAACCAGAAGCGTAGCTGTAAGAAATATCCGACCGTGTGGTGGGGACAGGAGCCGGGCACACAATATCATCATCTGGGGATTCTGGACATTGATCGAAAGTATACGCCCAAACGGGATCTGATATATGACTACAACAGGATCAAAGAGATCGGGGGATTCCCCTTCATCCCGCATCCCACAGGCTGGTTTCCCAATACGCGATACACCCAGGAACAGATGGATATGCTTGACTATCTCGGTGACGAATTCGTCATAGAGATCATCAACGGCGCAAACCAGATTTTCGATTGTTACGACGTGACCGACGAGATGAGCATCGCGCTTTGGGATAAGCACCTGTCCCAGGGCAAACATGTGACAGGTTTGGGGAATACGGATGCCCATCTACCCCAGGCTATGGGTGACGTCTGGACAGGTATGTTCTGTGACCGTTTGGAGAAAGATGCGGTGATGGATGCATTACGTTGCGGACATTGCTTCGTATCTGATGCACCACTGCTGAATATATCTATGAACGGTGCCATGATGGGAGATGTGGTTCAAGCAAGGCCGGGAGAGGAGATGAAGCTGGAATTGGAGTGCGTGGATAGCCTGGGACTATCCAGTGTTCGAGTCATCAAGGATGGTCAGCAGATGGTGTCGATGGAGCCGAATGGCAAGACACAGATGAATGAAATCATAGCAGATACTTTTGCTGGCGGGAAATCTTACTACCGTGTGGAATGTCTGGCCGTAGATCGGAGGCGGGCCTATAGCAACCCGATTTATGTGATCGAAAGATAATGCTAAGTGTTCGGCAATCAGCTAACAGCAGTCAGCCAGAAAAGCTGGAGGCCGCCGGCTGATAGCTGATCGCTTACATCGATATAGTATCATTTTCAGTCAGAGAATGTATTGTAGTAGCGAGAGACATTCCATTCTCTCAGAATCATGACCAGTGTATTACAGCGCCAACCACATCTTTAGCCTTTCCCCTATTTATGGCGTCATAAAGCTCTGGCGAGTTCCGGGATTCGACGCGGTGGGTTATGGTGTGATGCCACGGCAGCACACCCATAGCCATGTTCTTGAGCACTGCGCGTCGACAGGGTTCGAAGCCGTCGTCGCATGGGTAGAACATGGTCAGCTTTTTGCCGTGAGGTACCAGGAATTTATAGGTGATAGGTTCCTGTCCGTAATTACCCAGGAGTATGAACTTGCCGTAGACCCTGCACAGCTCGATGGCGGGATCGATGCAGGAGGGAATACCGGTGGCTTCAAAGACTACATCAGCACCATCAGGTGCGATCTTTCTGAGCTCTTTCCTGACATCCTGAGCGGCGCCATTGATCACATAATCCGCGCCGAGCTTTCGGGCGATATCCAACCTGTTGGACTCGATGTCGATGGCGACCACGACGCATCCGCGGTGACTGCAGGCTGCTATGGCGCCCATGCCAATGGGCCCTGAACCGTGCACTGCAACGATGTCTCCCAGCCGAGGATTTGCCATGTCGACCCCTTTGAGGCCCACCGCAGGCATCACAAAGAGGCTGGCTGCGTCATCGCCGACGCCTTCGGGAAGCAAGGCTACGCCGTGCGTCTCCTGTGGGTCGATAACGGCAAAAGAACAATGGGTGCCTGACACAGCGGAGACCTCCTGGCCATCGGTCAACTCAATCACTTTGTTGTCGCGGTAGTAGATTCTATCGCCAGCTTTGAATCCGGTGACATTTTCACCGACATGCTCGATAATGCCGACCCCCTGGTAGCCGGTGCATATCGGATATGGTCCCCAGGATAGCTTCTTGCGGATCAGGGCAAATTCGGTACCGACGCTGACCCCACTGTAGAGTGTCCGTGACAGGATGTTACTCGATCCCGGATCGGGCAGAATCACATCGGCGTAGCTAAAATTCTGATCTTCGTCACAGATTAGCGCTTTGGCATCCATGTCATCCTCCTGTTTCTTTTTCCTGTGTAAAACTGCATCCGGCGAATCCTGAGGCGCCTGAAAAATTGCCTTCTATCGTACCAAAAGCCAGGATCTTTGTCAACCTCTTTTTCAAGCTGCGTCGGTCTAACCGAATTATCGGGAATCTCACTTGCCTGGGTGAGGGTAGCCGCCAGCCGCCGCTACTTTGCTGCTTGCTCCGGGTTTTCCCCTGTTGCCTGATTGACGATCACTCGCAGCCGTGCTCCTCCGGAAACGCATTTGCCCTGGAGGACATCCTCTTCCTTAAAGG